>DAOOUZ010000264.1:0-1019 GCA_035369785.1 Candidatus Cryosericum sp. | reverse complement strand
CATTCTGGCTGCGTCTTTCAGCCACCGACCTCAGACATAAAGGATCCCCGCTGCGCGTGTCGCTCCAGGGTGGCCGGCATGTCGTGGTGGAACCGCAGGCAGCATCACTGCTCGATCGATCATGAAGCAGTCGGCGTTGACCTTGCATCAGCTCCCGGTCGATACTTGTGACGAGGAAGGAGGTAACATGAAGCACAGCAATGAATCCTATGGCACAATTGCGCTGCGGACCCTTTATCAGACCGATCTTGGACAAAGTGTTCACACTGTCCAAGATCTGGTGCGTCTCGCCAGCCCAAAGCTGGATCATATCGATGAATCAACACTTGTAAACATCATAGGATCCAGCGACGGTTTGTATGGCCAAGGGCTCGTCGACTGCAAACGACTCGAGGGTGACGGGGCCATCCTCGAGATACGCGATATCAGACTTACTGAGCACGGCCGGGCTCATGTTGCCAAGACCATGCCGCGGACGTGGCTCGTAGCGACCTTGCAGTGGGTCACCAGGAATGTCATCGGAGCATGCATCAGTGCTGCCGCAGGAGCAGTTGTGGGGTGGCTGCTTCGCGGTATCATCGAACCGCGATAGCGGGTTGACCCAGCAATTCATGGGTGTGCACCTTCTGGAAGCATTTGCATTGAGCCGGCAACGTTCCTTGGGCGTGTTCATGGCATGAAAGAGCCAAGGTCATGCGCCACGGGTTGGAATAGTGACTCTGGCAATCAACAACAGTGAGCATCCAAGTTACTACACCACACTCCCCGCTGCTGCGGCGCGGTCAAACTCAACTGCTCCAGGGGTTGTCTCCTCGGACTCATGTTCACGTCTCGCACGCCCCTTTCCCCCGTAGCCTGAACGAGTTCGTAGCATCGCAAGTACGCCAAGAGACTGAGAACCCTGGGGTATGCGTCCACCCGCGCCAATCTGGGGGCTCTGCGCCATTCTTCAGCCACTCCGTCGGAACACGGCTATAGTGACATCATGGACTTGGACAGACTGGACACAGTGCTGAAGG
>DAOOUZ010000263.1:0-1021 GCA_035369785.1 Candidatus Cryosericum sp. | reverse complement strand
GTTTGTTCGGGAGGCCCTTCCGCTTGTCTGCGAAGCCAAGTTCCGCATAGGTTGCTCGCTTCCAGGGGTCACCACTGACTCGGTACCTTGCAGTGTTGTCGTCTACGATCTCAATGGTCACGTCTTTCCAGTTCTGTGTTTTAGGCCGAGTGACCTCAACCAGCTTCTTCTGGGGTTGCAGAGCTCCTGTTGGAACAGTGGCCCCGAATAGCTGCCGCATTAGACAGCGGTTGGGAAGATCACTCTCGCCGAGTCGGTCAGCATAGTGTTTGACCGCGCCGGCTATCGCCCGTTTCACTTGCTGGCCGTTGCGTGTGTACAACTGCAGGATCATGCCAGCCACATCGTCCGCCTTCCCTGAGACGTATGGAACTGCTCGTGATGCCTCACCATATCTGGCGAAGAACTGGGTCGCTGACAGGTCGGCGCACTGCCTCATGCTACGGACGTACGATTCTGCCATGACGATATCCTGGTTCTTGTCTGACCGTGATCCTATGAAAACATCCGTGTGGTACATCTCATCGGGGTCGTGTTCCACGACATTGGATGCGAATACCGCCAAACGCCGATCTATACACTGTGAACAGCGGCCGCAGTGTGTGTGGAGCTTGGTCATCCCCCAAACGTGGCTGCAACTGACCGTGTGCTTGATCAGTTCGGCCTGTCCAGCTTTCTTGATGAGATCGAGGATATCCGTCTTTGTCTTCCAGAAGAACGGCGTCTCAACCTGGAAATCTCGATCAGCCACAAGGGAGAGGATGCTGCGAAAGCCAGCGATGGTTTTCGGATGTGTCGTACGTGTCGCCCTTGCACCCAGGATCTGCTCGGTCACTGGGAGGTTGAGGCTCGTGACCCCGTTCTCATAAAACCTGATTCTATCCTTGCCAAACATGGTTGCGACTGTTGCGGCAAGCGAAGTGTACAGGAAGGACCGTGCTCGCTGGCTATCATCGACGGCCTCCCATCCGTGCTTGTGAACCCAAACGGGAATATGCTTCGGCCGAAGATCAACGGGGGA
>DAOOUZ010000262.1:0-1057 GCA_035369785.1 Candidatus Cryosericum sp. | reverse complement strand
ATCATGACACGTTTGAGCCCGGGGAGATTCATCTCCACGCGCTCACCGGCATCATCGCCACAAGAAAGACGAGGTATCAGACAGTCGAGATTGTCGAATCCGAGCACTACGGCAAGATGCTCATTCTGGATGGCGACTGTCAGAGTTCTGTCAAGGACGAGTACATCTATCACGAGTGTCTGAATGAACCGGCGATGGTGTGCCATCCGGACCCTCGCAGGATCCTGGTGGTCGGTGGGGGAGAAGGCGCATCCCTCCGGGAGTTGCTCCGGTTCAAGTCGGTCGAGCACATCGACATGTGTGACATCGACGAAGAGGCCAATCAGTTGTATGAGCAGTATCTCCCGGAGTACCATCAGGGGGCGTTCCATGACCCCAGGGTCAGCCTTCACTTCGAGGACGCACGGGGATACATCGAACGTCAGCCGGATCACTCGTACAACGTGATCATCGAGGACCTGACGGATCTGTTCGAGGGAGGGCCATCGCTTGTGCTCTTCACGAAGCAGTTCTATGAGCAGGCGTTTCGCGTTCTTGACGATGACGGGACTCTGTGTGTGACGGCATCGTACCTGAAGCCAACGAACGTCGCCGTGCACAAGAGAATTCTTGACAGTATCCGCGCTGTGTTCCCTGTCGCCCGTTCGCTGTATTCGTATGTCGGAGCGTACGATGTGCCATGGTCCTACATCCTTGCGTCGAAGAAGACCGACCCGCTTGCATTGAATGCGGCGACGGTCGACCGGATTCTTGCCGAGCGGGTGGGGGACGTCAGTACGCTCAGGTTCTATGATGGCGTAACCCATGAGCGCATTTTCCGGCTTCCTAAGGATATCCGTGGGCTGCTGTCCGAACCTGGAGAGCCGCTTGAGGATACCACCCCGTTTGGTATTCCGCCCAAGGGCGAATAGGTTTCTCACTGTCTCTGAAGAAAGATTGCATGGGCCCGTCCCGCGAGGGACGGGTTTTTTGTCGCCGGTTTCTGGTATCATGTTCGAAAAGGAGAGTGCGATGACGCAGGTACTCAAGTCGGCAAGAGTTCTGGATTCGAAGGGCG
>DAOOUZ010000261.1:0-1065 GCA_035369785.1 Candidatus Cryosericum sp. | reverse complement strand
GGCGTGGCCGTGGACCTCGATGATCGTGTCGTCCACATCGACGAACGCGAACCCACCCGATGCCACGGCGTCCTCGACGCCCTGTGTGACCTGCGGCGCAGGCCTGACGAACCCCACGAGGTGGGACAGGGCGAGCAGGAACCGGGAGGCGACCGCGTCGAGCTGGCGCACGTGCCCGAACGTGAACGCACGCAGGAACGACCCCAGCGTCGACGGGGCGTACGCCCGGGTGAAGATCCGGGACATCCCCCCATGGCGCAGCAGCGCCATGTCATCGATGCTGTCGGCGCCGGCGACCATGCCTGCGACCAGCGAGGTCACCTTCAACCCCGCGTTGGCGCCCTTGTCCGTCGGCACGCTCAGATGCGCATCGGCGAGGTCGCCAAGCCCTGCCCGTTGCGCCAGCGCCATGGTCGGGACCAGCCCCGCAGCCGACACCAGATTCGGATCGTCGAAGACCGCCGAGGTCGCTGTGAGGGTGTGAGAGAGTTTCACCTACGAGATGCCCCTTTTGTGCGTGACCGATTTGAAGCGTGAAGAACTCCAATTCTGTTGCCACACAGGGGCATTCTCATGCTCCGACGCGCATCTTCAGCCCACTACCCAACCCCCATCGGTGGATCGAGGCTTATGCCTGACGAAGTGATCTGGACAGGGTTACGGAAGACAGGCTTGGACTAACTTGGCCCTGGCTCGGCGGTTCGAACGGGGCCAACGTGCCCCTCATCGACGGCCTGCGTGTAGTACGTGAATGCCACCCACAGCACCGTCACAGTTGCGCACAGGACGAAGACGAACCACAGCACCTGCTTCCATGCTGCCTGCTTCTGGACGCCACCCAAGCCCGCCTGCTTCTGTATCCCTCCCATAACCAGACCTTAGGGATCTCTCATGCGCCAAAGGGGGATACGACCTTAAGGAGATAGTAAGGAGTCAGGGAATGCCCACCCCAACGGACCAGCTCAGATGGGGCCAAATGAAGGTGTCCTACCGGGGCCCACTCGGGTTGACAGAGTCATAGGAATCGCCGTCGAGGTTGAGTACCACGGAGCGGTGCAGGAGCCG
>DAOOUZ010000260.1:0-1071 GCA_035369785.1 Candidatus Cryosericum sp. | reverse complement strand
GGCGCGCAGATTGAGCGCATGGCAACGGAGGTGCGCCTGCTGCAGCGCACCGAGGTGCGTGAGGCGCAGGAACCGTTCGGCGCCCGTCAGCGTGGGTCGTCGGCCATGCCGCACAAGAAGAATCCTATCATCTGCGAGCGCCTGTGTGGCATGGCGCGTCTCCTTCGGGGAAACATGACAGCAGCGTATGAGGATGTGGCGCTCTGGCAGGAGCGGGACATCTCCCACTCCTCCGTGGAGCGGGTGATTCTGCCGGATGCCACAATGACGCTGTACTACATGCTGGACCGTGCCATCTGGTTGATGCGCGGGCTGGTCGTCGATGAGGCTGCAATGCAACGGACGTTCGAGGCTTCGCACCATCTGGTCTACTCCGAACGGGTCCTGCTGGCTCTCATCGAACGCGGCATGAGTCGCGAGGAGGCATACTTGGTCATACAGCGCCTGGCCATGGAGGCCTGGGACGACGGCAAGGACTTCCGCGACCTGTGTCACGGGGAGGGGCAGATTCGTGCGCGCATCGCCGGAGAAGAACTCGACCGGCTGTTTGACCCGCAGTACTACCTGCGGAACATCGGAACTATCTATGCACGCTTCGGTCTGGAAAAGGAGGTGGCGTCATGAGACGCGTGGCAGTGGTCGGCGCTCAGTGGGGCGATGAGGGCAAAGGCAAGGTCGTCAATTACTTTGCAAAGGACTTTGAGTGGATCGTGCGGTTTGCAGGTGGCGCCAATGCCGGGCACACCATTTACGTCGGCGACCGGAAGTACGTCAATCACCTGCTGCCCTGCATCCTGCCCGAAGGAAGCGGCAGGGGGTTCCTCGGCGCCGGCATGGTTGTCGACCTCGAACAGCTTATTGCTGAGCTGGAAGTGCTGGCAGCGGACTTTCCTGGCATCGGCGCGCGGTTCGCCGTCGATCCTGAGGTATTTCTCGTCCTGCCGTGGCACAAACAGCAGGACCAGCTCATGGAGGCGATGCGCTCGAGCCGCATCGGGACAACCGGCAGGGGCATCGGTCCGGCGTATACGGACAAGGCGTCGCGGGAGGGTATCAAACTGTGCCACCTCT
>DAOOUZ010000259.1:0-1126 GCA_035369785.1 Candidatus Cryosericum sp. | reverse complement strand
GATGCCCACGGTTATGATGTATGTGTGGATGTCCGCCGGCAGCTCAGCGAACGCGCTCGTGACAATGAGATTTCCGTCCGCGAGGCACCTCCTCAGCACATCGTTCACAGGGACGCCATCGAAGTCCTCGCGCATGCCCAGTGAGGCTGACCGTATGGCTTCGATGCGCTGAGCGTCAACGTCCACCCCGGCAACTTGAAACCCTCCAAGAACATAGGTCAAGGCGAGTGGAAGACCAACATACCCAAGACCAACGACTGCAACCTTCTTTTCCATTGATTCCTCCAGTATCATGTGTCTCGATGATGCAGTGCCCCGTCAATGACACGGTCGAACTCGGCAACCCGATAGGACCAGTCGAAACGGCGTGACGATTCGATGCGGTGAAGCCTCAGTTCCACCGAGTCGTCGTTGATGCTGCTCCGGACAGCTGCGACGAACTCATCCGGCGTGAATGCAATGCGCACCGTGGACTCATCGAAGGCTCCCAGGGCGTCAATCGGGGACGAAACGACTGGAAGACCGGCTGAGGTGTACTCATAGAACTTGAGAGGGTCGACCCCCTGGGTGAGGGGAGACATGCGGAACGGGATAAGCGCGGCATCATACAGCGGGGCCAGGCCCGCGATCTCCTGTTGCGGCAGACTCCCCTTGAAGTGCACATTCGGCAAGGCACCGAGCGCCTGACGGACGGACGGGAGAGCAGCTCCGAAGCAGTCGATGCCGTACTCGGGAAACGCCCGCGCCACGGCTGCCACCACGTCTGTGTCAAACCATTCGCGCATCGCCCCAACATACAGCAGGCAGCGGTTTGTTGACAGTTTACTGCTTACTCGCAGCGCGGCCATGGCAGGCGCCGAAAAGAGATCGTAGTCCACCCCGTTCGGAATGACGCTGAGCTTGTCCAGCCATGGGGTAAACCGGCCCGCAATCGTTTCATTCGTCGCGACCACGGCATCTGCGATCCCGGCCGTCCTCTGCTCGAGACGGATGACGGTGTTCCTGTCGATGAGTCCAGGGTACGAACTGTGGTCGTCCACGCAATCGTAGACAACCGGAGCCTTCAAGAGTTCAAGGGTGTTCGGCACGAAGGGCAGGTAGGTCACGACTAGGCCAAGGTCGGCGG
>DAOOUZ010000258.1:0-1137 GCA_035369785.1 Candidatus Cryosericum sp. | reverse complement strand
CCTGGCGAAATGGGACGTGTTGCAGCGCGGCCCAGAGGTCCACAAAATCACGCTTGGCACCACGCTGCAGGATGGCGATCAACTTCATGGAGGCAATGTCTAGCACGCCCGCCACGCTGGCTCCCTGAAACGAACGCACAGGTTCGACCAAAGGATAGGGATCCTCGAACAGCGATACCTTGACCCCGTGCACCATGACGACGACCGTTCCTGCCTGAAGCTGCAGAACCTCAACAGGAGCACCTGCCTGCTGCACGTCCCGGAGGACGTGCAGCAGGTTCAAGGTGCTGGCCGGTGAAGAAATCAACGTCAAAGGACATTCGGTGGCCCAGCTGCAAGGCCAAGGCCGTGCCCCCGGCCAGAACCGGCGCGTACGAACCCAACGCACGTGCAGCATAGGGTAACAACCCGGCCGCGGCAGGCTCAAGACACTCAGCGTGCATCCGCCTGCTCCAGGCAAGACCGTATGGCGCTGGCTGTGGTCACGAACCTCGGAAGTGTTCCAGATACTGGGCGACGGAGCGGTTCATCTCGAGCGAGAAGGCGGAAAGGTACTTCCGCTTGCACAGGGCGTCGATGCTTTCGCGGTCGCCGCGCTCAGCGTACATGCCGAGAAGTTCATCCGCGTCCATCGGGCGGTACGTGTTTTCGTGCACGATGTGGCTGCGTGCAAAGCGCGCGGGCTTGGGACGGTCGCGCTGCTGCTGCGTCGGATAGCCGTAGACGACAAGCACAGCCGGCATGGCGAACTCTGGCAGACCAAGCAGCTGCCGGACCGCGTCACAGTTTTCCAGGATGTCGCCGATGTAGCAGGAGCCGAGCCCAAGAGCCTGGGCCGCCACCACTGTGTTCTGAGCGGCGATGACGGCGTCCGCGCACGCCAGGACCAGGTCCCCCGGGCCAGGCTGTCGGACAGTGAGTCCAGCCGCCTGATAGGTTCGGTACCAGCGGTCGCAGTCTGCCACGAAGGTCAGCACGAGCGGGGCCTTGGCGATGAACGGCTGGTGGTCGCAGAGCACGGCCAGCTGCTCCTTCACCGCCTGGTCAGTGACGTCGATGATGGTATAGAACATCATGTCACCTGCCGTCGGCGCCTGGAACGCTGCCCCGATGACAGCGTCCTTCACCTCTGGCGAC
>DAOOUZ010000257.1:0-1166 GCA_035369785.1 Candidatus Cryosericum sp. | reverse complement strand
CCGGGCAGAGGATAGTCCAGAAGAATCTGGATGGGATGGACGAAGTACGGGTCGGTTACGAGCGTGATGAGCCCCAGCGCCAGTCCCACAATGAAGCCGTCGCGTGACCCCCACTTGAGCGCGATGTAGAACACGGGAATGACGCCCAGCTCCAGCGTGCCGCCCATCGGCATCGACCAGATTGCTTTGGACAGGTACGACAGTGCAACGCCGAGAGCGACGGCGATGCCCATTTCTGCCATCTCCTTGACGGTGATGGCCCTGCGCGGTGTACGTTCCATTCCTGCCTCCCGAATCTGCAACAGAGTTCGGGGTGTCGGCCTGCCTTCCTGTCTCCCTACGCTGGCATTATCCAGGTCAGGTTCAACGAGTTGAGCCGTTCGACTCTCTCAGCCCTTGCGGGCACCCCACACCAGAGTAGTCGGGGATCGCGGGCGGTCAATGGCCCGGGCGACCATGTGCCCGCGTTTGCAATCTTTACTTGCCTTGCGTTCCTGATACAATGGCAACTGAACAGGAACAGGGCACAACACGACCGGGCGGCACAGGTCAGATGGCTGTGCAGGGCATGCCCGGGCAGGAAGCAAGCGAAAAACCGCTGGTTCGGTACGTCAGTCTTGCCATGGGAGGCTAGAGAGTATGAAGTTCCGGAAAGTTTCGCTGATTGTACTGCTTGCTGTTGCACTTGTCGTCGGTTCCACCGGCTGCTCGAAAACGGCCGAGCCACCGGCCCCCGCAAAGAAGCTCAAGGTCGCGTTCGTCTACGTCGGCCCGCACAACGATGGTGGATACTCCCAGGCTCACGAGGAAGGTCGGCTCTATCTGCAGCAGAACGATCCCAACGTCGAAACGACGTACTCCGAGAGCGTTCCGGAAGGCGCCCAGGCGGAGAAGGTCTTCCGCGACTACGCAAGCGCCGGGTATGACCTCATCTTCGGCACCAGCTTCGGCTTCATGGACGCCATGGTCAACACGGCCAAGGACAATCCCACGGTCAAGTTCATGCACGCTTCCGGCTACAAGCGGTCGGACAACCTTGGCACCTACTTCGGCCGCATGGAGCAGCCGGACTACCTTGCGGGCATCGTGGCCGGCAAGATGACCAAGACCAACAAGATTGGCTTTGTGCTCCCGTACTCCATTCCCGAGTGCATCCGTGAAGTCGA
>DAOOUZ010000256.1:0-1173 GCA_035369785.1 Candidatus Cryosericum sp. | reverse complement strand
CCCGCGAACCAGTGAACTTGGTTACCACAATACCGTTGCCCACAGTAGCAGCATTGGCGGCTTCGAAGAGGTCCAGGTAATTAGGGTCCATGCCAGCGTCGACATCCGCGCTGAGCGCGACAGACTTCCAGAACACCTTCCGGCATGTCGTTGAAGCCGCTGAGTCCTCAATCAGTTTTTCCAGGACGAGCTCGAGGAACTCGCTCTGCATGCCAGTATCGCCATCACTGCCGATTTCCTCCTTGTCCGCAAGGAAGACAACCTGAGTGCGTTCGGGAACCTGTTTCTGGTCAAGAAGTGCCCGAAGCGCGGTATAAGCGCAGATGCGGTCGTCATGACCGTAAGCGAGCATCAGCCCGCGGTCAAACCCCACTTCCCTGGGCTTCATCGCCGGCACAAACTCAAGTTCCGACGCAGCAAATGCCTCTTCGTCAATGCTGAACTGTTTGGCAAGTGTCCGGAGCACCGATGTGCGCACGGGAGTCTTGTCGCTGTCTGCGTCCACCGGAACATGGCCGACAATCGCGTCCAGAGCCTCCCCTGGGATTGCCTCGCCAAGCTTCTTCTCGGCTTGCGCCTGTCCCAGGTGGGGCAGTATATCGGAAATGTTGAACACCGGGTCCGACGGAGCCTCTCCGATGTGAAGCTCGAGCTTCCTCCCGGTCTTGTCATAGATGACACCGTGGAGCGCGAGCGGAATGGTCACCCACTGGTATTTCTTGATGCCACCATAGTAGTGTGTCTGAAACAGGCCAAGCCCAGTACTCTCGAACAAGGGATTCTGCTTGATGTCGATACGTGGAGCATCGACGTGAGCTGCGACAATGTTGACGCCATCTGAAATCGGTTTCCTGCCAAGACGCACGACCACGGCGTTCTTGCCGCGATTGACAAAAATCAGTTTCCCGCCGGATGGCAAAGCGGACGCAGATAGAGCATCAGCAGGCTTGTACCCAGCAGCCTGCGCTATGACGACAGCCGACTGCACGAACTCACGTTCGGTCTTCGCATCACTGATCACGGACATATACTCAGTCGCCAGTCTCTCTGCTGCGTCGCGGTCAATAAGATTCCAGGCAGATCTTTTGTTCAATTCGGTCTCGGACCCCTTTTTCATGTCACACCTCCGTGTGGTTGAGGCAAACAGCATATCTTGAAATTGCGTAGAATTCA
>DAOOUZ010000255.1:0-1201 GCA_035369785.1 Candidatus Cryosericum sp. | reverse complement strand
GAGGGGATTGATGACGTCGGTCGCCAGAACGAGGCTGGCGGGTCGCCCCGCGCCACTTCCAACGATGCGGGTTGTGCGGGTCAAGCCCTCGCCGCCCCGCCACGTATCATTCCCGGCGTCATCCGTCACGCTGAACCCCATCGCGGCCAGCATCCCCAGACCGCCATCCAGGGTCGCCGAACCTCCAACACCCAGAATAATGCTCGTTGCACGCTGCTCCAGCGCGCGTCGCACAAGGACCCCCGTGCCCCACGTGGTCGTCTGCATGGGATTGCGCTCCTCCGGAGCGATGAGCCCCATGCCGGAGGCGCGCGCCAGCTCGATGACGGCCGTCTGGCCCAGCCACGCGATGGGGGCTTCGATGGGGCGCATCAGCGGGTCCATGGTCGGCACGAACTCGACGCGCGCGCCCATGGCCGCGGCGGCTTCGATGGTTCCCTCGCCGCCATCCGCCAGGTACAGGCGCTCCACCTCGAACCCCGCCTGTTCGAAGGCCAGGGCCACGGCATCCGTCGCAGCCCTGGCCCGGATGCTGCCCTTGAACGCATTCATGGCAACTACTGCTTTCATCATCACCTCCGCACTGCCGCGCCCTCAGCCGAGACATTGGACAGGAGTCCCTTGACAAAAGTGTAGACGAGAGACGCTGCAATACCAACCCCACGGCCATCAGGGTCCGCCTTCACAATCGCGTGCCTCCGCGCAGGAAGCGGGCATTCATCCCGCGCGCAGGAGCAGGCGCAGAATGCTTGACACGCCACGCGATTGGCCCTAGCATACAAGTGTTCCTGACAGGTCGCCTGCCAGTCGCTGCACACACGCAGCTGGACGTAGGGCTTGCCAGAGTCAAGCAATATCAAGGTCGGGAACCCACCATATCTGCAGCGCATGGAGGTTTCTGTCATGGCATCATCATCGGACGGTACACAGGTACGTGTTCCACCCGCACCACAGGGACTCACGACGGCGGAAGCGCAGAAACGCTTGCGCGAGGAAGGCCCCAACGAGCTTCCCAGCGCCAGCAGGCGCGGCTGGGTACGGATTCTGCTCGAGGTTCTCAAGGAGCCGATGCTCCTGCTGCTGCTCGTGTTCGGCACGCTCGTCGCGTCCGGCCTCCCGGCCGTCATCGGCGCCGTCGCCGTCCTCGGCTCGTTCTTCGCGCTGTGGGTCACCACGCAGGTCACCGACGTCAGCATCTTCG
>DAOOUZ010000254.1:0-1203 GCA_035369785.1 Candidatus Cryosericum sp. | reverse complement strand
CTGCAGTACCCCACCGACGTCGCAGGTGACGCGGCAGGAAACATCTATGTGACGGACTTCTTCGCCGATAAGGTCGTGAAGTATAGCGCTGCCGGCACGGTGCAGCTGGAGTTCGGGCGTGAGGGAAAAGGAGCAGGCGAGTTCTCTGGGCCGGCAGGCATCGCAGTTCTCCCGGATGGCACAATCTGGGTCGCGGACCAGATGAATAACCGCCTCCAGCACTTCACGGCGGACGGGACGTACATCGCCGCCGTCACGGGCATTTCACGACCTGCGGGCATGACCGCGGCAGGGTCCGTGCCCTATGTCATCGCAAGTGGCACCAGCACCGTCTATCGCGTTTCAGGAACGTCGGCTGTACGGGTCCTGGCCGCGCCCGGCGACGGAGAAAACCGCATCACCAGCGGCGCAGACCTTGCCGTTGACAACGCCGGCAACATCTATGTTGCGGACAGAGGAACGGGCGATCTCCCCGTGCCTGCCGTCAAGATGTTCTCTGCCTCCGGCACGTATCTACGGGCATATGGCCAGTACCCGGAGGACCCTGCTGACATTCAGGAGGCAGAACTCCTGACACCGGGCGGCGTGGCGGTTGGCGCAGACGGGTGCGTTTACGCGGTGAACAGCGGCTTCTTTCGTGGCGCGACAAACCCGTTCGGCAGCGGGCTGTTCGCCAAAGTTATCCGGTACGCGCCGGGAGGCGGCGTCGTCGCGGCACAGGAGTACCCCATGGGCAGTCCTGGAAGACTCAACAACCCGCAGGATGTCGCGATTGACGAGGCGGGGCAGCTCTGGGTCGCCTGCAGCAAGCCGGTGATTTCCGCCGACGGTCAGACAATCGACTGGAACCGCGGCTACGTGGCTGTCCTGGATGCAAGCGGGAACATGCTCCTCTCCCTCACGCAGGCGGGGTCCCGCTCCATGGAGCAGGTACTGTGCGTCGCCGCGGGCCCGGATGGTCTCGTGTACATCGGTGCGCAGGACCCAGGGGGCGGATTCATCGCCGTGTACGACGCAGCAGGAACGTTCAGGCGGACCATCGCAGCAGGCAAGGTGGATGAAGTGGCCGACCTCGAGGTGGCTGGCGACGGAACACTCTGGGCATGCAATCAGACCGACGACACCATTGTCCATCTGTCGGCCGAGGGTGCAGAGCTGGGACGCTTCCAGGTACCCGCCATGCCTGGAGGACTGGCGGTCCTG
>DAOOUZ010000253.1:0-1211 GCA_035369785.1 Candidatus Cryosericum sp. | reverse complement strand
CATGGCAAACCGGTTCAAGAAACTGGACAATGCCCTTCATGACCTCAGAAAAAGTTGCAGGGGCAGTAAGGGAGGTTCTGGTTGTCCACGCATGCCATCCTTGCTGTCGATCCTTCGAGGATGCAAAAGCAGGGTCGAAAACGGTGGAACGCCGTGAAAGTGGGGTGCTCCGGCAGTCGAAAGTCAGGGTGATGGCGGTGTGAAGTTCCTTCATTGAGAATTCTCGGTTGCGTGCAAGATACCACACATCGAAAAAGTCCTTGAAGCGGGAGTTGTCCAAGCCCCAGTGGACCATAGCTTCAAACTTCTCTGCAACTGCAGAGTCCAGTGAATACGCAAGGACCGTTGGAGCAGGGATACAGGCAAGTAGGGTCGGAACCTGGGTGAGGAGTCCTTTGCAAACAACATCGCCAAAAGCAACGTCAACGGACACCGGAAGACGTGCACTTCCCAAATGGGTTGGCAGTTTGAGTGTTACTCCTACGTGTCCCTTCATGGGTTCTGTGCCGATGTGATCTGTGTCGAAGACAACGCCATCTTCAGGGCATGGGACAAGGGCTGCTTCAGCAAACATCGTGCGCAGACCCTCTGCCTGATTCGATATATCACGGGCGAGAAAGTCGATGTCGATGGTGGCCCTGGGGGCAGGTAGTCCATATGTTACGAGGAGCATGCCCCCCTTGAGATACAAGTGTTTGCCGAGGTCCGATTGTCCAATTCGGAAGAGAAGGCGTTCCTGGCAATAGCGCCTCAATACTGCGTTTGGATCTTCTCCGCACGCACGGGAGATGGCCAACAGCTGAGCTCTGATGGAATCGGGGATGTTGGCCGCGGCGCGTCGCATGTTCTACTCCACCCATGCCTTGAGATAAGGCCTGATGACTGAAGTAACCCGACAGGCTATTGCCATCTCTGAAAGTGCCTTGGAGTCAAAGTCCGTGGCGCGGACGTACGTACGGAGAGCCTCGATCGCAAGGTCCTCGCCAATAGACCGGCGAAGACGGAAGCAGTCACATATCGTTTTCTCCTGGGAGTAGATTCGGAACTTCCCCCTCTCTGTTCGGATCACGCGTATCCCTGGCGTGTAGAACCGCTCAGAAAACCGGTAGGCTTTGATTGGCGGAAACGACACACGCGCAGGTGAGACATTGCGCGGAAGTGCAATGGAGACAACGGTCGGATTGAAGGTCGTGAGTTCGTAGTAGCTCAGG
>DAOOUZ010000252.1:0-1217 GCA_035369785.1 Candidatus Cryosericum sp. | reverse complement strand
GGTCAACAAAGGCATCGTGCTGGGCCCCCACCTGGAAACGACTGCTGCCGGGGTCTACGCTGCCGGCGACGCAGTCGAAACGGATGACATCCTGTTGGGCCAGAAGGCCGTGCACGCACTCTGGCCTGTGGCGGTGGAGCAGGCACGGTGTGCTGCTCAGAATATGGTGGAACAGGAAACATGGTATCCGGGCGATGTCTTCCGCAACATCCTGACGGTGTTCGGCCTGACGGTGTTCACGGGCGGCGAGAGCACACGGGACGAAGGGGACGTCTACCGCGATACGAGCGATGGACAGTATCGGAAGATTCTTGTCAGAAACGGCAGACTGCGTGGCTACGTCTTTGTGGGGGAAGGAGTCAACAATCCCGGCGTGTACCTGCGGATGATGAAGGAGCAGACCGATATCAGCTCACTTCTCAGACCAGTTCTGCAGGGAACCGTTGCCTCCGCAGACCTCTATCCATCCGTGTTCAGGGCGGCCCTGTAGGGCCGCCCCTGCACGGGCGCGGCGAAGGTCATCCGCCCCCGACGGGGGGAAACACCGAAAGGGTATCGCCGTCTGCAAGGGGTGCATGTTCCTTGCCCAGGAACTCGACGCTCCTGCCATTGAGCAGGTAGATGTAGGTTCGTTGCAGATGGCCGTCCTCCGTGAGGATGATGCCCTTGAGCACCGGGTAGTCATTCACGAGCGAGCGCAGCGCTTCAACGTATGTATCCGCCGTACGTGCGACCGGTCCCTGCTTGAACGCGTCCGTCAGGAACACGCGCACCGTTACTGCTGCCATACTATCACCTCACTGCCATTGTACAGGTCCTGCCTGTGACGTTCAACCCTCGGCGCACCAGCGGCTCCACCTCATTTTGCACAGCGGAGGCTGTCCGCGGACTGGCCACCCGCTCGCCTTGACACGGAATACGAACGGTGTTAGGGTGGCCCAAGCGGCAGTGCCACGGCACGCCTGCACCCTTCTGCGGGGACCGCAGGCGAGGCTGCCCAGCCGCTGCGAGGTGAAGAGATGCGCATCCTTGTCACTGGATTCGACCCGTTCGGACAGGAGAACGTCAACCCTGCATGGGAGGCTGTGCGGTTGCTTCCTGGCGTCGTGTCTGGCGCGGAGATACTCAAGCTGGAGATTCCCACCGTGTTCGGGACATGTGACCAGGTTGTCCGGGAGGCTGTCCTGAAGGGCCGTCCCGACGCGGTCCTGAGCATC
>DAOOUZ010000251.1:0-1218 GCA_035369785.1 Candidatus Cryosericum sp. | reverse complement strand
GTGTCAATCCAGTTATCACCAAACCCATGGCAGACATCCTGTTCGATGAGAAGATTGCCGGGAGCTTCCACCTGACGCCCGGGAACAGCTACGACAACGCCAGCAACGGCAACCACTCTGCCGTTCACTGGGACCTCATCAGCATCCAGCGGCCGGAGTACGGCGGAGGTGAGATCTTCTTCGACGGCGAATTGATTCGGAAAGACGGGAGGTTTGTCGTCGACGATTTGACATGCCTCAACCCGGAGAACCTGTCCTGAACATGCAGCACAGCCAGGGCTGAGATCTGGTTCGAGAGGCCTCTCCACAGAACGAGAGGCCTCTCCAGGATCGGCCTTTCTGGCAATGGGAGGCTTTTCCAGATTTGGACCATGCAGGCTGCACCGTGGAGGGGCCTGTTGTGGAGCATGCCATAGATGCTCGTGAAAGGAGCGATACACGTGATACAGCCGCATAGAATCAAGGAAGTAGCAGGGCACATGTCTGCAGCATCCCTGGATGCTCTCATCATCGGACCGAACACCGATCTTGCATATCTTGCCGGCTTGACGCCCTTGTCCGATGAACGCTTCAAGGCTCTCGTCATCCTGAACGACGGGCGTTTCTTTCACATCTGCCCCGAGCTCTACTACGAAGAAACCCGCGAAGCCCTAGGGCCAGCCACGGACATCTTTGTCTGGAGCGATACGGACGGCTTCCTCGGAGCAGCCGAGGCCGCCAACCAAAAGTATGAGATGGACCATATGACAATCGGCGTCAACGATGCTATCCGGGCCGTGGATCTCCTGAGCCTGCGCACTGTGACCAGGGGACGATTTGAGATCGGCAGCAGTGTTCTCGAGGAGGTGCGTGTCTGCAAGGACGCAGAGGAAAGGGGTTTCCTGCGCGAGGCTGCACGGCTTGCGGACGAAGTGGCGGTTGAAGTCCTGCCGTTCATTCATGCCGGAGTGACTGAAGGAGAAGTCAAGAAGAAAATCGGCGAGCTCTTCACCATGAAGGGAGCACCAGAACTTGCCTTCGAGACGATCGTCGCATCCGGTCCCAACAGCTCGCGACCCCACTATACAGGTGGCGATCGAGTCATCACCGGCCAGGACGTCGTCGTCCTGGACTTTGGCTGCCGATACCATGGGTACTGCTCGGATACCTCACGTATGGTGTTTGTCGGCGAACCCACCGATGAACAACGCAAGATCTATGATATCGTGCTGAAGGCCA
>DAOOUZ010000250.1:0-1231 GCA_035369785.1 Candidatus Cryosericum sp. | reverse complement strand
GTCAGCAGAAGTAGCCTCCGTCCTCGGAGGTCGGCTCGCAGGACGGGGAAGTGGCGCTGCCCCGGTTTTCCGGTACAATGACTGGGAACCGGGGCAGGTGGCGGTTGTTGTGCATGTGCGCACGTGGAGCGGGACAGGGTCGGGACCCAGGTGGTAGGCGGAGGCAGCATGAGCAAATTCATTTTCGTTACCGGCGGTGTCATGTCATCGCTTGGCAAGGGCATCTTCTCAGCTTCCCTCGGGCGCATCCTGCTGGATGAGGGGTTCACGGTCACCATGCTCAAGATGGACCCGTACCTCAACGTGGATGCAGGGGTCCAGAACCCATTCGAGCACGGCGAGGTGTTTGTCACCGAGGACGGGGCCGAAACGGACCTGGACCTGGGCCACTACGAGCGGTTCCTCAACCAGAATCTCCACCGCATCAACAACGTGACCAGCGGCCAGGTGTACCTTGCCGTCATCGAGAAGGAGCGCAAGGGAGAGTACCTTGGCCACACGGTCCAGATCATTCCCCACCTGACCGGTGAAATCCGCAGCCGTGTCACGAAGGTTGCGGAGGAGTCGGGCGCGGACTTTGTCATCGTGGAGGTCGGGGGCACGGTGGGTGACATCGAGGGTCAGCCATTCCTCGAGGCCATCCGCGAGTTCTGGGCCGAGGATCCGGCCAACTCCATCTTCATCCATCTCACGTATGTGCCGTATCTCGAGACAACGGACGAGCTCAAGACGAAGCCGACGCAGCACAGTGTCGGAGAGCTGCGCAAGATAGGCATCCAGCCGACGATGGTCGTGGCGCGGGGCGTCAAGGAGCTGCCCGCCAGTCAGAAGCACAAGGTCGCGCTGTTCTGCGGCGTGCCCGTGGACCACGTCATCTCGCTTCCCAACCTGAGTTCGGTCTACAAGGTGCCCAACTACCTGCAGGAACAGAGAGTGGGGCGCCTGGTCCTGTCCGCGTTCGGCATGGCGCCGCGCACGGCGGAAACGGAAACGCCATGGGTGCGGTTCACATGGACCATCGATCAGGCGACGACGCCCCGCAAGCTGGCCATCGTCGGCAAGTACGTGCAGCTGAACGATGCCTACCTCTCCCTGCGCGAGGCCCTGCACCACGCCGCGTGGGCGACCGGCTGCGACCTGCGCATCGACCTGGTGGACAGCGACGAGGTGGAGAAGCAGGGCGTGCGCTTGCTGGATGCAGGCAGGTATGACGGGGTGCTGGTCCCTGGAG
>DAOOUZ010000249.1:0-1240 GCA_035369785.1 Candidatus Cryosericum sp. | reverse complement strand
CAATAACATATTGCGTGTAACATGGTTCGTGTTATATGCTGTGTGGTGTGGAGGAATCTGCCACGGCACAGTGTCAGCCGATGTCTTCCGACAGTGGATTGTAGGGGGGCCACAGCCTCCAAGCATTGATGTAGGCGTTCAGTTGGAAGAGAATTGAACGGCTGCATGTTCAAAACAATGTTGGTACAGTTGGCGTAGTTGTGGCACGACGACGGACTAGCACGGACGGAACTCCTGACGCCCAGGACATTCTTGCCTGACAATCGTCAGTGCTGCGCTGGTTCTTGCTATTAGAGTTTGGTCAAGCCGGCCAGGCGTGGAACCCTGGCGGATGGATAGTGCCCGTGATGTGGGCCAACCTTGCGGCGCCCCTTGCCCCAGTTGCTTACATAGACGACATTGCACCCCTCTTGCCATTCAAGTACTCACCACTGTCTGATCGGTAATCTGTCCTCTGCCGTCCTACGCCCGTTTCACCTCTACCAGCGTGGCCAGCAGGACGAATCCTTGCTGATCCGCTACTTCGCGCACGTAGGCAGCCGGGGCTTCGATGGTGATGCACGCAGGATCGCAGCCACGCTTGGTCAACGTCTGAACGCTGGCATTCGAGAGGCGTGCGAGCGCGATGGTTCCCGAGCACACATACCAGTGGTCGTTGTCGACCGATATGTGCAGGGTGTCCGGGTCGAAACCCCGGAAGGCGTGGGGAACATCACGGCTGCCCACAGGAACAGCCATGAAACTCAGCATGACATCGCCAGGGGCGAGGTCACAGCTCCAGACGCTGGCGGGAAGGGATGCTGGATCGAGAACACATGGCAGGCGCTCCAAAGGTTCCGCCAGCGGGGAGGTCAGCAGTCCGTGGAACAGCGCCTGTTCGCTCGCAGGAACGAACAACGTGAGCGACGAGCGGGCGCGCGTGCAGGCGACATACCAGACGCGGCGCTCGTCCTCGGTGATGTCCCACAGGTTCGTCGCGACAAGGATGACATCATCGAACTCGGTGCCCTTGGACTTGTGCATCGTGTCCACATAGACACGTGTCGGCGGGTCGGCCTTCCACTGCTCTGTCGAGATGGTTGCTGGTTCGAAGCTCCACTGCAGGAGGTCGTCCAGCAGGTCGCGGCCAGCATATTCGCCTCCCTGTCCGGCCACGTCTGCGATCCATGCCTCAGCCTCTGCCATCTGCCATGGAGTCAGACCCTGCTGTGTTTGGAATCTCTGGCACTGTTCCTGCAAG
>DAOOUZ010000248.1:0-1292 GCA_035369785.1 Candidatus Cryosericum sp. | reverse complement strand
ATCAACTCCTGCGCGCTGCAGGGCCCGGGCAACCTCGACGATGTCCGTAACCTGGGGCGTAATCTTGATTAGTACCGGCGTGTCCTCAGCGGCTTCCTTGACCCACCCTGCGACTTTTTCCGTAGCTTCCACGCTCTGTGCCAGCATCCGTCCGGGAGCCTCGCCCATGCTGCCCTGAGGGCAGCTGAAGCTGCATTCAATCAGGTCCACGCCCGCCTTCCGCAGCTGCCACACGAGCGACTGCCAGTCTTCCTTTCTGGACCCCATGATGGATGCGGCGATCATTTTTCCTGGAAACAGATGTTTGAGAGTGGACACCCGGGCGCAAATCTCTTCAATGTGATACCTGGAGATGAGGTCGATGTTTCCCAGACCCCACACCTTGTGGGCAGCCGTACCAAATGAGGACATCATCGGGTATTTCAGATTGACAGGGTTTTCCTCGACAGAGGTGGTCTTGAGCACCACCCCGGCCCACCCCGCATTGAGACCATCGACCGCCATATCCAGTTCGTCCGTTGGCGGTGCAGCCGAGAGAATGAAAGGGTTCTCGAGATGAATGCCGAGAAAGTCATAGGAAAGGTCATGTTCCCTGTACATTACTTGCCTCCCGCCACGTATGCAGCAATGGACTCCGCAGCCTTCTTGCCATCGCGAACAGCCTCCACGACCGTCCGTGCTCCGGACACTACGTCGCCTCCGGCGAAGACGCCAGGCATGCTGGTTTCCATGTTCTCTCCGACCCGTATCAAGCCACCGCTGTCTCTCGCGATCCCCTGGAAGGCATCGACGTCCGCCTGTTGGCCAACTGCAATCACGACAGTGTCAAGCGGAATGACATAGCTGGACCCGGGCAATGGTTCAAAGCGACATCTCCCGGACTCGTCTTCCTCGCACAGGCGTGCCTGTGTTACCTGCAGTCCCTCCACATGATGCTCTCCCAGTATCTTGTCAGGAATCGCCAGGAACTGGTAGGTAACCCCGAGTCTAGTGGCTTCATCAATCTCCTCGGTGAATGCCTTCAGTTCTTTGATGCCTCGACGATACACGACGGTGACGTCCCGAGTTGGGTCCTCAGCCCGAAGGACTGATGCGACCTCGATTGCCACATTGCCGCCGCCGATGACCCCGACACGACGCCCTGTGCCGCTGGCTGCCCCGCTCTTGACCGTTCGAAGCAATTCACGGGCATGGAACACACCCTCCAGCCCCACTCCTCCGATGGGCAGGTCGCTCTCGGCGGGGAGCCCTGTGCCAATGAAAACAGCTGCGTAGTCGTGAAGCAGGCGTCC
>DAOOUZ010000247.1:0-1306 GCA_035369785.1 Candidatus Cryosericum sp. | reverse complement strand
ACCTGCTCCGAGAAAGAGATCGTAAGCAATGACTCTTGTTGCATGGACAGGTTTCTCGAAGGGACCACGTCGAAGGAGAAACTTCCCCACACTCGTATCTCTCCTGCGATGTTGCCGGCTGTCCCGAGCGGCAACTTCCTTGAGTCAAATGGCCGGAGTGTCACTCCTTTCGGATGCAGATTCAGGTCTGAACACCAAGAGGTGTTGCTCCAATCCATCAAGACTGGCAGTGAGACAGTAATGTCTCTGACCTTGAATTCCGTGAATGAGTCCACTTGCGCCCCAAAGATAGCTGCGTTGACAAAGAAGACCTCCGTGAGCTGGCCCCCAACAACACCAAAGGAGGCCCTGTGCATCAGGCTCAGACCTTGCAGTGTACAGAGACTGCCTTCTCCAAGCACTCCCAGAATGACCGGTATCGATCTACGCGCGCATGAGAATACCGCCTGCATGCCCTCGACCGGGTCGACCTGACGATCGATTGTCAGTTTCATCTGACCGTTCGTGTCCAGCGAAAGAGCTCCAGAAAGAGTGGCATCCGGAGCATCCGGGAGCCACCATTGTCCACGGATCTCTTCCATCTGATGCAGTTTCTGGATAATGTTATCGCTTGACATGCGCCTCTCCTATGTCCAGTGTCCGGAACAGCTGGTCAATCTGCCCCTGTACTTCTTTCGTGCCGAAGATTGCTGTGACAACGCGGGCATAGTGCTGGGTTTCATCGGCTGTGAGGTAACGATGCTTGCGGCTCTTGAGCCACTTGTCGAGAACCTGGTAGCCGCCGACCTGGTAGGACCAGGCATCGGGCGCCACGTTCTCGAAGTATTGCGTTTCATTGATATAGACGCGCTGATCGTCAGCATCATAGGCGATCCGGCCAACAGCGCTGTCACCATGGCCACAGAAACGACTGATGGGATTGTCGAGCTCGGGCGAACGCATGAGGTGTAGGTCGATGAGCTGCTGGCCAAGGTCGGAAAGAGCGGTGAACGTTCCTGCGTCGTGAGGGAACGGGATACGGGGAAAGTCAGCCATTAGGAACTCATGGTACCACACTCGGTACTCCGAACTGTTGAGAACAGAGTAAACGTATGCCAGGATCTCCTCTGAGCGTGGCAAGTACCCATAGTCGCGCGAGAGTACACGTAGAACCCGGGCGCCCAGATTCGGCGTCTTGCGGACCGGTGCACACGCGTCAATGTCTGCGCCGCACGAATTCTGGGCAAGAGAGTAGGCGGGGAATACTGAGTCGATTGTCTTGAGAGAGACAGCGACATGATCTACGACAAACCGAGAGATGAAAGAG
>DAOOUZ010000246.1:0-1312 GCA_035369785.1 Candidatus Cryosericum sp. | reverse complement strand
ACCGTCACCCCGAAGTAGTGCAGGCCATCAAGGACCAGGCAGACAAGCTTGTTCATATGTCTGGCACGGACTTTTTTTACCCGATTCAGATTGAGCTTGCCGAGAAGATAAAGGAGATCACTCCCGGCCCCACCGAAAAGATGGTCTGGTATGGCAACTCTGGTGCCGAGGCTGTCGAGGCGGGCCTCAAGCTTGCGCGGTACCACACGAAGCGTTCGCTTGCCCTGGCCTTTTTCGGCGGCTTTCATGGCAGGACGTACGGTGCTGTGACGCTGTCGGGCTCGAAGGCCAAGCACCGCGAAGGATTCTCGCCCATGCTGCAGGGCGTTGTGCATGTTCCTTATGCCTATTGTTACAGGTGCCCGTATGGCCTCGAACCCGAAACATGCGGCTTCCGTTGCATCGGCACCATCGAGGAGGTCATGGAACGGATAGCGCCTCCCTCAGACACCGCTGTCATGGTGGCGGAGCCTATCCAGGGCGAGGGTGGCTATGTTGTGCCGCCGGCTGGCTACTTTCAGAAACTGCGCGAACTGACTGAACAGCGCGGCATCCTCCTCATGATTGATGAGGTTCAGAGCGGCATGGGCCGCACGGGCAAGATGTTTGCCATCGAGCACTGGGACACTGAACCAGATATCATGGCCATTGCCAAGGGCGTGGCCTCGGGCCTGCCGCTGGGCATCATGGTCGCGAAGAAGAGCGTCATGGACTGGAAGCAGGGGGCTCATGGCTCGACGTTTGGTGGCAATCCCCTGAGCTGCGCAGCGGCGCTCAAGACCATCGAGCTCATCCAGAATGGGCTCATGAAGAATGCCGCTGTCCAGGGCGAGTACATTATGAAGCACCTGCGCACCATGCAGAAGAAGCACCCGCTGATGGGTGACGTACGTGGCAAGGGACTCATGATTGGCGTCGAGTTCGTTCGCGACAGCCGCAAGACGAAGGCCAAGGAAGAGAGCAACCAGCTGGTTCTCGAGGCGTTCAAGCGCGGCCTGCTGCTGCTGCCGTGCGGCGAGAACTGTGTGCGCCTGTCTCCCTCGCTTACAGTTACCAGAGACCAGTGCGATGTCATGCTCGACGTCTGGGAGGAGTCGCTGACGGCCGTCGAACAGCAGCTGAAGAACTAGGGCCGACCAGCCATGAAGTCTTCTGCTGAGTTCAAGGCGCTCTACGCGGCGAAGACCCCTGCATCCCGCGCCCTGAGCGAACGAGCCTTGCGGACTCTTCCAGCCGGCGTCGTCGCAAACGTGAAGTATTTTCCCCCCTACCCTCTGTTCATGCAGAGGGCGGGGGGTTCGCATGTGTGGGA
>DAOOUZ010000245.1:0-1341 GCA_035369785.1 Candidatus Cryosericum sp. | reverse complement strand
TCGACCTCAAGTCGTTCTCTGACGACTTCTACCGGAACGTGTGCGGAGGTCGTCTACAGCCGGTCCTGGATGCCATCGCCGCCATCCATGCCGCCGGTGCGTGGGAAGAGATTACCACCCTCATCATTCCTGAGCTCAATGACAGCGAGCACGAGTTGCGCCAGGTGGCAGGCTTCATCGCTTCGATTGATCCAGCGATACCGTGGCATGTGTCACGGTTCTTTCCAACCTACCGTATGACCGGTCGCCCCGTGACGCCAGCCGCTGCCATTGAGCGAGCGGTCGAGCTTGGTCATGAGGAGGGACTGCTGTATGTCTATCCGGGCAATGTCGCCGGGAAAGAGTCATCAAGCAATACGCTGTGTCCCGCCTGCGGAACGACAGTCGTCGAGCGGCACGGATACAGTGTGCATGCGGGGAACGGGTTAACGTGTCCTCGTTGTGGTACGCGTGTCAAGGGGGTGGACTCATGATTCGGCATCCAGCGGTGGCAGGACAATTCTACCCAGCCGATCCTCGCGAACTGCGCGAGACGGTGCGTCGGTACCTTGAATCCAGTGCGGCCAGTCGACCACCCGGTGGCGCGGTGCAAGGGCTGGTCGTTCCCCATGCCGGGTATCCGTACTCCGGGCCGGTTGCAGGGGCCGGATATGCCTGGCTTGCCGCGTCGGATTTCGCGGAGAATCCCACGGTTGTCATCCTTGCTCCGAGCCACCATGTCTGGTTTCGCGGAGCAACGCTCCCGGAGGCAGACACGTTTCGCACGCCTCTGGGCGATGTGCGCATCTCGCCAGCCGCCTCGACCCTTGCGGCCAGTCCGGCTGTCTTCGTCTCAAGTCAGGCTCACGCGCTCGAGCACGCTGTCGAGGTTCAGCTTCCGTTCCTCCAGGTGTGCTTCCCCTCGTTCACCATTCTTCCGCTGGTCCTGGGCGACGTCGACACGGACGAACTGGCAGAGGCCATTCTCGGCCTGGGCCTGCAGAACTTGCTTGTTGTTGCTTCGAGCGACTTGAGTCATTATGAACCGTATGACGAAGCCGTAGCGCACGACCGCATGACGATCCAGCATATTCTGGACGGGCACGGTGACCTGCTGGAAGGGGACGATGCCTGCGGCTTCCTGCCCATTCGCACGCTGCTCGCGGTGGCGCGGCGCTCCGGATGGAAGCCGGAACTTGTTGACTACAGGAACTCGGGGGACACCGCGGGTGACAAGTCCGCGGTCGTGGGGTACACGTCGATAGCATTTCGTGGAGGACACCATGGCGATGAATGAGAGAGAACAGCGGGAACTTCTCACACTGGCCCGTGAAGCGATTCGCCTGAGGCTGCTGGATGGTC
>DAOOUZ010000244.1:0-1362 GCA_035369785.1 Candidatus Cryosericum sp. | reverse complement strand
GTGTTCCATGACAGCATGACATCCGCCTGCCGGATGGCCGCGGCGCGGTCCTGCGCCGTGTCCAGCCACTCCAGCCGGGCCCGATCCCCAAGCCCATGCTCGATGCTCTCCTTCATGCTTTCGTCAGCCTTGAAGCTGACCAGAACCACTGGTTCCTGCATGTTCTCTGCCTCCCTTGGGGCCATGCGGCTCCGTCAATCCTAGTTCTTGACATAGCATAACGCAATCGCCGGGCAGGAAGGTGAATGACCACCACGACGCCCGGGCACCCTCCGCCGTGGCTCCGTGGCTCCAAGCAAAGGGACTCGCGGCCGGGCTATTGACAATTGGGCAATACCACCTACCATAGAATTGTCAACATGGCAACAGGTGGAGGTGCGGGGTGGACGACCAGATAGCGTTTCTCATGTGGCTGATGATGACAACACAGCTGTCCCAGGCCGACCTTGCCCGGAAGCTGGGCATCTCGACCAGCCTCATGTCGCGCCTGCTGCGGGGAGAGCGGCGTCTGACCCTGCCGCTGCTGCGGCACATTGCCGAGGTCTTCGACATGCCGCAGGCAGAGGTGTTTGCCCGCGCAGGGGCACTGGATGAGCCGGTCGTCTGTGATCAGGGAGCCTTGCAGTGGAAGGCCCGGGACACCGCGGGCGACGATGTGGAGCAGCTGCGCATGCAGCTGTCAGCTCTGCGCGACCTTCGGACCGCTCTCGCATGGTCGCTGGAAGGCAAGGCATCTCCGCAGATGATCGAGAAGCTGGCACGCCTGGTCGAACTGGAGCTCGAATACAACAAGACCATCAGGGAGGGATAGCAGATGTTCAATCGTACCTACGTTTCAAACGCGCCCGACGGTGGCGTGGCCATGCTGGAGGTGCTCAGCGACGAACGTGCATGGATGCCCTTCGTGCCGCTCTGCCATGTCGAGGTCAGCGGTGAGGTCACCGGCCCGGTGGCCGGCATGCAGGTCGTCCACGTGTTCAGGTACACCAGGCAGCAGTGCAGTCGCGTCATTGAAGCCGCGTATCGTTTTCCGCTGCCGGGTGACGCTGCGGTCACGGGCGTCAGCGTCCGGTTTGGGGACGTCGAGATCCAGGCGGTACTGGAGCCACGCGCCCAGGCGGAAGAGGACTACCGCCAGGCCAAGCGCGACCGCAAACAGGCGGCGCTCGTCACTCGCGAGGCGCCGGACGTCTTTACGCTGTGGATCGCCGGCATCAAGCCCGGACAGACGGTGACAGTGGAAACAGCATTCGTTCAGCTGGCCCGCTCTGATGGCGCCGGGTGGTCTCTGCGCCTGCCCCTGACGGTGGCGGAACGCTTCACGCGAGACGACGAACACCCCTCTGCGGCGAATGGGAACCC
>DAOOUZ010000243.1:0-1370 GCA_035369785.1 Candidatus Cryosericum sp. | reverse complement strand
ACTGCCATGACGTTCCCGCGCGCAATGCCAAGGTACGATATCAGCCACGCAAGTGCGGTCCCCTTGCTGACGCCCGCGTTCATGACGTTGAGGAAGTTGACGTCAGCTCGCACGACCGTCGCGGCAGATCCAAGCGTCCGATTCAAAGCCTGTTGAAGATTCCACGCGTCCTCAGGCGCACAGATCAGCGTGATCTTGCGCACGTCGCTCGTGTCCACATCATGCTCGTCTGTGAACACGCGCATCCTGTCGCCCCGCCCTGGGGCGCCAGGGCGATGGAATTCCTGCGGCTCACCCCGTCCATACAGAATCAGCCTCACGGGAAGGTCACAGGAACGTACGACGTCGAGTGAACCAAGGACAATCTCTCGTGAAACCATCCTTTCCAGCAACAGCCGTCCGTCGGCAGGGTCTGCAACAACAGCTCCCTGTTCTGCAATGACCGGAACCGACAGCCATTCCAGCCGGTTGAGAAACGGAACAATGCGCTGCATGTCGCGCCCTGAAGCGATGGTACAGGCGAGGTCGGGAGAGCGGGCTGCCTTGAGGCGCTCCGCTACGTCGTCACTGATCTCCGCATGGTCATCCAGCAGCGTATGGTCAAGATCGAAGACTGCCAGACGCCGGTACACGCCGGACGCCATGCACTCAAGCATGATACTCTCCACTTGCAAAGCGCTGGACGGCGGCAACCACACCGTCGTCATCGTTCGAGGGTGCAACATAGCGCGCCATCCGCGCTGTTTCCGGGTCGCCGTTTGCCATAGCAACCGACACGCCCGCGACCCCGAACATGCTGGCGTCTGTCTCGTTGTCGCCGACAGCCATGACATTCTCCATGTCCACGCCAAGCATGTCCGCCAGCAGCACCACAGCGCTGCCTTTGCTGACTCCCTGGCCCATGATGTCGAGACAGTTGACGTCGGACTTCATGATGGTTGCGGTCCCGCGAAGGAGGGCTTCGAGCTCGCGTTCAAGCGCGTCGGTCTCGTCCCTGCGGCAGCGGATGGCTATCTTCCGGAAGCCGTCGACATCATGACTGTGCCATGCGCCAATGTCCTGAAACTGCGAATTCAGCTCGGAGTACAGCGTATCCTTCAGAAAGAAGGGAGCCGCTTCATTCTTGTAGACAAGAAACTCCTTGCCCCGCGACAGGAAAAAGTTGAAATCGTGCTTCCCCGTTGCAAGGTGGTCCAGCACCTGCCGCACCACAGATCCTGCCAGATCCCGCTCCACAAGAACGCGCCAGTCGACTGGATCCTGAATGACGGCACCTGTCTCTGTGATCACGGGAACGTGGATGAGCGCAAGTTGTTCAACATACTGGGCAACGGAATACTGTTCCCGCCCGGTGCAGATGGTAAACTCCG
>DAOOUZ010000242.1:0-1390 GCA_035369785.1 Candidatus Cryosericum sp. | reverse complement strand
TGCGAAGATCATTTCTACGCACTGGGACACTCCCCTCAAACAAGCCTGGCGGAGCACTTGGCTCCAAACCATTATTATATGCTTGTTTTCAGGCGTTCAATGCGCCGAGTGCGATGGAATAGAACTTGGAATCTTCAGAATCTCCCCTGCTGGTCAGGATGCAAGGTGCGGTCGTTCCCGTGACGATAGCGGCCACCTCAGCCCCGGCAAACCACGACATGGTCTTGTAGAATACGTTTCCTGCATCGATGTCCGGCATGATGAGGACATCCGCGTCGCCCTGCACGCGTCCCGCAAATCCCTTGATGCGGCACGACTCCGGAAACAGTGCGCAGTCCAGCGATACCGGGCCCTCGCCGACAATGTTGCCAAGCTGCTTCCGCACAGCCATCCCCGCAAGGATAGCCGCTTCCTGATTGCTGGCGAACTTGAGAACGTTCTCACTGGCTGAAATGAATGCCACCTTTGGCGTCTCGATGGCAAGACTGCGCGCCACCCTGACAGCCATGTTCGTGATGCGGACCTTGTCCTGCAGGCTTGGCGTCGGAACGACGGCGACGTCGGAGACAACGATGAGACGAGGGTATCTGGGCGCCTCGAGAACAGCCACGTGTGAGAGCAGGCCCCCCTCCGGCAGGAGCCCTCGCTCCTTGTCCAGGATTCCGCGCATGTAGGCGTCCGTGTGCGCCAGCCCTTTCATCAGCATGTGAGCTTTTCCTTCGCGCACCAGCGTGACAGCTGCCATGACGGAGGCGGACTCTCCCCCGGTGTGGACGACCTCGAACAGACGCGTGTCCACGCCGCTTGCAGCGGCCACTTCGGCAATGCGGGCGCTGTCCCCTGTGATGACAGCCTCCACAATGCCTTCCTGCACCGCGCGCTGAACCGCCTGCAGTGTATGGGCGTCCTCGCCATACGCCACCGCCATACGCTTCCGTGGCCTGCCCTTCACGGCAGCGGCAATTTCTGCAAGATGTCTCATGGCTTCCATGGCAACCCCCTAGTAGTAGGCGACTATACCCAGCGCGATGGACATCAGCTTGGTACGTCCATCATCGGCGCGCGAGGGAACCAGCACCGGCTTGAGGGCGCCGACGGTGACATGCGCCGAGGTAAAGCCTGCAAAGTAGGTCATGGACTTCCCCAGCATGTTGCCGGCCTCGATGTCGGGCACCAGCAGGATGTCCGCGTTCCCCGCAACGGGACCGCCCAGGCCCTTGATGGCCGCAGCGCGCTCTGAAATGGCATTGTCGAGGGCCAGCGGCCCATCCACAACACAGCCCTTGATCTGCCCGCGCTCCGACATGCGCGCCATAATGGCGGCATCCACAGTACAGGGCATCTTGTCGTTGACCGTCTCGACCGCCGCGAGGACAGCCACCTTGGGATT
>DAOOUZ010000241.1:0-1396 GCA_035369785.1 Candidatus Cryosericum sp. | reverse complement strand
ACCTCTCCCTGCGCGAGGCCCTTCACCACGCAGCATGGGCGACCGGCTGCGACCTTCGCATCGACCTGGTGGACAGCGACGAGGTGGAGAAGCAGGGCGTGCGCCTGCTGGATGCAGGCAAGTATGACGGGGTGCTTGTTCCCGGAGGGTTCGGCAAGCGCGGCATCGACGGCATGATCATGGCGGCGGGCTACGCGCGGACGCACAGGGTGCCGTTCTTTGGCATCTGTCTTGGCATGCAGATAGCCAGCATCGAGTTCGCGCGGAATGTGCTGGGCCTGCCCGGCGCCGACTCGCAGGAGTTCGCGCCCGACGCGCCGGACCTGGTCATTCACCTCATGCCCTCGCAGAAGGGCGTCCAGCGGCTGGGAGGAACGATGCGCCTGGGGGCCTATGAGAACGACGTGACCCCGGGGACCAGGCTTGCCGAGGCGTATGGCAAGGCGCGCATCTCTGAACGGCATCGCCACCGCTTCGAGTTCAACAATGCCTACCGGGCGGCGTTCGAAGAGCACGGCATGCGTGTCGCCGCGGTCTATCCCGAGGAAAACCTGGTCGAGGCACTCGAGCTTGCAGACCACCCGTTCTACGTGGGCGTCCAGTTTCACCCTGAGCTGTCGTCGAAGCCGCTTCAGCCGGGTCCGCTGTTCGTGGCGTTCGTGAAGGCGATGCTCGCGCATGAAGGCTAGGAAGGGCCCTCTGCGCGAACCGGAGGAGAGTGACGGCGGGGAACGGCTGCGCTTCATCGCGGACCCCGATGAACTCCGGACGGCGTCCCAGGCAGCCCTTCGAGAAAGCCTGACGCGGACCGCATCGGAACTCTTCACACCCGAGGAGCTGCCGCGGTACCTGCAGCTTCAGCTGGCTGGTCCGCCGGAAGGGGTTCCCTCGTGGAGGGACCTGACCGGCGAACGGCTGACACAGCTGGGCGTCCCGCACCACAGTGACGGCCTGCGCGCCGACGATTCCGGCATGCTGGCACCCACCATGGTTCCGGTCACGATCGACTACGCCGTGCTGGTCGAGGGACGCGAGGTCTGTTCGTCGGCAGGCTATGACCCCAGGACCACGGTGGCGGCGTTCGAGGGAGGCGTGCACCGCGTAAGCATGACGGCGCCGGACGTCACGGTGACCAGGATTGCCTTCCCGCACACGCTCATGGACTTGCCCTTCATCGACGTGACCTTCCGCCTGCACAATACGAGCGACCAGTTTCACGCCGTGACGCTGGTTCTGCTCATCAAGCCCTTCGATGAAGACGGCATTGCGAGCCTTGACCGCTTCACCCTGACGAAAGACAACCTGATCGTGCTGAACCGGCAGCCTGTCGCCTTCGCCTGTGAGCGCCCCACCAGCATCGCCGCCAGCGTGTACGACCAGCGCAGCGGACGCATGG
>DAOOUZ010000240.1:0-1405 GCA_035369785.1 Candidatus Cryosericum sp. | reverse complement strand
TGCGCTTTGAGCCGGAATGGCGTGAGCGGGGGCTGACGGCGGCAGAAGCACAGCGCATCAGTGACATCGCCGACATCCTTCTGCGCCAGGCTCAGCGCACCGAAACACCCGGGTACGACCCGGACGCTACCGATGATCAGGACGGCCTGCCCTGACGGAATTTCATCACTCGTCAAGCGTGCTGCCAGCGTGCTGGCGGAGCTCCTCTGTGCTCAGCTAGAGGTACGAGTCTTCTAGCAGCAAGATCCGCGTACCATGGAGCTGATAGTATTCCTTGCCGTTGTCGTAGTCCTCTTCGAGGCGCTTGCTGACCACAAACCGATAGTCATCAGGGTCGACGTGACATAGCCGGCATCAGACAGCTTGTGGATGTCCGCACGCAAGAGGATGCCATTGGTGACATCGTTGATGTGTGTGTCGGACCACCCGACGATATGAGCGGCTTCGAGGAGAGACAGCGAGTGTTCTCTGCTGACAGCAGACTGACGATGATAGGCCTCGGTCACTTCAACGCGGAACGTCCCCTGGCCCTGACGGACCTCACGCAGAGCATAGTGTGGTGTGTAGTCGTCGTAGAAGGGCTGCGCAGAACCTCCGGAGTTGCTGCAGTCACTACCAGGTTGCGGAGTACCTGCCACACGATGCTTTGACCGTCGACGCCAGCTTCCATGCCGTTTGAGCCGCTTCCACGTCTAGAACCCGAGATTCGCGGTTCTCTTCTTTCGCTCCTCCATCTCCCAGACACCGGTCAAGTCCGAGAAATTGACTTTCACAAACTTCTTGTACACGTCAAACGAAATCCACTTCTTGACGTCATCCCACCGCCAGTAGTACGATGCGAAATGGTCCTCATCGCCCGTTTCGTTGCCCTTGGAGTCGGCATCGGCGAGTCCGAATCGCTCCACGAGTCTGCTGAGTATGACATCCCATGTGCCAAGCTGGTTGACTGTGGCTGGGTTGTAGACGAGTATTATGTCATACAACTTGCCGTCCAAGAAGCTCAGGGCAGCAAGATCGACCCCTTGGACATGTACAGCATACTTGCGTTCGCCATTTGCCACGTCTGCTCCATCCATAGAAGTTGCCTCTTGAGCGAATAGATCGTTCATCTGCTTAACCGAAGATCCCCAGGTAAGACCATGGAAATCAAAGTTCTGTATCGCGTTTTCCTGTTCCGTAAGCATGTAAGCCCCCTTGTCACCCGACATTTCAGACTGTCCAGTAAAGACACTACTCCGGAAACGAATTTGTTCAAGGCCAGCGGCATCGGGCTGACCCGCGTAGCACGCAGGATAGCTGGTCCCGTTGCCGAGCCAGCAAACGCGTATCATGAGTGAGTATCCTGGATTCGCAGAGACACCCAGCGCTGGTGCTTCGACGCATCTCAGCTATGCTGTCGCGGGAG
>DAOOUZ010000239.1:0-1406 GCA_035369785.1 Candidatus Cryosericum sp. | reverse complement strand
GCTGCAGATGGACGCCACCCTGGGCTACGTCCTGCCCAGCCATGACGGGTTCTACACCGGTGAGGAGCTGAAGTTCGACTCGCCCTACAACACCTACGTGCACGGTGGCCTGCCACCGACGCCCATCTGCAACCCCGGGCTGGCATCCCTCGAGGCCGCCGCGCACGCGACGCAGACATCGTACCTGTACTTTCTGGCCAAGCCCGACGGCCACTGCGTCTTTGCGCGCACGTACGCCGAGCACGCGCGCAATATGCGCCTGTACCTTTCTGGAGGCAGCTGACATGAGACGACCCATTCTGGTGGGCATCGCGGGGGGTTCCGGCTCGGGCAAGACCACGGTCGCCGAGGAAATCATGCACGAGACCGGACAGCCGATGGTGTTCCTCAAGCAGGACTCCTACTACCGCAACTTCGACGGGTTGACCATCGAGCAGAAGCGCGCCATCAACTACGACCATCCCAGCGCATACGACGACGACCTGCTCATCGAGCACCTTCAGCAGCTGCTGGACGGCCGTGCCGTGGACGTTCCCGTCTACAACTATGCCCGCTATGAACGCGAGGCCTGGACAGAGCACGTGGAGCCGCTGCCGGTCATCATCCTCGAGGGTATCCTGGTGCTGGAGAATGCCGCCCTCCGGGACCTGCTGGACATCAAGCTGTACGTCGACACCGACCCCGATGTGCGCTTCATTCGCCGTCTTCTGCGCGACACGAAGGAGCGCGGCCGCAGCGTCGAGTCGGTGGTGGCGCAGTACATGGACGTCGTACGCCCCATGCACCTGCAGTTCATCGAGCCGACCAAGAGGTACGCGGACCTCATCATCCCGGAGGGCGGGTTCAACCGGGTGGCCATCGACGTCATCGTGAGCAAGTTGCAACACTATCTGAACACGGTAGACTGATGGAGTTACAATCGCAGTTCAGCGTCCTGAACGGCGAGGTCTGGTTTGTGCAGGCCGTGCTGACGGAATGTGAAGGTCTGGCGGTGGTTTCGCTGGGCAGGCGCGGCCCTCGCCGGAGTACGATTACGGTCCTGTACGATGACTCGGCCGCGGGGGAGCTTGCTCCGTTGGTTGCATATCTGGAGAGGACGGGTAAGATAGCAGCGGTTGAAGGGAACGAACCGGGAATGGGGGATTGATTGACAGGGCTGAGTTCTGATGATGCGCGCTTGCACAGTCAGCTGGAGGAGCTTGTCGACCGGCGGGACTATGCCGGGGCACTTCGCCTTGCCGCGCGCGAGGCGGACCATGCGTACGAACGCCAGCGCTATGCTGACGGCGTGCGGGTTCTGCGTTCCCTGGTCCAGTCGCTCAAAGACCACTCCGTGGCGGTCTGGGACGTGTACATCGCCGCATACCAGAAGGTCGTCGGCCTGGACAACCAGATGAAGGACAAGT
>DAOOUZ010000238.1:0-1424 GCA_035369785.1 Candidatus Cryosericum sp. | reverse complement strand
AGAAGGCGCTGCGCTACAGCCTTGCTCTGCCGGTCACAAGCGTCATCGTCGGCTGCTCCACCATCGACCAGCTGAACCAGGACATCGACCTCGCAGAGAACTTCACCCCCATGACCAGCGCCGAGCGCCTGGCATTCTTCCAGGAGATGCTGCCCATGGTCACCCCACAGCACGTGCCATGGAAGTCCAAGGAGTGGGCGTGCAAGGAGTGGATCGAGCGAAAGGAGCCGTTCGGGCTGACGCGTACGGGCTGCCAGTGAAGCAGTCGCCTGGGGATACGAAGGGGGCATGGGATGCAACAGGAGCTGACGGAACCTTGTGACCTGCTGAACCACGCGGGAGAACTCAATGCCAGGGGCTGGGCGCGCCATCCGGTCGCGCGGTACAACCGTGAGCGCATCGCTGCACCGTGGTTCCGTATCAAGGAATGGGACTACTACTGCGTGCTCGCCCCTGGCTACGGCATTGCCCTGACAATTTCGGACGTCGGCTATCTGGCCGACATCTCCGTCACTTGGCTCAACCTCGCGGCCGGCACCGAGGTCACCGAAACCATCATGAAACCGCTTTCGCGAGGTTCACTCAACCTGCCGGAGTCCATCGACGCGGGCGATGTCGCGTACCGCGACAAGCGCATCGACGTCCGCTTCACGCGCAACCCCGCCTCGCGTGTCGTGAGCATCGACTTCCCCGGCTTCGACCACGGCCGGGGCATCCGTGGAAGCCTGCGCCTCGACCAGGACCCCGGGCAGGAGCGCATGGTCATCCTCACTCCCTTCGCAAACGCTCCCAAGGCGTTCTACTACAACCAGAAGGTCAACTGCATGCCGGCCACGGGCGTCATCACGGTGGGCGGCAAGGACTATGCATTCCGTCCCGAAACCGCCTCCGGCGTTCTGGACTGGGGGCGTGGCGTCTGGCCCTACCGCAACATGTGGTACTGGGGCTCCGGCTCGGGGTACGTGGACGGGCACTCCTTCGGCTTCAACATCGGATATGGCTTCGGCGACACCAGCGCCGCCAGCGAGAACGTGCTGTTCTGGGACGGCCACATTCACAAGCTCGACCGCGTGGAGTTCCAGATTCCGCCGGACTCTTTTCTCAAACCATGGAAGGTTGTCACCAATGACCACCGGTTCGACATGGACTTCGAGCCCACGCTGGACCGCCATTCCCGGACAGACATCGGCATTCTCAAGACCGTGCAGCATCAGGTGTTTGGCGCCTTTACAGGGACTGCGGTCCTGGACGATGGCACGCCTGTTGCCCTGGACCACTTTCCCGGCTTCGCCGAGAAGGTGGTCAACCAGTGGTAGAACCGCCCCTCAGCTGCCTGCCGGAATGCCGAAGAGTGGCCCCACCTTCGCCTTGAGGGCCGCCGTGTCCGGAATGACATAGGAAAGCCCGTCCACATACTTGGGGAC
>DAOOUZ010000237.1:0-1426 GCA_035369785.1 Candidatus Cryosericum sp. | reverse complement strand
GCCAGCAGCGTGAACAGGTAGGCGTGCTCGGGAACGTCGGACTGGCAGAACAGCGTCGCCCGCTCGGGGTCGATTCCTGCCCCCAGCCAGTCCAGCACCATCTCGCGCCGATACTCGCGGATAGGTCCGCTTTCGTTCCACTTCGTGGTCAGCGCGTGCATGTCCGCCACCATGAAGTAGCAGTCGTACTCGTCCTGCAGCCTCACATAGTTGGCGAGGACGCCCATGAAGTGCCCAAGGTGCAGCTTGCCCGTCGGGCGCATGCCGCTCAGGATACGCTTTTTCATGTCCACCTCACAACCTCAGCACCGTGTTCAGGATGAATCCGAGCACGGTGTTCAGAATACCGCCGATGATGTTGAACCACAACAGCGCCAACAGGACGATGGTGCCGTAAATGTCCACGGCACGGTCGTAGAGGAAACGCTCGGGCCGCTTGAAGAAGACCGCAAGGAACGCCTTGGACCCGTCGAGCGGTGGGATGGGCAGGAGGTTGAATACCCCCAGCGCCACTGAGAACTCGACCAGCGTGCGCAGCACGGTGTAGACATACGTGAGCTGCGTCACGGCTGTAGCAGAGCCCCTCAGCAGCAGAAGCAGCACATAGGCTACCATGCCGCTCGCGAAGTTGGCGGCGGGTCCTGCGAGCGAAACCAGCGCAGTGTCCCTGCGCGGGTGCTTGAACACGGAGAAGTCGATCATCACGGGACGCGCCCAGCCGACGTGGAAGATGAGCAGCGCGAGCGTGCCCAGGGGGTCCAGGTGACGGAAGGGGTTCAGGCTGAGGCGACCGGTCGCCACCGGCGTATTGTCGCCGAGTTTCCATGCAACCCAAGCATGGCCGTACTCATGAATGGTTATGACAACAAGAATCACCGGCACCTGCACAATCCAGATGGGCAATTCGCTTCGAATATAGCTCAAGAGTCCCTGCATGCGTGTAGTGTCCTTTCAGGGCCATCGCGCCAGATGTCCCGGCATTCGGATTATCTCATACTAGCCAGCTTTCGGTTGAACGCAACCGCTTGGCGAGCGGCGTTTCTTCATTGCGGATGTCCGCTTTCCTGCTAGAATCAGTGCATGATCAAGATGCGCATGCAGTACAGCAAGGACGAGGAGGCATGCCTGCTCTCCCATCACGAGGTTCAGACTGCGTTGGTGCGGTGGCTGCGACGCAGCGGCCTTCCAGTGGCGTACAGCGAGGGCTTCAACCAGCGCGTGCGGATAGAAACGGGCATTCCCACGGCAGTGGGCATGGAGAGCCGCGCAGAGTACGTCGATGTCCTGCTGGAGCGGTGGACGCCCCCGCTCGAGCGCGCGCAGGCGCTCGGAAGCACGGCCCCTCCCGGCCTCACATTGCAGGCAGCGGTCGACATACCTGTCGCAACGCCGTCGCTGATGGCTCAACCGCTCATCCTGCGCTACG
>DAOOUZ010000236.1:0-1426 GCA_035369785.1 Candidatus Cryosericum sp. | reverse complement strand
CCCTACATGAGCGCGTTGAAGAGATAGCCGACGAGGATGATGCCCGCGCCCACGATGGCGATGAACGTGGCGAGGAGCTTTGGCTTGAGGACGCGGCGCAGAATGAGTGACTCTGGCAGGGACAGTCCTGTTACTGCCATCATGAACGCCAGCGCCGTTCCGAGCGGCAGGCCTTTTGCCCACAGAGCTTGGACGATAGGAATGACACCTTCCGCATTCGAATAGAGGGGAATTCCAAGGAGCACTGCCACGAGGACACCCAAGGGGTTGTCCCTGCCGGCATAACGGACCAGGACATCGTCAGGGACGTAGCCGTGGATGAATGCCCCGATGGCCACGCCCCCTGCGACCCAGGGCGCCACACGGCGAAAGATCTCCCGCATGTAGTTCCAGCTTGCGCGCAGTCTGTCTGCGAGGGAGGGCGTGCTGGCAGTCCCCTTGCCCACCCTGGTCTGATAGACATAGTCCTCGACCCAGCGCTCCAGGTGCAGGCGGCCCATGAGGAGTCCGCTCACAATGGAGATGACCAGGCCGAAGGCGACGTACAGAGTTGCAACCCTGACACCAAAGAGACCCCACAGCAGCGCGACGCCAGAGGGGGTAATCATGGGACTCGCAATCAGGAATGTCATGGTGACGCCAAGCGGCACTCCTGACTCCACAAAACCGATGAACATGGGAACCGCGGAACAGGAACAGAATGGCGCAATGGCTCCCATAAGGCTGGCCAGCACATGGCTCATCAGTCTGCTGTGACGGGCAAGGGCACCCTTGATCCGTTCGGGTGGCAGCCAGGTCTGGAGGAACCCAACCACGAACATGACACCTGCCAGCAGGAGATAGATCTTGATAATGTCGTAGACAAAGAAATGCACGGCATCACTCAGGACGGTTCCCTCCGGCATGCGCAGGAGAACGTACGTGAACCAGTCAGCAAACAAGGTCAGCATGTCGGTTGTGGCCAATCAGAAGTGCGTCTCAAATGCCCGCGTTCAGGAGAAGGCGCTTGACCTCCTCAGGCGAGAGCACCCGTCCGCTCGCAAGCACCTTGCCGTCCACGACCAGCGCCGGCATGGACAACACACCATAGGCCATGATCTGTGCCATCTCCGTCACGGCTACCACCTCCGCTTCCTTGCCAAGCAGTGTCAGTGCCTTTCGCACGTTTGCCTCGAGGTTGTGACAGCGAGCGCATCCGGAACCAAGGATTTCGATGTGCATTCGTTCCTCCTAGATGTCCAAGAGATCGTCCAGGAACAAGATGAGGTCCTTCACGCGCTCCTCCTGCCTTCTGTAGAACACAAACTGGCCCTCCCTGTGGAAACTGACAAGCCCCGCCTCGCGCAGCACGCGGAGGTGATGGGATACCAGATTCTGCGCGATCCCGAGGGAGCGTTCAAGCTCGCAGACACAGAGCTCCCCGCCG
>DAOOUZ010000235.1:0-1428 GCA_035369785.1 Candidatus Cryosericum sp. | reverse complement strand
CCCCTATGTGTGGACGATGCGGCAGTTCGCCGAGCAGCGCCTGCTGCCCTTCCTCTTCGCCGAAGGCGACCAGGAAACCACGAACCTGTACGGCCTCATCCAGCACCTGACGGGCCGCCTGGAATACCTCGCCTCCGACCGCAACCTGGAGAACGACCCCCGCAGCAGCGCCCTCGTGTTCCGCGGCCAGACCATCGGCGACCTGCAGGACCTTATCTCCGTGCTGGAAACAGACATCACGGGACCCGCCGAGGACGAGGAGGGCAAGAAGACCAAGAAGAACCCTGCCGGCAGTGGTGGCTGGTTCACATCCTTCGACAACCAGGCGACCCAGATGGCCTTCCTGCGTCGCCTGCGCGTGGCCGCCGACGCCATGCAGGGCATCATCCGCAGCGACGTCGACCACCCCGAGCGTTACGTGCTGGACTTCAACCATCACCGCGTCACCGTGGTCGACATCAGCAAGCTCAAGCCTGTTGCCCAGAAGTTCGTCGTGGGCAGCACCCTCAAGATGCTGATGGCGCAGAAGGAGAAACAGGGCCGCAAGCCCTATGTGTTCGTCATCCTTGACGAGCTCAACAAGTATGCCCCGCGCGAAGGGCACAGCCCCATCGGCGACATCCTGCTGGACATCGCCGAACGCGGCCGTTCTCTCGGCGTCATCCTCATTGGCGCCCAGCAGTCCGCCAGCCGTGTGGAAAAGCGCATCACCGGCAACTGCAGCATCCGCGTCAATGGCCGGTTGGACTTCGCTGAGAGCCAGAGCCCCGAGTACGACTACCTGCCCGAGACCTTCCGCCTGCGCAGCACCATCATCAAGCCCGGCACCATGGTCGTGCACCAGCCCGACATTCCCGCCCCCGTCCTCGTCACCTTCCCCCTCCCCGCCTGGGCCACCCGCAGCGAAGAGGTCGAGGAGACCGACGCGGACAGGAAAGCTAAAGAGTTCGCGGGGAGGTTCTAGTTGCGGCAGATGATGTCTGGAGCCACGACTGCAAAATGTTCAGAGCTGGGCCTCAACCTCTGCCAGACAGAGACGCGACACCTGGCCATTGATTTCACCTAGGAGGGTTCTATGACAGTTGAACGGCATGCGCGCTTGATAGTAGTCTGGCTGTTGTTGCTGAGCATCTGTACCCCACAGATGGCCAGCGCTTCGACAGCTACCGTAGTCAAGTTATGGATTGGAAATCCCACAATGACCATCAACGGAACTAGCACAGCAATAGATGCCCAGGGAACAAAGCCGGTGATCACTGAGGGACGTACGCTTGTTCCGATTCGAGCTGTCATAGAGGCATTCGGTGGCAGCGTGTCGTGGGAGCCAACCACACGAAAGGTCACAGTGACTCTCGCAAAGAACACGTTGGACCTCTGGATTGGGAAGGCGCAGGCATCACTGAATGGCCAGGCGCGTCCGATCGACTC
>DAOOUZ010000234.1:0-1429 GCA_035369785.1 Candidatus Cryosericum sp. | reverse complement strand
TCGCCGTCTGGTACCCGGACCTGGCGGAACAGATTGACATTCTGGGAGGGCTGTTCTACGTTGCGAGGTACTCAACGGCCGACATCGGGGCCAGCCAGGTGCGTACCGCAACAGCAGCGTATCAGAAGCTGCTGGAACTCCTCAAGTACGAAACTCAGCATCCGCGCATCAAGACCGAGGGAGCAGTCCCCATCGCTCACCACTGACGGTACGGTGGACACCTTGGTTGAACGACGACACACCGTTAGCGAGAGGTAGAAGATGAACAAGCAATTGGAACAAGCGATTTCGTACGTCGAACAGTATTTTGTCGGCAAGAACACTGTGGTCACCGTGGCATTCGCTACGCTGCTCGCAGGGGGGCACGTCATGCTCGAGGACGTCCCCGGCCTGGGAAAGACGACCCTCGCCAATCTGATTGCCCGTTCTCTTGGCCTGGACTTCAGGCGTATCCAGTTCACGCCGGACCTGTTGCCATCGGACATCTCGGGCGTCTCCGTGTACGACCAGAAGACCCAGGAGTTTCGTCTCAAACGCGGTCCTGTCTTCACGAACCTTTTGCTTGCGGACGAGATCAACCGTGGCACTCCCAAGACGCAGTCGGCCCTGCTCGAGGCCATGGCTGAGTATCAGGTCACCATCGACGGAACCAGCGTGGCCATTGACCGACCCTTCGTTGTCATGGCCACGATGAATCCAATCGAGTACGAGGGTACCTTTCCGTTGCCGGAAGCCCAGCTGGACCGCTTCATGACGCGACTTGCCATAGGATATCCTTCCAGGGACAAGGAGGCAGAGATCGTGACCGGGTTCTACGAGCGGACCAGAGTCGTGACGGCGGACGTGCACATTATCTCACGCGAAGAGCTGCTCACCATGCAGAAAGAGGTCGAAACCATCTTTATCGCCCCAGAGCTGATCAGTTATATCGTGTCACTGGTCGACGCCACGCGACACCAGGACACCGTGTATCTGGGGCTCTCCCCGCGAGGAAGCATCGATCTCATGCGTCTCAGCAAGGCGTATGCCTATGTCCAGAACCGCAGCTTCGTCGTTCCGGACGACATCAAGCTTGTGTTCCCGTTCGTAGCGGGACATCGCCTCATTCTTCAGGCTGAGGCCAGGCTGCGAGGTGTCACGACTGATGAGACTGTTGCCGATGTGTTGAAGAATGTTCCGATTCCAAAACTGGCTGAGTACTCGCCACGATAGGGTCCTCCGGTCCTGCATTTTAGCCGCCGGCAGTTGACATCCGAAAACGCCGCGCCGTCAGGGCGAGCGGATGGTTCACAATGCTTGACCAGCGTGCTGCAGGTCCTAGAATGTCCAGGTAGCAGTTTGGAACATGGGCAGGAACCTGAACAGCAACGTCGGAGGTGGTGTATGCGGTATGTCATCAAGCGCACTGGCCAGAAGGTACCGTTTGATC
>DAOOUZ010000233.1:0-1443 GCA_035369785.1 Candidatus Cryosericum sp. | reverse complement strand
CAGAAGACGGCATACGATATGGAACCACCCGCAGATCCACACAAGCGCTCCAGTGAAGCAATGAACTCCTTTTGGCGGGCCGTGGCACCGCCCTTCGAGGACACTCCTGTCGTTGTGCTTATGTCACCTCACCACCTCGCGCGCCCAACTCCCGTTCAGGCCGTTGCAGGACTCCCGGCACCACCCATCCGTCACTTCTCGACCGCGGGATCCCGGTAGAATGCCCGCATGTCTCCACCATGGCTTGCAATGTTCTGCTCCTTGCGCTGTTTCATTTCTCTGGCCTTCTTCGCAGCCTCCGGGAAGTCCCGTTCAAACACCGGGCGCGACACTTCCTCCCACTCCTGCGACAGCCTGTCCAGATGCTCCCCGACTTCTCCGCTCATGTTTTCGACAGTGCCGTCTGTCCCCTTCACACCAGGCATGGCAGCAATCTTGCGGAAATAGTCGGGATGGTCAATGAGCAGGCAGGGACGCAGCAGGTTGTCAGAATACGGCTGGAACTTCTGGATCTCCGAAAGGAATGGCAGCTGCAGCGCCTCCTTGAGCGACATGTCGTTGATGTTGCCCTGCGAGAGATGGATGAACGCGCACGGTTCGATGTTGCCGTCTGCCGTGACATGGAAGTACCTGCGCGCACCGGCGATGCACCCGCCCGTATAGGGTCCGTCATTCCAAAAGTCGGCAGGGAACAGAGCCTTCCCTGCCCGAATGGCATGGATGCGCTCGTAGGACTGCAGGCGCTGCTGGGCGGTCAGCATGAGGCTCGTATCCGGCTCACGGCCCACGGGCACGTACTGGAAGTACCAGCCGATCTTCGCTCCCTTGTCGATCATATGGTCCACGAAGGCATCGCTCGTGACCTCATCCAGGTTTGCACTGGTTTCACAGACCGAGTAGCCGTAGAGAAGTCCTGCGGCACGGCAGCGGTCCATGGCCTGCATCACCCGGTCCCATGCGCCCTCACCGCGCCTCGCGTCTGTCTTCTCCTTGAAGCCCTCCACACTGAAGCACGGCACGGCATTGCCACATGCACGCAACTCCTCCACAAACTTCTCCGAGAACAGCGAGCCGTTCGTGTAGAACATGAATGCCGTATCCTTGTGCTTCTGGAAGATGTCGGTGAGACGAGGATAGCACGTCGGTTCTCCGCCCGAAACGACCACAAAGTGAATGCCAAGGGCCCCTGCTTCGGTCAGGACCCGGTCAAAGGTCTCGAACGACATTTCCTTGGCCTGCTGGTAGGAACCAGCCCAGCAGCCGGTGCATTTATAGTTGCAGCGCTCGGTGGGGTCTATCAGCATGAACCACGGGACGTTGAACCCTTCTTCTTCTGTGACAGCACGCTGTGTGCGTACCCCGAACCAGCTGGCGTCGATGACAAATGCGCCCACCAGTGTCTTGAGCACCTGAGCGTCCGTATCTTTCAACAGATGGACGAGC
>DAOOUZ010000232.1:0-1450 GCA_035369785.1 Candidatus Cryosericum sp. | reverse complement strand
GACCTCCCCGAGGAGGTCACCTGCGTGTGCTACGATGCCCTGACATACGACACGTACTGCCGCGTCCTCGCATCCCTGGAGGGCGGCCCCGCCGCCTAGTGCCACACGCCACCCAAACGCTGCCCGAGAATGCCCGCGTGCCACATGCGTCAACCCGCTCCATTGACGGGACGCTTGCAGAAGGAGCACAACGCGCTATCATAGCCAAAACAGCATTGGAGTGAACTATGAAGACAGCGCAGGTACAGCAGAAACCAAGTGGGACCGGGAGGGCATGGACCATCGCTCTGGTCATCTTCCTCGGCGCCGTGCTCGTCATCGCGGCCATCCTGGCCCTTGGTGGAGGAACCAGCTTCACGCTCAAGAGCGGTTCAACCCTTCCGTCCTTCAGCGCCACGGACCTGGACGGCACGGCCATCGACAACAGCTTCTTCGCCAGCCACCGGGTGACCATGGTGAACGTATGGGGAACCTTCTGCGGCCCGTGCATCGAGGAGATGCCTGACCTGGCGCAGCTGCCAGCGGTGTTCGCCCCTGCGGACTTCGCCCTGGTGGGCATCGTCGCCGACACCTCCTATCAGAACACGTCGGCCAATGCTGAAACCACCGCCACCGCGCGGCAGTTGATCGCATCGGCCAAGGCCACCTATCGCAACATCATTCCGGACCGGGTGCTGGTGGAAAAGGTCCTGCCGGGGGTGAGCGTGGTCCCGACGACCTTCTTCGTGGACAGCAGCGGCAAACTCATCGGCGACCCCATCGAAGGTTCCGGGACCAAAGACCAGTGGGTCAAGCTGATTCAGAGCGTGCTGGACAGCCTGCCAGCCACGCCGTAGCGCTGTGAGCCGCACGAGGGCGGCGCTGCGCGTCGTCCTGTCCCTGGTCGCCGCCACGGCCCTGGTCCTTGGGGTTCTGCGGGGAGAGCCGCACACCGTGCTCATGAAGGCCATCAATGTCTGCCTCGAGTGCATCGGCATCGGGTAGGCGCCGCACCGCGGTCCAGGCCGTATGCTCCGTCGGCCAGAACTCATGGCTGGGCGGCTTCCTGAGGGGACGTGTGTGGAAGGGGTCCAGCAAAGCCGTCTGTGTGCCGGGACTCAACTGCTACTCCTGTCCCGGCGCGTGGGGCGCCTGCCCCATCGGCTCACTGCAGGCCGTGTTCACGCGCACTGCTGACCGCGTTTCGCTGTATGTGGCGGGCCTCATTGCCCTGTTCGGCGTCTTCATGGGCAGGCTCATCTGCGGCTGGCTGTGTCCCTTCGGGCTTGTTCAGGAACTCCTGTACCGCGTCCCGTCCCGGAAGGTGCGCATCGGCCCCACGCGCCTGCGCTTCCTCAAGTACGCTGTGCTGGCGGTGCTGGTGATCGCCATGCCCATCCTGCTGCGAAGCGGCGCGGTGGGGACGCCATGGTTCTGCAAGCTGGTCTGCCCGGCTGGGACCCTCGAGGCT
>DAOOUZ010000231.1:0-1451 GCA_035369785.1 Candidatus Cryosericum sp. | reverse complement strand
GGCTCAGCGAGGTGGACGCGCGCGGGCTGGCGTTCACAACCCTCATCTTCGCCAACATTGCACTCATTCTGACCAACCGCTCCTGGACACGCAGCATCGCAAGCACCCTGCGGACGCCCAACAGGTCCCTGTGGTGGGTCATCGCGGGCGCACTGGGCGTCCTCGCCGTCACGCTCTATGTCCCTTCCGCCGCGCACATGTTCAAGATGGACGCGCAGCACCCCATCGACCTCCTGATAGCAGCAGCCGTCGGCATCGCGACCATCCTCTGGTTCGAACTCTTCAAGGTTCTCAAGCCCAAGGCCCTGCAGTAGCCTGCACGGCATGGTTCCGCAAGCCCTGCACCGCAACAGTGCGGGGCTTGTATCATCCTCCGCTTTGACAACACTGGTGGCATGGCCCGGGCTTCCGGGCCGAAGGAGACACCATGGACACAACAACACTCGAAACACTTGCACGGCGCGTCCGTGCTGACATTCTGCGCATGTCCACCGCGGCGGGGTCGGGGCATCCGACGTCCTCACTGTCCGCGACGGATCTCATGACCGGCTTGTTCTTCGGCGGCACGTTCCGCTTTGACCTGCAGCACCCCGAAATGCCGAACAACGACCGCATCATCTTTTCCAAGGGGCACGCCTCGCCCCTGTTCTATGCCCTGTATGCGGCGGCAGGGGTTGTTCCCGAAGAGGAGCTTGCCACCTACCGTGCCTTCGGTTCGCCGCTGGAGGGGCATCCCACCCCGCGCTTCCGCTACGCCGAAGCCGCCACCGGCTCGCTGGGCCAGGGCCTGGGCATCGGGGTCGGCATCGCCATGAATGGCCGCTACGTCGACAAGCTGCCCTATATCACCTACGTCCTCATGGGGGACAGCGAGGTGGCTGAGGGTTCCATCTGGGAGTCGGTGGAGCTCGCCTCCCACTATCAGCTGGACAACCTGGTGGGCGTCCTGGATGTGAACCGGCTGGGCCAGCGCGGGGAAACCATGCTGGGGTGGGACCTCGAGGCGTACGCCGCGCGTTTTGCCGGCTTCGGCTGGCATACCATCGTCCTCGAGGACGGCCACGACATGGCAGCTGTCCAGGCAGCCTATGACGAGGTCGACCACGCCTGCGGGAAGCCCACGGTCATCATCGCGCGCACCGTGAAGGGCAAGGGCGTCTCCTTCCTGGAGAACGCCGACGGCTGGCACGGCAAGGCACTCAAGCCGGACCAGCTGGAGCAGGCCCTGCGGGAGGTGGGCCCGGTTGACCTCACCCTGCACGGAACCATTGAACCGCCCGAGGACACCCCAAGGGCGTCGTGGCGCCCGGCGCCTGCCACTCCGGCCCCTGCCGGCGTAACCCTCTCACCGCGTGAAGCGTACGGACAAGCCCTTGTCGACCTTGCGCCCACGCACCCGGACATCGTGGTGCTCGATGCCGAGGTCAGCAACTCGACCTTCGCGGTCACCT
>DAOOUZ010000230.1:0-1456 GCA_035369785.1 Candidatus Cryosericum sp. | reverse complement strand
CCCCTTCTCGCAACCCGCGACGATCACACCCAACGCATCCGACGCAACAATCGAGATCGTCTCTTCACCCCCTGTGTCCAGGGGCACGACGTTGTGTCCTTTCTCAGTGTTCCATATCCCCACCCCTCCGTCGCTAAGAACGAAGGCTACGCGCGATCCGTTCGAGAACGCTGATATCGCGCGGACGTGACGCTTCTGGAAGCGCCAAACCAGTTTCCGTCGTCTCTTCCACGAGTCAGTGCTCCAGCAGAAGACCGTTGTTCCGTCGGTGCTGAACAACTTCGTCCCATCTCCGGAGAAGTCGATGTCGCAGACCGTCAAGACGTGTTTCAGGCATGCCCGTTGTACCCCCGTGGTCGTGTCCCACACCCGTACCGTCCCATCTTCCGAAGCAGTCACGAGCCAATCGTCCTCTGGCGAGAATAGGGTCTTGCTGATACCGTGCCTGTGGCCAGCGAGAACCGGGACATTTCTTGTCACGTTCTCGACCGGCCAGACTCTGATGCCATCCCAGCCGACGGAAACGATATGCCGGCCGTCGCAGGAGTATCGCACATCCGTGATCTTGCCACTATCGCCGAGCCATACGGAGACTTCAGTCAACTCAGGCACCGAAAGGATGTGTATCGCAGGTGATGGCCCCGTCCACACCAACAGATGCCTCCCATCAGGGCTGAAGGTCATGCCCTCGATGTTCTGGGACAGAGAGCCGTCGTAGAAATGCGTGCCCTGCGTCTTGGACACGGACGTGACACGACTGAGTTCCCGCCCTGTCTGGGGGTCCCACAGGGCTATGGTACCTGCTTCGGTGCAGGTAGCCACCCAGTCCCCGGATCTCGACACACAGAACCCGGCAATCTCCTCGTACCGGCGACGGAATCCGCAGGGCAACCGTTCACGTGAGTCTGCACTGATGCGATGCAGCTTCCCCTCGTCATCGAACAGTATGTCCCTGCTTGTGGGTAGGAATGCCAGCATGCCACGCCATGGTTGGTGCAAACCGCTCGCGGGCCACGGGGAGGACTCTACTGGACCTCACCAATCCCTCCCCCTCTGCGTGACGTCGAACACGCACGCTGCCTTGAACGTCCTCAGTTCTTCTTCCGTCTCTGCTCCGCTCCCATCCTGCCGTTTCTTCCGCCAAACAATATCCGTCCCGGCTGCTGCCAGTCCACGCAGAGGCGATCCGCCAGGATGACAGGGGGGGTGGTTTGGCTGAGGAAGGACGTTGTGCCCGATCAACAAACGGGAGGAGCCCCTGAAAGGTCGAGGAGTCAATCATGAGCAAGCCCGCTCTGTCGCCAGATGGCCGCACACTCGCGGCGGGCGACTGTGACCACGTTCGTGTCTGGGACGTCAAGACTGGGAAGATGGTCCACTGTTTCTGGAAGCCTAAGAGCACCTTCCGCTGTGCAGCATTCTCCCCGCACGGCGATCTCATAGTGGCGGGGACAAC
>DAOOUZ010000229.1:0-1465 GCA_035369785.1 Candidatus Cryosericum sp. | reverse complement strand
CCCCGACATACGTCTGCGGCAGACACGCCATGCTGTCAGTTACGATATGGACTGCCATCGCCGCCTCCTCTCCGCCTCTGCATTCTCTCCTCTGCCCTATCAGCATACCCCAAGAGACGACTGCCTCAACCCTGCCTCGGCCACCGCCTGCCACATCCCCTTTTTGGGTCAGCTGGCACCTACCGGTCCGTGGTACGTAAGGGGTGTGGGCCCCCGCTTTCGCCGGGGTGACGAGAAGGCGGGGGTGACGGAGTACTCAGTGATGGCGATGCGTCCTTCACAGTGAGCCGGTGCGTCAGCGGTATGATAGTGGCTCCTGGAGCAAACCAGGCGGGGCGAACGTGGGAACAGATGTGCCACGAGGCGCGAGTACATCCGCCGACCCCAAAGGAGCCAAACGAGATGGCACAGGAGTTTTACAAAAAGATCTACTCGCTTTCGGAAGGATACGTCATTCTGTATCAGGCCCTGCGGTCAATGCCGTCCATGGCGAGAAGCCAAAGGCGCAACGAGCTGAGCCACCAATTCATTGAGCGGATCATGCTGGCGGTGACAGAGGTCAACGGCTGCGCGGTCTGCTCCTATGGACACACGAAGATGGCGCTGGAGCAGGGCATGACCAGCGAAGAGATTCAGAAGCTTCTCACGGGTGCCACCGACGGCATTCCCGACGACGAAGTGAAGGCCATCTTGTTCGCGCAGCACTACGCTGACACAAGAGGGCATCCATCAGCCGCCGCCTGGCAGCAGATTGTCGACACCTATGGCACGTCGAGAGCCCTGGGCATTCTCGGTGCGACGCGCGCCATCATGTTTGGCAACGCTTATGGCATTCCGCTGAGCGCCTTTGGCAATCGCCTGCGGGGCAAGCCCGTCAAGAAGACCAGCCTGCCCTATGAACTCGCCATGATCCTCAGCATTATTGTGTTCCTGCCCATCGCGGTTGTGCATGCGCTCATCGCAGGCCTGTTGAGGGTTCCCATTATCCAGGGCACCTGACGGCCGTCGCCTCGTTTCCCGTCAGCTCCCGCCGATTTGTCCCGTCGGCAACCAGGCGAATGGTCTGATTCAGCTCCTTCAGACGCTGCTCGTTGGCGGTATAGCCCTTAATGAGATGGTCGCGCAGGGCATGCGTTGCCCCTTGCCTGAACCGTGTGCCATGCGTCGACTGCACACGGTATCCGACCAATAGGACGACGTCCAGATTGTAGAAACGCACTTTGCGACGGACGTTGCGGTGGCCCTCGTTCTGAACTACCGAGGCATCCCCGGTGGTTGCCGACTCCTCCAATTCACCTGCCTTGTACGCATTGCGGATATGCAGTCCAATCGTGTCAGCGTCCTTTCCGAACAAGAGACTCATCTGCTCCCCCTCCACTGCTCCGTCGCCCGGGCTGCTGGCGTGTCACCTTCGGTCGGCACCTCTGCTCAGACGTGCAAGCAGTGCTGCGGGAACAACAGACAT
>DAOOUZ010000228.1:0-1466 GCA_035369785.1 Candidatus Cryosericum sp. | reverse complement strand
CTGGCACTACACCGGAACCGGCGATACCCCTGACGCGTCAGGATTCGAGGTGAAGAAGACGTACTGCGCTCCCGGAACTCGTTCTGTGCGCCTGCTATGCCAGGATGCCGCCATATGGCTTGATGATGAGGACACGGCAACTGGCGTGGGTGTAACGATCCCACTGACTCTCGAGATTGACACGATGACTGGTGATCACAGCATCCCAACAGGCAATCTGCCAGCAGCATGGGAGAGAGTCGGCTATCAGCTCGAGATTGATCCCGATCAGGAGAGCATAGAGTGTTTTGAGTACATGACCGTACAGTATCCGCTCATCTTTCAACAGCAAGCCTTTTTCCGTGAGCATGAAAACCAGGGATGTCACCTTTACCTCATGGGAATACACCGATGGAGCCCATACGATCCCGACAATGAAAACTCGGACCCGTGCGGAAATACGCTGAACTGGACTTGGAATGCGGTCTGCGCGTGTACATCCCGTGGCATAGCGGAAGCACAAAGGGAGGAAGTAGCCCTCCATGAGAACGGTGCGCATGACGCGACTATCGGAAACATCGGACATTGCGCCTTGAACGACCAAGGGTGTAATGCAAACGAGCATATGAATGGTAGCCTGCCTTTCTGCAGCAACTCCGCTGACCCAAGTAGCAACCAGTACTGCTTACACGAACTGAAACACTATCTAGAGAGCCACCTGGACGAGTAAGGAGGACCTACCTATGAGTGGTATTCGGATATGGATTCGGCGTACGGTCATGCTGACGTGCACCGTCTTGGCAACGATTACAGCCGTTTACGCCAATGTGGTATTGGAGCTAGCTACGCCAAAGGCGCATTACTTGGCCGGAGAACCCTTGTTCATGGTTCTCACTCTGCGGAACACAGGAACGGACGATGCTGTGTTTGTTCGGAGCTTCGACCTGTGGACAACCCGTCTTGCATTCGACATAACCCTCCCAAGTGGACAACACTATCGATATGAGAGCCCATTGACCGCGACTGCCAAACCTGGAAACACCGCGGGCACCTACTTGGGTGCCCGCGAGACGTATACCTTTCCGTTTGAACTGACGTGGCAGAGGGGGAAGAAGGATCTTGCGTGCCTCCTTTCGCAACCCGGGGATTACATGATTCGAGCTTCATATACCATGCCAGGAGAGCCAAAGACTGTCCTCCGGTCCAACGAACACCACATCCTCGTAAAGGATCCCCAGGGAATAGACCGGGTGGTGTATGATCTGCTGCGTCAGGTTCCTCGCGTCGATGAGGAGAACCTGTGGATGACAAGCAAGGGTGCAGACCTACAGGCCATAGAGTGCTACAATATGATACTTCGGGAATATCCGGATAGCGGGTATGCGCCACACGTGGCGTTCTTTCTTGCTTCTCTTCACGAGTTCCGCCACAAGATGAAAGAGGGTGAGAAAGGCGTCGATGAGATTGGACGCTCCGCTCAGCTGTTC
>DAOOUZ010000227.1:0-1470 GCA_035369785.1 Candidatus Cryosericum sp. | reverse complement strand
CCTACCTTGCGCTCGTGGTGCTCCCCGAGGAGTCGGAACCCAAGTACTGCCTCCCTGCCGCAGCATGCCGGGGGCAACCTCCTGCGGCAACGCTTCAAGGAGCTCGTTGCACATCGAGGCTGCCCCGAGCGCCACAGGGCAGAAGATGGCATACTCGCTGTCGTATTTCGGGAGTTCACTCTCTACGGGTCCTGTCACATTCACCAACAGAGCAATGGCTCCACGCGCCTGTTTGGTTCGCTCGCATCTTGGTCGGACTTCGTACCCATACAGAGTAATATGGGTCGCCTCCCTGTTCATACTAATCAGGGACATCAAGACAATCTCATGTTCAGCTCATTCGCTCCCATCGCAGGTGTGCCACGGGGACAAGCCTCAAAGCTGTTGTACTGGCTCCACCATGACGTCTTGACCGCCCTGCACTGAGACCTTCAGGCCAGAGTTCTTGTGGCGCAGGTCAGTCACGCTCAGTCGCAGCTTGAAGGGAAAAAGGGCCAGTTCGTCAGGAAAGCGGTTGAGCGCGTAGACCGGCGGATCACTCGTCAAGCACATGGCCGTCAGCAGCAAACGCTGAGTTGCCTTGGTGATGGTGCGCCGAGGCGCCAGATGGTAGAACCCCGGCTTGTCCATGATGACCACTCCCCAGTCCCGCATCATGCCGAGAACCTCCTCGATGGATATAGCCACAGCGCGCCCACCGCCGTATATATCACTGAGACGCTTGGCGTAAGCCCGGCTAGAGAACTGTGGTCCCAGCCTGCCCAACCTGCCCATGGTTGTCCAGGCGTCACGCACGAAAGGAAAGACCGGCAGGAAGAGCGACCAGTAGATGGCAAGCCGGTCATCTGGGTCGAGCTGCTTCTCGCGACAGAGCTCAGCCGCACGGTCCACGAGCTGATGACTTGATGGTGTCGTGAACAGTGACCGCACTTCACTGACAGCTTTGGCTCTCCGGTTGGCACCGTGGATATCAGCAGCCATCATCATATCGAGCATCGATGGGCTGGCGTCACCAGTGGCAAGGATCTGCTGCCACACAAGATCAAGGAACGGCAGGCGAATCTTGCGGTTGAAACCGACTGTCCGCGTCATGATCACTCTCCTGTGATCCGGGCAAATGGAACCATAGTCTCAAGCAGTGAGATGCCCCCATGGCAGTTGATAGTCTCGCCCGCGGGAGCAAACGCACCGTCGTCGCGACACAGCACCGCAAAGACGTCGTCCGGCAGGCTGGTGCTGTTCCAAGCTACCACACTGTCGCTGTGCTCTGCAACGAAAGCGTCGCGAAGGGCGCGGGAGCTGAAAAGTCTCATGCGTTTGCTGCCTGCCTCGGCCAGTACGCCACTGCCCATGACGCCGACGCCACGTGCCGACGTGTTGCCATGGTCTGCTGTCACGTAGACATCATATCCGTGGTACAGGAGACCTTCCAGATAGTGCGCAAGCTCGCCCTGGGCAGCCCACGTCTTG
>DAOOUZ010000226.1:0-1474 GCA_035369785.1 Candidatus Cryosericum sp. | reverse complement strand
CCATTCCGCCTCTCATCAAGGTCTATCCGGCCAGCGTTCAGGACATATCGAGCCTTGCGGCGGAACTGCGCTCGCTGGCGGGCGTCCAGACAGTGGAGTACGACGAAGCCTCGGTCCAAGGCATGGCTGCAGCAGGAGTGTTCGTCCACAATCTCCTGCTGTCGGTCATGTTCCTTGCCGGACTGCTGTTTGTGGCAGGATTCTGTCTCATGGCATTCGGGATTATCAACAGCAAGCGCAAGGAAACCACGGTGCTGGGAATCGCGGGCGCCAGCAATGCACAGGTATTGCTGCTTACCCCCGCTCATCTCGTGGCGGTCTGGGCATGTGCGTCCGTTCTCTTCCTCATCACGCTGCCGGGTGTCGTGCGCACCGCGAGCTCTCGAATCACAGCATCGTTCGGTTGGATTACGCCACAGCCCGCAGGTGCCCTGTACGCGGGCGCGGCATCCGTCGTCCTGTTTGTGTCGCTCGTGTGTCTTGTCGTTGCGTGTCTTGCGGCTACACTGCTTGCATACCACATCGACGAGGAACAGCGACGGGAGGAGATGTTGCTGGAATGAAGAGGCGACGTGGAGTCGTTGCGGTTGCTCTTGTCATCTGCATGCTTGCGCTGACCTTGGGCAATATCCCCGGGGTTGAGGGCGACCTCACGAGCGACCTCAAGGCGGCCCAGAAGAAGCTTGACGCATTGAAATCCCAGCTGCAGGCGATTCAGAAGCTCATCACGCAGAACAAGTCGGCCAAGTATGAGCTGCTCAGTCAACTCACGGCACTCAATGAGCAGATGGACCAGTTGCAAGGGGACATGGGCGATATCGACTCCAGGATTACGGAGCTGGAACGTCTGCTTGGGACGACGGGTGCCCAGATTGCGGCACGGGAAAAGCAGTACGCACAGCTGTCCTCCGAGACGGAAGGAACAGTGGAACTGCTCTATCATGTGTCCAACCTTGACGTGGCGGGCCTTGCGTTTGCCGGCGGGGACCTCAATTCGGTGGTCAATGCCCAGCAGGGAGTCTCTGCCGTCCTCCGCCAGATTACCGCATCGCTGGATGCAGTCAGTACGCAGAAGCTCGCCCTCGAGTCCGACCGCGCGGCCTATGCCTCCACCAAGGCACAGCTGGAGGAGGTCTACGCACTTAAGAAGCAGCAGGCGGATCTTCTCCAGCAGCAAACGGCGGCGAAGCAGCAGACATTGAACTACCTGGCGGCCAAGGGAAGTAGTTACGCGGCAGACAACAAGCGGATTCAGGATGAGATAGCGCGGGAGAACAAGCTTATCGATCAGATCGTTGCCGAGATCTACCGTCAACAGCACCCCGGCGCAGAGCCGACAGGCAAACTCCTCTGGCCCATCCCGGGAACCATTCACATCACGGAGCTGTTTGGCATGCGCAATGACCCGATCAATGGCGTCCGGGAAATGCACAACGGTATCGACATGGGTTGCCCGATGTCGACCCCGGTCCGA
>DAOOUZ010000225.1:0-1479 GCA_035369785.1 Candidatus Cryosericum sp. | reverse complement strand
GCCACTGGGACGCGTTCAAGGGACCCTCCGAGCGCACCCTTGCCACCTTCGAGGATACGCTGACGGCGCGCGGCATCCCCTGGACGCGCCGCGTGAGCTTTGGCAGCGACATCGGCGGCGCCTGCGGCCAGCTGGCGGGAGAAGCCGCATCTCCTCGGAATACCAGATTGTGAATGCCTCAGGTGCCAGGCACCGAGGGCATTCACAATTGTGTCTCGCCTGACCCGTTCCCGTCTGGTCCAAGTCTGCGCTTGTAATCCGTCCGGCCTGTGCTATGCATGGTCCTGGAACTCGGCAGCACCGGCCCGAACAGGAGGCAAGAGATGAGCGTGCCCATTGACTACAAGAAGACCGAACGAACGTTGTACCAGGCAGGAACGAACCCGTCCGTCGTCGATGTTCCACAGATGCTGTTCATCGCAGTGGACGGCAAGGGCGACCCGAACACGAGCACCGAATACGCGGCTGCCATTGAGTTGCTGTACGGGCTTTCCTATGGCATCAAGATGTCCAGCAAGTCTATCATGGAGTACGTCGTGCCTCCGCTGGAGGGATTCTGGAACATCGGAGGAGACTTCCGGGGCGAGGGAGCAGCGATAGCAGACAAGAGCACATTCGTCTGGACCATGGTCATTCGTCAGCCGGAGTTCGTGACCCCTCAGGCGTTCGATGCCGCCAAGGCTGCCCTTGCCAAGAAGAACCCTCGCCTTGACTCCTCAAGGGCACGGTTGGAGGCATTCACCGAGGGTCGGTGTGTGCAGGTGCTGCACGTCGGTTCGTATGACGACGAGCCCGCCACCGTCGCCCTGCTCGACCGGTTTGCCGCCGACCAGGGCTACTCCATCGATATCAGTGCAACACGGCGTCATCACGAGATCTACCTGTCTGATCCCAGAAAGGTCGCCCCGGAGAAGCTGAGGACCATTCTGAGGCACCCCGTGCGCCGGCCCTAACTCTCCTCACCTGGAGAGCAGCCGCGACATCCCAATTGTGAATGCCTCAGTGCCTGGCACCGAGGGGATTCACAATTCGCGGTGGGATGAACAATCTGCCCTGCTCCACAGTCTAACCTCAGTGCTGGTCATCTGCGTGGCCCGCAGGCGGCATGCCCGCCGAGGGGACTGGCGCACCAGCAAGTCTGCGGACAAGGGGAAGACGGATGGACATGTTCAGAGGTGGTCGATTTCAAGCAGTGTGGCGCGGCAGGGCAGGCAAGGAGTGGCGCGTCCGGACCGGACGCCATGTGGATGGCTCCATCGTCGTGGAGGGACGCGAGCGCGCCTTTCATCTCTTCGTTCCGTCATCGCTGAATGGGCGCGTGCCGCTGCTCATCGCCTTGCATGGTGGCGGCGGCGCTGGTCTGTGGTTCGAGAAGCTGACGACCCGGGAGCAGTTCGACGAGCTCGCCACTCGGGACCAGTGGATCGTCGCGTATCCCGACGGCCTGTACCACCGATGGAATGATGGGCGCAACGATGC
>DAOOUZ010000224.1:0-1498 GCA_035369785.1 Candidatus Cryosericum sp. | reverse complement strand
GGAATGAGATTGAGGATGTTCACCGCCTGTGTGGAGGTCATGCCGGCCACGCCGTAGTTGTACAGGGAATAGCCTCCCACGGAGCAGAGGACGACGAGGTATGCGACTGCCCATGCAGCAGTAGTCGGAATCGCCGCAGGCGGTGTTTCGAACGCGGCCGCAAGCGGCAGCAGGACCACGCTGCCGAACAGCATCTGAAACATTGCCGTCTTGGCGGGGGAACTACTCTGAGCCAGATTCTTGACGAGAAGGCTGTAGAAAGCCCAGCAGACGCCCGAGAGCACGATGAGGGAATCGCCCACCAGGCGTCTGGTTCGGGCAGCGCCAAGAAGTGCCCCTGGCCCAATAATCAGAACAACTCCCAGGACGGAAAGGGCGATACCCCCTAGTTCTGTGCGCGAGAACTTCCTGTGGTACACCAGGCCCTCGACAATGAGCGACAGAACGGGGAATATCCCCATCATCAGCGAGATATCCGAGGCCGTTGAGAGTGCAAGGCCGACGTTCTCGAAGATGTGGTTAAGGGTGTAGCCCAGGATGCCGCCTGCAACCATGCCAAACATCTCGCGGCGGCCAAGTCGCAGGTCTTCGTGGCGCAGGAGAAGCCACACGAACAGGAAGGCCGTCGCACAGACGAACCGTAGCCACGCAAGCCAGAGGGGAGGGATGGACGCAAGGGCTGCCTTGGAAACAGCAAATGACGTTCCCCAGACCAGGGCAGATGCAACGACCGATGCAACGCTGAGCAGTCGGGGTCGTGTCATTGCAAGGTCAAAGGGGAAGGGTGCACAGCACTGGCACCACTGCATGGCGTCCAGATGCTCCGCATATGTCCTGACCTATGCTTCGTGGTCCTGAAGCTTGTAGTCCCGGATCTTGTTGAACAGTGACTTGCGGGAAATGCCGAGGATCTGGGCTGCCCTTGTCTTGTTGCCTCCGGACTCGCGCAGGGCCTTGCGGATCATGTCGATTTCGACCTGCTGGATAGCATCGGACAGGCGGAGGCCGCCGTTGCCGGAAGGAGTCGCCTGGGCCGTCTGTGGGGCAGTCTGCACGACCCCGCAGTTGTCACCTGCTGCGGCTTCGTCACGCGAGTGAAAAACCGGCTGCGACGCCAGGTCTATCGAGTCGGGCAGGAGGACCGGTGCCTGTGAGATGATGACAGCGCGTGCGATGACATTCTCAAGCTCTCTGACATTGCCAGGCCAGTCATATGCGCTCAACCGTTCCAGCGTTTCATCAGCAATGTCGCTGATATCGCGGCCATACTTTGCGGCGTACTTCCTGAGGAAGTGACGCGCGAGCAGGGGAATGTCGCCCTGTCGGTCGTGCAGAGGAGGCAGCCGCAGCGTGATGACATTCAGCCGGTAGAAAAGGTCCTCGCGGAACTTGCGCTGCGAGACCAGGCGTGCCAGGTCCTGGTTTGTCGCGGCGATGACGCGAGCCGACGACGTCAGGTGCTCCCGTCCTCCGACGCGCTCGAAGCCGCCGTCCTGCA
>DAOOUZ010000223.1:1137-1507 GCA_035369785.1 Candidatus Cryosericum sp. | reverse complement strand
GATAGTCGGCGTAGAGGACGCGGTCGTAGGTGCGCGCCGCATTGTACCCAGCTGCACCATCACCTCGGGCGGCACCACGCTCGCGGGTGTGACCGTGGAGGTACAGGGCGCGTCGACCACGACGGACGGTTCAGGCCGGTTCAGCCTCAAGCTGCCTGCCGGAACGTGGACCGTGCGCTTTCGCAAGGTGGGCTACGCACGGCATGATGAACAGGTCACACTTGCTCCGGCAGCGCAGACCACGGTGAACCTTTCCATGGATACCACGACGCTGGGCTGGGCGTACGGCCAGGTGACTGGCGTGCAGGACGAGCCGCTTGCCGGCATGCAGGTCGAGGCGGTGCGCGGTGAGACGGTGCTCGCCCAGACG
>DAOOUZ010000223.1:0-1127 GCA_035369785.1 Candidatus Cryosericum sp. | reverse complement strand
GGCATGTTCGAGCTGGCTGTCCCTCTGGACCGGCTGGTCGCTGAGGACATCAGCCTGCGCATCACCGGGCACGGACTTGCAAAGAACCAGGCGGCCACCCTCAGGCAAGGGCTGGAGAGCAGGTGCAACATCGAGTTCCGGCCCGCCCCGGAGGTGACCGAGACGACAGCGAGCGCCGGCTGCAGGATCACCCCGTGGACCGAGTGCGCCTCGATTCCCGACACCTTCTTCACCGAGGGGTACGAGGTCAAGGCGGTCTACGGACTGTTTGACCTCCAGACGTCGGTCCGTCTTGAGAATGCGGTGTTACAGGAGCTGACGCTTGCCACGACTCCGGACTTCTGGATGAACAGCGGCGTCAAGAGCGGCTGGAGCCCGCTCGAACTGCTGAAGGCGACCAAGGACGCCGAGGCAGCCGTCGATTTCGCGACGTTCCTGCTGCCCCTGGACGTGCCGCTCGCGGTGACCTACCACAGCACCAACCACACCAGGGTGTGGGTCAAGAAGGTTGCCGTCCTATCAGGCGGCGCGGAGGTCTTCGGCGTCTATCCCGATGTCATGGGCTCCTTCACATGCGCGCCGGGTACAGAGGTGGACTGGGACAACTGCCGCGTCAAGTTCTACCTGAAGGTGGAGCCAGACAACGGTGTGCCCAACCCGGCTGCCGGGTATGGCTTTGACCGCGTCCTTGTGGAGTGGGACCCCAAGTCCCTGAAGTTCACCCTCAAGGGGCACTATCTGGTAACCGGCTGGGATGAGGGCGCTGGCCACGAACTCTACCTCGACCTGCCGTAACACCTCGGGGACGGTTCCGTTTTTCCGCAGGTGTTACACTGTACCACCTCGGGGACGGTTCCGATTCTGTGCCACTGTTACAGCGGAACCGTCCCGGGGAGCTGCTGAATGGTTGTCTAGTACCCTCCGAACGTGTCTCCCGGAAGGGGGCTGGAACCCGCGTTGCCGCCGGAAACGGCATACAGCGTGAGTGTCCATGAGCTGTAGGTCGTCTGCGTCGTCGTGAACGTGATAGTGTCGTCGAACTCCGCAGACGACATGGTGCGGGCAAACACCGCATGGCGCACGTCGTAGGCGTTGCCTCTCGCATAGAGGATGCGGTAGGTGCCATC
>DAOOUZ010000222.1:0-1523 GCA_035369785.1 Candidatus Cryosericum sp. | reverse complement strand
AGCCCCGGAGCATCTTCCCTGAGGCAAGCCTGACGTCGAGGGCGTCCCCCCGTTCCGTGATTTCGACTATGTCCTCTCCCTTCAGCAGTTCCACGCCGAGCCCGCTCAGCGCCTGTTCGATCACAGATGAGGCGTCGCGGTCCACAATCTGCGACAGGACCCGGTTCGAGGAAACGACGTACGTCATGGGAACACCCAGTTTGACGAGAGCGTCCCCGACCTCGGCGTTGACCAGCCCCGCGCCGGACAGGATGACCCGCTTCTCGCTGGAAGAGGCGATGCGCTTCCGGACGACCTCGATGTCCCCGATGGTGCGAATGCCGACGACGGATGGCAGGCTGGAACCAGCAACGTCGGGGATGACAGGAGAGGTGCCGGTCGCAATCAACAGGCGGTCGTACCCCTCCACCTTCCCGTCCGTTGTATGCACTGTCCGCGATGCCGTGTCCAGCCCGTCGACGGTCGCGCCCAGTCTGAGCTCCACGCCCGGAGGGGCTGGCAGGACGCAGTTGTCGAACCACGTCATGCCCGACAGGATGTACGGCAGCGACATCTTGCCATACGGCCGGACCTGCTCCCCAGACAGGATGACGACTTCGTCTCCGGGGTGCAGCTCCTTGATACGGGCCGCCGCCGTGATGCCCGCGACGGAGGCCCCGATAATCACATGGTTCATGCCAGCTCTGCGATGCCCAGGTCTGTGAGCCGTGCCCTGGTGGGCACGCTGTCCGTTCCCCAGCCCCGCAGGGTATAGTACTCGCCAAGCATCTTGTCCAGTTCCTCCACCTCGCCCTTGGACGGACCCGCCGGAATGGGGTCATGCAGGATTCTCGGCGGCAGGGTGTCGTCCTTCGCGGTAAAGCCGGCCTTCAGATTGAACAGCTTCTCCATGTTCCAGATGCGCTCGCCAATCGTCAGGAACTCCTTCTCATCGATCGGGAATCCTGTCGCAGCTGCAACAAGCTGGGCAAGGTCTGCCGCCTGCAGGCCAAAGGTGGTGAAGAGGCAGATGCCAGCAGAATCGAGGGCCGCGGTGAGGTCCTGCAGAAACTTCGTGACCCGCGCCTTGCCCTCGTAGATGAGCCGGTCGAGACCTGGCGCCAGGACCTCTGCCGCGATGCTGTACCCGCGCACGTGGCAGGCTCCGCGGTTGCTGGTCGCGTATTCCAGCCCAATCCCCTTGACGCCTCGCGGATCATAGGCAGGGAACTCCTGCTTTTTGACGGACATGGACAGTTCCGGATGCCCGTAGTGCTCCCCGACCCGGTAGGATCCCTGCGCCAGCAGCTTGCCAAAGTCGTCCTTCTGCTCCCCCATGGCTCGGACGCACTCCACCATGGCCTCGGCATCCCCGAACCGCAGAGGGAACGGAGCATCGTCCTTGGGCATGTAGCCCTTTTCGTACAGCTCCATGGCGCACGCGACCGTCGAGCCTGCGGATATGGTGTCCAGCCCAAACCGGTCACAGAGGAAGTTGGCCATGACGACTGCGTCCAGGTCCGACACGCCGCACATGGCGCCAA
>DAOOUZ010000221.1:0-1564 GCA_035369785.1 Candidatus Cryosericum sp. | reverse complement strand
ACGGAGTACTCGATCACGACGCTTCTGGCGCCGAAACCGACCATAGACTCTACCTTTCCTCCCGTGTCACTTGATGCTGATCGGGTTGACTTTTTGAACTATAGCACTGATGCGCCTCAGGTTCAACAAGTCAAGCGCGCCGCCAGGAATCTGGAGCCCCTTGGACATATTCTCAGCATCACCGATTGCATCGATAATCAGCGGCATGTTCGTAACCTTGTCCCCGACACGAACATTCAGGCCCGCCCGATACACGGATGTCGTATCCGTCAGCCGAATCCCGTTCAGAGAAATCGCCTCGGCGCCGGAGGCCCAGAGGTCGCTCAACAGGAGCAGAAGGTCCTCATCTGCAAGAATGGATGGCGTCGCTCCCGACGACTGCTCCGCAAGCGTGACTCGGACGCCGGGTCCTACCAGAGGTGTAACCCCCATGCGCTGCTTGAGCACGGCAATCTCATGTTCCAGTTGTTTGACCTGCGCGGTCGTGTCATCGGATGCCCGAATGTACCGATCCAGTTTCTGCGTCAGTTCCTGCTGTTCGCCAGACAGTTCCTGCTTGCGCTGCTGCAAGTCCTTGATAACGCGGATGAGATCCTTCGGGTCTTCGTTCTGGTAGGTCTGCTTCATCTCGCGGACCACGCGTGCCTGGCCCGGAAGCAGGAAGCCGACAAAGAGGCTGATGAGGCCAAAAATGATGATGATTGAACGCAGGGACGAGGTCGTCTTGCCTCTCATTTCGCCTCCCGCGCGTATTTGAAGGAGAGGTTGACAAGGGAGGCGGGAACCGTGACCGACGCCTTCTTCTCCAAGGAGCAGGTTATCCCGAACTGGTCGCGATACGCCTGCAGCACCCGGAAGAAAACGTCCTGCGTGATACTGTCGGCCAGGAGGTCGGGATTGCCCACGGCCGTGATGACATACGGTGGAGACATGCGTGTCGAGTTGACGAGAATGATGGGGCCCGCGCAGACAATCGGCGTGTTCGCCAGAACCCTCTGATCATTGATCGCTATCGCCGTTGCGCCATATCTGCGCATGAGGTTCACCACGCTCCGCAGGTACCCATCGTGAATGATGAAGTAGTTCGGGTCGTCGGATAGCGTTGGAGTGCGGGTACTGTCACTCAGTGTCAGAACGACGCCAGGCCCAGTCACATCTGAGAATCCGGCCTGGGCGCGCAGATTCTGCAGTTGGTCGGTGAGGGTACGAACCTCGCTGCTTGTGGCCGCACCTTGGGTTTCAAGTTCTGCCAGGCGTGCACGAAGCTCGAGGATGTTCTGGGCGGCAGCATCGTTTTCCTGCTCAAGGCCCTTCATGATCTCGACAAGCTCGACGTTCTGCGCAGGTACGACGTAGGCACTGTTCACCGTCGGTTCAAACTGGACTGCGAGAAGATACCCGAAGCATGCCGTCAGGACAAAGATCCCTGCAAGGAACACGAAGCCCGTCTTCTGGCGCCCTGTCATGACCCCTCCGGAATCACAGCCTGTCCGGCAAATCGCAAGTCGACCGTCACAGGCTTGCCCTTGAAGCCTGGCATCTGAACGACCGCCACTGCCCGTTG
>DAOOUZ010000220.1:0-1571 GCA_035369785.1 Candidatus Cryosericum sp. | reverse complement strand
GTCAACAACAACCAGATCGAGGAAATCCTGCGCACCAGCACCGACGAGGACCTGCGCAAGAAGGCGTGGTTGGCCAGCAAGCAGGTGGGCGCGGTGCTCGAACCCGGACTCATCGAGCTGATCAAACTGCGCAACGAGTCCGCCGTCAAGCTGGGCTACTCCGACTACTACGACATGTCCGTCCAGCTGCAGGAGTTCGACAGCGCGTGGCTCATGCAGACGCTGGAAAGCTACCGCGCGCAGACCGACGGGCTGTTCCGCCGCGTGAAGTATGATATTGACCAAGCCGTTTCACGACGCCTGGGCGTCGAGCCCGACAGGCTCATGCCGTGGCACATGAGCGACATGTTCTTCCAGGAGGCCCCACGCATCACGAATGTTGACCTCGGTGTCTACTTCGAGGACAAGGGCGACCACGTCATCGAGGAGCTGGCCACGAAGACGTACGACGCCATCGGGCTGGACATCCGCGACATCATCGCGCGCAGCGACCTGTACGAGCGGCCGGGCAAGGACCAGCACGCCTTCTGCATGAACGTCGACCTCAAGCAGGACGTGCGCGTCCTGGCCAACCTGCGGCCCAACGAGACCGAGATGGAAACCCTCCTGCATGAGATGGGACACGGCTGCTACGACAAGTACACCGACATGACCCTGCCACCCATCCTGCACCAGCCCGCCCATATCTTCACCACCGAGGCGGTCGCCATGTTCTTTGGCCGCCACGCCCGCGACCCACGGTGGTACCGGCAGATTCTTGGCGTCAGCGACGCAGACTTCGCGACGCTGCAGGCGGAACTGCCCCGCGCCATGCGCAACCAGATGCTTGTGTCGACGCGCTGGATGACCCATTTCGCCCTGTTCGAGCGCGAGCTCTACCGCACTGAGAAGGGCGACAGCCAGCTCTGGTACCGCGGTGTGCACGATATCCAGTACCTCAACGTGCCCGAGGACCGACTCACCAAGCCCGACTGGGCCGCCAAGTACCACTTCGCCATGGCCCCCGTGTACTATCACAACTACCTGCTGGGCGAAATGCTGGCGTCGCAGTTCGACCACACCCTGCGCGCCAAAGGGGACGGCGCCGACCTCACCCCCGAGGGCGGGCGGTGGTTCGTGGACAACGTGTTCCGGCCCGGCGCGACCTATCCTTGGAACACCATGATCGAGCGCGCCACGGGCGAACCCCTGAACCCCTCCTACCTGGTCCAGCAGTTCACCCTGTAACATCGGGGACGGTTCCAAACTGTAACATTGAGCGCACTGCACCACCATGGGGACGGTTCCGTTTTCGCGGAGGTGTTACGCTCGCGTGTAACATGTGGGGGACGGTTCCGATTCCCTGCGGATGTTACAGCCACTTTCCGTGCGTAACACATCGGGGACGGTTCCGATTCTCGGCTAATGTTACAGTGATTCGTCGCCGGCGTCGGTGGCAAGCGCAAGGTAGCGGCGAATGGTCATGTGGCTCAGGCCCATGACCTCCGCTATCTTGCGCAGGCTCATGCCCTGCCTGTGCAGTTCAAGGGCACGCGCGACCTCTGTAGGGTCCGGGGTCATCCTGCGCGGAC
>DAOOUZ010000219.1:0-1584 GCA_035369785.1 Candidatus Cryosericum sp. | reverse complement strand
GCGTGTCTGGGGGATGGCGACTATCCGTATGCCGTCCCCGTCAACTATGTCGTGGTGGGCGCGACCATCTATGTGCACTCGGCCCCTGCCGGCCACAAGATGGATGCCATCGCGCGGAACCCCAGGGTCTCCTTCGCCGTTGTCGATGAGGATACCATCATGAGCGCCGCATACACCTCCTGCTTCCGCAGTGTCATCGCCTTCGGCCGGGCGCGCATCGCCCTCGGCGAGGAGCGCCTGAGGGCCTTCAATGCACTGGTGGACAAGTATTCAGGGGACCAGCCCGAGGAAGCCAGACGCCGGAAAGCCGCCGAATGCGACAGAGCCTGCATCATCGCCATCGACATCGAGCACCTCACCGGCAAGGAAGCCATCGAGTATGCGAGGGACCACGGGCAGGCGCCTGTGGCGCCTTGACTGCAGCTAGCGGGAAGGCGTCAGAGGAACGTCGGGCTCCTGTCCCTGGCGCCGCTCAACCTCAGCGGTGTACAGAGCAGACCGCTGTTCGGCCTGGTCGATGGCCTGTTCGGCTCGTGACCGCCCGGGCGCTGCGAACCAGTCGCGGGCAACAATGCGCTCCATCCACTTGTGGATGCGTGCCAGCTCCGTCTCGTTCTCCTCGATCTCCGCGTATGTGAACTTCCCGTTCGCAGTTTCGCCATCCAGCTCGCATACAAGCCGCTCGCACTGCTCGATGATTTCGCCGTAGTCGCTGTCGCGCTGCGCCTGAAAGGCAGCGATGACCCGCGCGTCATCCTGTTCGTCCACAAACTCTGTCCTGCCCACCAGCAGCTCGCCGCCGCCCGCCGTCGTATCCTCCCGGAGCGCCAGGGCTTGGGCGAGCAGGGCCTCCGTCATAGGCAACACCGCGGCACCCTGCTGAATATAGACGGCCCCCAGCTCCTTGAGCTTGCGCCACAGCGAAACCCGCATGCGCGATGGTTCCGCCGGCACCTTGTAGGTGATGAGCAGCCAGGTTCTCATGCCGTAGCAGAGGTGTGACTGGACGCGCGCATCAGCGCCGTCAGCGCGACCATGGCGATGAATGCCAGCGCGGAGCCGAAGAAGAACGGAGCGCTGGGGTTGATATGCTGCCACAGCAGTCCCGCGATGAGGCTGGCCGGCAGGGCGCTGACGCCAACAGCCGCGTTGTACAGGCCAAAGGCCGTACCCCGCTTCTCTGCCTGCGGCACCAGATCCGCGACGAGCGCGCTTGCCACGCCGTCGGTCATGGCGTAGTACACGCCGTACAGCGCGTACAGGGCCCAGACCTGCCAGGTCTGCGTTGCCAGCCCGAACCCCAGATAGACGAGGGCGTAGACGAGCCAGCCCGCGCGAATGACGCGGTTGCGTCCGATGCGGTCGGACAAGATGCCCGCGGGAATGGAGAGCGCCGAGGTCACCGCCTTCCACATCGCCAGCATCAGGAAGATCTGCACGATGTCCAGCCCGGCCTTCTGCGCCTTGAGCATGAGGAAGGCGTCACTGCTGTTGCCCAGCGTGAACACGACCATTATGGCCAGGAACGTTCTGAACCGCCAGTCGAACCCGCTGAGCGACAGGTTGAGCGTGCGCGGGTTGCCC
>DAOOUZ010000218.1:0-1587 GCA_035369785.1 Candidatus Cryosericum sp. | reverse complement strand
CTTCTGCGGCAGGAGGGGGATGGGTGGTACGACGCGCTGGGCAGGTGGTGGATGGTTGGCCGTGTCAGCGCCTGTCTGGGCCGGAGGCAGGGACGAGGCAGGAACGGCGCGCGGGAGGACGACCATTGCCCCCGCCAGCACCACAAGCAGTGCCACGGCAACCACCCTGTGAATCAGGTTCCTGCGCACGCTCATCGGACGTCACACCCCCTGGCAGTATAGCCCCGGAACACGGATTCCGGCCATGCTGTCACGCTAGGTGCCCGGGACAGCTGCGGACGGGGTGTCGATGGGCGCCGCCGACTCCCGGAAGAGCGGGGCCACCTTCTCAGCCATGGGCCCCGTGTACGGGACGACATAAGAGACGCCGTCCACCCACTTGGGAATTCCTGGGAACACGACCGTCGTCACGTCCTTGTCCGTGGCGTCCTTGAACGTCAGCCCCAGCTGCACCATCTGGGCGGTCGGCAGATCCGTCGACACGGCATCGCCAATGGTTGCAACAACCGTTGGTAGACGCCAGGCATTGCGCAGGTCGGTCGTCTGTGCGATGACGGCCTTGAGCAGATTCTTCTGTCGCGCCACGCGTCCGTGCTCCTGCCCACCCCAACTGCCAAAGTCGCCCACGCCATCGTCGCGGAAGCGCATGTATTCCAGCGCCTTGGTTCCATTCAGGTGCTGCAGGCCCGGCTGGAGGTCGATGTTCGTGTCGCTGGTGTGGTACACCATTCGTTCCTCGACGTTGATCGTGACGCCGCCCACGGCGTCGATGATTTTGACGAAGCCCGCAAAGTTCGCGCGGACGTAGTAGTCGACCGTTATGCCGGGAATGAGGCCTTGAATCGTTTTTTTGAGCAGGGGAACACCGCCATCCGCATAGACGTCCTTGTTGCTTGTCGCGTTGACTTTGCCAATCCCGTGGCCTGGAATGGTCACACGCGTGTCCCGCGGTATGGACATCAGGGTGATCTTGCGGGTCACGGTGTCGAGTCCAACCAGGATGATGCTGTCTGAGCGCCCCGGGTCCTCCTTCGTGCGCGCATCCGACCCCAGCACAAGAATGTTGATGTGGGTCTTGGGGGCAGTCGCGGGCTCGGTGGCCTCGGGAGGAGCCGGATCCACGTCGCTCGGCGCCGCTGCGTGCACCGCGTGATTGAACCTGATGACCATGCCACCGGCAACAAGCACGCCTACCGCTACAACACCGAGGATGATGCCAACCGCTGCCTTCCGGCCCAGTCTGCCCTGCCGCCTGCCCCAGACATTTCTCATTGTTCGTTCCTCCTGCCCGACCTCTATGACGTTTTCGCACCGCAATCGTTCCCGTGCACGCCGACATCATACAACTGCCGTCCCCCACGCCGCACGCAATTTCATCACCACCTTGCCCCAGCCCCTATCATACTGAAAGCAGAAGACATCCTACGATTCTGGCGACCCGCATGGGCAGGAGGCACCGATGAATGTCACACTGCGAGAAATCGACCGGCATCACAAGGAAGCGTACATGGACGCCGATGTTTCAGAGGAACTGGAACGGTTCATGTCGCGCAACCTGGACAGCCTCGCCGGGACCGGCCCGGACGC
>DAOOUZ010000217.1:0-1612 GCA_035369785.1 Candidatus Cryosericum sp. | reverse complement strand
AGAAAGAGGCGCCAGCGCCGGGCATTCGCCTCCTCCAGCAAGCGCAGGAAAAGGTCTACTCCAGTGACCCGGGCTCGTATCCGCTCATGATAAATGATGCGAGATGCCCAGATAATGCCCACGCCATCGCAAAAGTTGAGGTCACTTTTTCGAAGAATGTGCTCCAGGCTCTTGTCCTGCTTTGCCTTGATGACCTTTTCCGGGTTGATCGCGACACCCAGGTGCGGGAGCCCTGTCGACACGTAGTCCCGGACGACCGCAACGGCCTCATCCATGTCCACGTTGTCCACCGGAATACCGGCGACATGGATGCGTTCAGGCATGGTGTACTAACCGCCCTCGCCCCTAGAGCCGCATGTACCAGGGTTGACCGGCAAAGTCCGGATCGTCCCGGAAAATGCCCCGAAAGTCGCAGACACACAGCCTTCCCGGCGTCTCCAGCAGAAGTTCCCTCAGCGTGTCGTAGTTGACTCCAGACTGCCGGATGGGCAGCACTATGGCCTCTGCCCACGCAGCAGCACCCCGGAGATCGGTTTCACGATCGAATCCGGGGGGAACTTCTGCAATGTCATCGAGGACGTGAACCACTGAGCCCATGTCTTTCAGCGTACGCGCGAGAACTGCGGCAGGACTGACCGTGACGTCGTCGGAATAGTCCTTCATGGCGATGCCGACAAACAGCACGCGCCGCCCCGATGTCCCGTGCAGAGCCTGCGCCATTCGCCCGGCAATGTAGGCTGGCTGAGCTGCATTGGCTTCCCGCGCGGACACAAAGGTGGGAAGCAGCTCGTCACGCTCAGCAGGATCTGAAAGAGACCCAAACAGATACGGGGAAGCATAGGGAATACAGTGGCCCCCGACGCCAATGCCTGGAGCGAGAATCTTCACCCGAGTATGAGTGTTACAGGCATCGATGAGCTCCCACGCGGGAATGTCGAACCGATTGGCAAAGCGAGCGACCTGGTTTGCGACTGCGATGTTGACGTCACGCTGCGCGTTTTCGAACATTTTGGCCGCCTCGACAAGCTCAATGGAGGATGCCTTGAACACCGGCTTTGTGTTGATCGCGCCCAGAACCTCGGCAGCGCGCTCCAGGCTGCGGGTATTGATACCGCCGACTACCAGTGGCATGGTGCGGAATTCTTCATAGGCCCGTCCCTCAGCAATACGCTCCGATGAGTAGGCCAGGTCAAAATCCACGCCCGCCTTCAAGCCGCTCGCTTCCTCGAGCGCCGACATCACCAACCCGCGGGTCGTGCCAACAGGTACGGTCGACCGACAGATGACCAGGTCCCCTTGCTTAAGCTGGCGCCCGAGTGACTGGCAGGCCGACGCAAGCATGCTCATGTCGAGATTCCAATTGTCGTCAATGGGGATGCCTACGGTTATGATGTATGTGTCGATGTCCCGTGGCAGAGAGGCGAACACGCTCGTTACCATGAGATTCCCCTCTGCAAGGCACTTTCGCAACACATCGTTCACGGGAACGCCGTCGAAGTCCTCGCGCATGCCCAGCGAGGCCGACCGTATGGCTTGGATGCGCTGAACATCGACATCGACGCCGGCAACCTGAAATCCTCCGAGAACATAGGTCAGGGCGAGAGGAAGACCG
>DAOOUZ010000216.1:0-1624 GCA_035369785.1 Candidatus Cryosericum sp. | reverse complement strand
GCCCCCCAGGCTGCGGCGGCTGACGCTGCTGCGCCCGCGCCGGCTGCGCCCGCCAAGGAGGCCACGGCCTCAGTGCCCACCACGCCCGCGCCTGCAAAGGTGGCGGTACTCAAGCGGCAGCGCGCTGTGCGCGCCCCGGCCGCAGCAGAACCGGTCCCGGTCGCCCCAGCCCTTGCTCCGCTGTCTGAGAAGGCGGTCGCGGAGCTGCAGGCAGCCCGGGACGCGCTGGAGTTCCAGCAGATGCTGGGCGTGACCTCAGAGATTACCTCTGATGAGTTCTCGCCCTGCGACTGCGAGGCGCAAGCCGAAATGTCCTTATAACCCAAATAACCAACAATGGGGGAGCTCGAGGGCATCATGAAGATCTAACATTAGGGTTGTGGAACGCTGACGGCGTCCTGCGACGGCGTGACTGCCTCGCAGCGGCCTCGAATGATGAAAAGTTCCCCTTCGAAGTCTGTGTGGTGTCCGAGACCCACGGCCGGCAGGATGGCAACCGCCCGGCAGGCTTCCCGCTGTGGAGCGTCTCTCCCTGGCGCGGCGGGCCGGGCGCGCCTAAGCACGGCATCGGCGTCTTTGCCCGGGACGACCGCAGACACCGCTTTCGGCCAGTGCGCGAGCACGCGGGAACGGTTATGTGGTTTGTTCTGGACGAGGCGCTGCTTGTCTGTGCTGCCTACTTGCCGCCGTCGGCTTCGGACGACGAGATACAGGAATGGCTCACGCCGCCACCAGAGTTTACGTCCTTGCCTACGGTGGTGGCTGGGGATCTGAACGCAAGGTTCGGTTCGGTGACCGAGGACGCGGAGAACGTCCGAGGTGGCTGGTTGCTCTCTTTCTTCCAGGAGCTGGACCTGCAGTTAGTGCCATGCTCATCCAGAGGCGCGACATTTATGTCGTCGCTTGGGCATCGGTCGGTGATAGACCATGTGTTCACGAACCTGCCCCCGGGCACGGTTCGTGTTGACATCTCGGAGGCTGAGAGAGGTGGTTCCGACCACTTCTTTCTTGTTGCGCGCATCTCGCCGGAGGGCCTTCGGGTCAACCGGTCGGCGACCGTGCAGCCTGCCGCGCGCTTGCGCATGAGCAGGTTCCGGGCGCCGGAGTTCCATGAGGGGCTGGCAGTCCCCTTGTCGTTGATTCATCAGCGGCATGCACCACTGCTAGACACGCCGTTGTCTGAGGTTGCCGACCCACAGGGCACACTCGATGGACTGGAGAGCGAGGTAACGTCCGCAATCCTGTCCGCCGCGGAGGCCATGTGCGGGCGCACCACCGGGCAGCGACGTCCCGTGAAGAAACCGCCGCAGGTTGTCGAGGCTTTACGCGCGTGTCGTCGCGTGGAGAAGGCCGTCGCAAGCTGGAACCGGCAGACGGCGGTACGCGTGCCTGCGCCCCCTGCGCTGCTCGAGGCTCTACGCGAGGCACACGCCCGGCGCGTTGCGGCCGTCGAAGAGTGGACCGAGGCATCCTGGGAGAAGTTCTTCCAAGAGGTGCAGTCGGTCCAGTACAACGACGCGCTCAAGCGCCTGGCGACGGTCCTGCGGAAGCGGAAGCGCGCGTCGTACCCGCTGGCGAACAGCCAGGAATCCATGGATGCGTACGCGACGCACATGGAAAAGGC
>DAOOUZ010000215.1:0-1639 GCA_035369785.1 Candidatus Cryosericum sp. | reverse complement strand
GAGAAGTCAATACCAGAAGCGGCGTCGCCCTTCAGAGCCTCGCCACTCAGTTTCAGCAATACTCTTCCGAACGACGCCGCCATGGGTTTCACCCTGTAGGAGCGTTATGAGCAGGACGGCGCGCCGGCAATGTTGAACCGCGCGAACCGTGCCACCACAATGTTCTCGCCGGTCTTGGCAATCACTCCCTTTATCAGCTCTTCGATGGTCTTTGTTTCATCGCGGATATACGGCTGCTGCATCAAGCAGGTTTCCTTGTAATAGGCAGCCAGCTTGCCATCGATAATCTTGTCCCATACCTGCTGGGGCTTCTTCTCCTGTTCCAGCTGCGCGCGATAGAGCTCCTTCTCATGCTCGATCACGTCCGCGGGAATGTCCTCGGGCCGCACATAGGAAGGATCCGACGCCGCGACCTGCATCGCAATCTCCTTGCCAAGAAGCTGAAAGTCCTCCGTGCGCGCGACGAAGTCAGTTTCGCAGTTGAGTTCCACGAGAACGCCAAGCTTGGCGCCGGCGTGGATGTAGGAGAACACCATGCCATCGGCAGCCTCGCGGCTTGCCTTCGAAACGGCCTTTGCCAGTCCCTTCTCGCGAAGGACGTCAATAGCCTTGTCGATGTCGCCGTCGCTGGCGACAAGAGCCTTCTTGCAATCAAGAACCCCTGCTCCCGTTCGTTCGCGGAGGGTCTTGATGGTTTCCATATCGATCTGTGCCATTACCTCACCTCATTTTCGTCGTCGAGGCTGTCCTCAGCCTCCCCTGCCAGTTCCTCTTCCTTGCGGCCTTCGTCGGCAAAGTCAGCCATGCTGTCATGCTCCTCCGACGCCTCCGACTGCTGAACGCCCTCCCGTCCCTCGATGAGCGCATTGGCCATGAGCGAGGTGATGAGGCGAAGCGACCGGATTGCATCGTCGTTGGCAGGAATCTGGTAGTCAATCTCATCCGGATTGCAGTTTGTATCAACAATGGCAACGACAGGAATGCCCAGTGCATGCGCCTCCTGTATGGCGCTGTGCTCCTTGTGCGTGTCGATGACATAGATGGCCCGGGGCAGCTCGTCCATCGTGCGGAGTCCACCGAAGAGCTTCTCAAGACGAGTCTTGGTCTTGAGCGTCTTCGTGCGCTCCTTGATGCCCATGGCCTCGATTGTTCCGTCGGCCTCTTCCCGGTCGATCTGCTTCAACCGGTCGATGCTCTTGCGAACGGTAGCATAGTTCGTGAGAAGTCCGCCGACCCAGCGTTCATTGACGTACCAGGCACCGGCCCTCGTGGCCTCCTCGCGCACGATATCCTGCGCTGCTTTCTTGGTGCCGACAAAGATGACGTTCCCTCCATCGTGCGACAGCTTGGAAAGGAAGGCATACGCCTCGTCGAGTTTGGCCACCGTCTGCTTGAGGTCAAAGATGTGAATCCCATTGCGCTGCGTGAAGATGTACTTCTTCATGCGCGGGTCCCACCTGCGCACCTGATGCCCGAAGTGAACGCCAGCTTCAAGCAAAGACTTCATTGTTACGACTGCCACAATAGTACCTCCTGTTGGTTTCTTGTCCTCCGCCCGTTCGTCGTTGAGGCAACCGCATGGCGGAACCGCCTCACATCCCGGGCGTGTGTAATAGTGCATGGCAATTGTACCAGAAAA
>DAOOUZ010000214.1:0-1655 GCA_035369785.1 Candidatus Cryosericum sp. | reverse complement strand
AGGCATAGATGGAAGGTCAGCTGTCTTCACTGGTCATTACGAAGGAAGATATGGATACCATCGACGAACTGTTTTCTCAGTACCTGGTCGATTCTCAGGCCAAGGATATCATCCTTCTCAACAAGAGCGGTGAACTCCTTGCCAAGAGCGGCACCGTGACGCGCGAATCAGCCGTGGCTGTGTCAGCGTTGGCGGCCGGGGTGTTCTCGGCGACCAATGAACTGGCCAAGCTTCTCGGAGAGCACGAGTTCACGCTGACCTTTCATCAGGGAAAGGAAACCAATATCCACATTTCGCTGGTAGACCCGCTGATCCTTCTCGCAGTCATCTTCGACAACAAGGCGCCCATCGGCGCCATTCGATTCTGGGCGAAGAAGATTTCTGCCTCCATCCGGCCTGTACTGCAGAAGATGGCGGCCGTTCCACACCAGGAACCCAGCGAGGAGTTCAGAAAAGGGCTCCAGGACGAGATCGACAATCTCTTCTGATTTCGGGTGCGAGTCACTTCATGTCACTGATCGACTTCTCGAAGTCTGAGATCACCTTCAAGATTGTGTATTATGGCCCGGCAATGAGTGGCAAGACCACCAACCTCGGCTGGATCTATCGAATGATCCCCGACAAGGTCAAGGGTCAGTTCACGTCCATCGCTACGGAAACCGAGCGCACGCTGTTCTTTGACTTTCTTCCCGTGGAGCTGGGCAGCGTCAAAGGCTTCAAGATCCGCCTGAGTCTGTACACCGTGCCAGGCCAGGAACTGTACAAACTGACGCGCAAGTCCGTCCTCAAGTCGGTCGATGGCATTGTATTCGTTGCCGACTCGAGTGGTGCCCGGCGGGATGACAACATCAACAACCTTGCAGACATGACCAGGAACCTTGAGGAGTACGAGCTGCCAGACACACCTGTCGTCTATCAGCTCAACAAGAGGGACCTGCCGGACGTCATGCCGGTTGATCAGTTGATGGATGAGCTCGACCTTGGCGGGAAACCCGTCTTCCTTGGTATCGCCAGCAGCGGCGTGTCCGTCATGGACTGCCTGAAAGGCATCACGCGCGAGGTTGTCAGCAAGATCTGAGAGTTGCTAGGCGCCGCCTTCTTCGCTCATGTCCTGAACCCAGCCGCGACTCAGGCCAGACCGCGACCAAGCCCGCATGACTGTGTCGAACTCGTGTTCAGTTACTTTGCGCGCAATGCCAAGGGTCGGGTCGACGGCCCTGTACGCAGGGAAGTACTGGGTCATGACGCTCACCGTCGTGTCGCGGGACAGGTGCTGCGCAACGAACGCAAAAACATCCGAGGCCATCGCCGCATGGCGGGGCAGGATGAGGTAGCGTACAATAAGGCCCCGTGGAATGTAGCGCCCAGCTGCGTCTGTCTGAATATCCCCCACTTGGCGATGCATCTCCACCAGCGCCTTCTCTGCAGTATCCACGTAGTTGCCAACACCTGAGAACTCCCTCGCGACGTCCTCGTCCGTATAGCGCAGGTCGGCCAGATAGATGTCAACAATGCCGTCAAGCAGCTTCAGGCTGGACAGCTCATCATAGCTGCTTGTGTTGTAGACGACAGGAACATGAAGGCCAAGCCGTCGTGCCAGAAAGAGAGCGGCCAGAATCTGCGGTACCTGATGGGAAGGGGTAACGAAGTTGATG
>DAOOUZ010000213.1:0-1663 GCA_035369785.1 Candidatus Cryosericum sp. | reverse complement strand
GCAGTATCTGGAGGCGGTTGTTAAGGTCAATGACTCTTGTCGGCTCGACGAACAGCGTCATTCCGCTGTCTGACTGGTCGTGAACGACCGACTGTATGGTGTCCTTGAACTCCCGCTTGACCGGAATGACGTACCGGTCGTTGCGCATCGTCACGATACGGTCCTGAACCGCACGCGCGTAGGTGTCGCTGGAAAGAATGTCCTGCAGCACCTTGTTGATGGTCTTTTGAAGCTCGACCTTCTCGCGTCGAATGGCTGCAATGTTGATGGAGGCATCGTCCAGCACCTCGCCATCCCGATTTACGCACCGCTGGATCTCCTGCGCGAGCGACGCGAAGGATTTTACATCCTGAGAGATACTGAACAGCGACGGGTAGAGGTCCTTGACCGTGACAAAGGCCCTGCGGATGTGTGTGAGCTCGTTGAGAACCGTGCAGACCTTCCATGCTTCTTCTCCTGACAACTGCAGGCGCACCTTGGCCTTGTCCAGCTCGGGACGGATGTCGAGCAGACCTGCAAGGCTCAGGTCGCCGAAGCGCTCGAGGTACGACTGCGCCTCATCGGTCTCGACCTGGGCAGCCCTGACGGCATCAACTGTTTCCAGGGGTGCGAGTGTCCGCGCCTCCTCGGCCCCGAGTGCGGACTCTGCCTGCCGTGCCAGGTCGTCTCGCACGCGGTCGAACCCGACTTTGCCATACGTGTACTCGCGTACTGCCTGCGCACTCTCTACATCCGGGTTCTTCGTAGTGTCCCTCCTGCGCGTGTTGCGAGGGCGGATTCGACAGAGCCGACGAGCCTGTCGACTTCGTCACTCGTTAGTGTCCTGTCAGGCGATACGAACTCCAGTGAGAAGCCGACGCTTTTCGTTCCCGGTGGCAGGCTGCCACCCTGGAAACAGTCGAAGATGGCAACTGATTTCAACAGAGGCCCTGCATTTTCCCGGATAATGCCCTGGAGCTGTCCCGCAGGTACGCGCTGATCCACGAGGACGGCGATGTCACGGCGAATGCTGGGGAACCTCGAGTATTCCTTGAACGAAGGCGTGGGCATGCATGTGAGCAGGGCTTCTACCGAAAGTTCCGCATAGTACATGGTCTGCTCGACTCCAAGCGTGCTTCCTGCCCGATGTCCCAGGATGCCCAGCGAACCCAGCTCGACATCTCCCGACACGATGAGCACGCCGCCGCCGTTATCAAACAGGACACTGCTCGACGGCTTGAAGGCATACGGGACGTGCAGGTCATCAAGGAGCGATTCGACGAGACCCTTCAAGACATAGACGTCGGCATCCAGAGGCGGAGTCGTCCAGTTGGTCTCCTGCCACCTTCCTGCCAGAAGGATGCCAAGCGACGTGTCCTCGCCAAAGGCGTCGCCTCTGATGGTGAAGGTCTTGCCTACCTCGAACGAGGCAAAGCCGCTCTTGCCGCGTGACAGATTGTGGCTGGCGGCCCCCGCAAGCCCTACGGCGAGTGTGGGGCGCAGCGCGTCCCAGTCTCCCGTCAGAGGATTCAGGAGTGCCGGGGCCGGCGCGAGACCCAGGGAGGCAATCGCGCTCTGCCGGACGAATGATATGGTCCGGGATTCTGTGAGGCCGAGACCCGTGAGCGAAGCGCGGATTCCCTTGGTCAGCGCCGCGCGCAAACCGGCTTCGTGTGTGCCGCCG
>DAOOUZ010000212.1:0-1671 GCA_035369785.1 Candidatus Cryosericum sp. | reverse complement strand
CCGTCACATAGATGTTTCCTGCCGCGTCACCTGCGACGTCGGTGGGGTACTGCAGTTGCCCACGCCCACTGCCGAGAGAGCCGATGACGCGCAGGTGGACCAAGTCGGCCGAGAGGATGTGGATGCGTCCGTACGCGGTGTCACAGACGGCGACCGTACCGTCGGCCAGCACAGCGATCCCCTGTTCAGGAAAGGCGAACGCCGATGGATAGTCATCTTCGACTGTGTTGACGCTTTCGATGGTCATGGTGCCGACATAGTCGGACGGCATGACACCAATCGTGTCCACCTCCGTGAATGAGACGGCGTTTGTCCTGCCCGCTCTCACAGGAACCAGGAGCCCGCAACAGACAACGGTGCTGCACAAGACCCGAAGAATGCGTTTCATGACTGCTCCCTAGGGGTAGACGTCGCCAAAGTGCGGGCGAAAGATGGCCACATCGGCGTCATCAACGCGACCGTCCCCGTTGAGGTCTGCTGCGTTGTCGTACCTTGCCTCACCGGAGGTTGAACCGTAGGCGCGCGCAAGGACAACGAGGTCGAACAGGTCGACGCGCTTGTTGCCGTCGATGTCCCAGAGGTTGTCGCCGGAGCGCAGCGTGAGAGGAAGAGAAGGCGCAATGGCCTCGACAGGTCCTGCCGGGCCGACGGCTGAGGGCCTGGACAGCCAGAGCTCTGTCGAACCCGTGTGCAGAACGGTAAACGTCAGCGTGCAGACAGTGCCACTCCCCCGCGAGCCGGCCCGCGAGGTTCCTTCAATCGCGACAGAGCCGGTGCCCCGGTCCGCTGTCCACGTGAACGTGGATGGCACGCTGCCGCCCTGGTTGAGAACGTCCCCCTCGCTCACGGATGTGAGCTGAAGATAGTACGGCTCGTACTGCAGGCTGCAGGAAACACCCGACATCGCCTGCGCCGTGGTCGCCGCCAGTCGGACGGTGACGTCGCTCCCCTCACGAAGGAGGCCTCCTGCTACCGAGAGACTCAGGATGGGCCATCCTGCGAGGCCGGTCACCTGCACAGGCACGGACTGATAGGCAGCTTCCGTGACCTTGAGGTTGGCAGGGTCGTCGTTGCTTTCCAGAATGGACGTTCGCAGGGCATACGTCCCATCGTTGAGAAACAGGTTGCCGTGCACGTCCCGTCCATCCCAGGAGAATCTGTGCGTGCCGACCAGAAGGAGGGAGCGCCGGTAGATCGTTCCCAGGCTTTTTCCGTCGGCGTCCGTGATGGTCGTCACGACCTGAGAGGCAAAGCTGGAACCCTGTGGTTCTTCGCCAAGGTCCACGGCAGGGCGCACGCCACCGTACCCGATGGCAAACTGCACGTCCACGGACCCCTGCGGCACGGCCAGCGTGCTGCTGGTGATGGAAAGGCCGCTGAGCTGTTGCGGCACATTGACGCTGCCTCGCCAGTAGATGTAGGGCAGGTGGAGGGTTCCATTCGACGACTGAAGCGTCAGCGCTCCCTCGTGCGGCCCGCTCGCAACGGTGTCGGCATCCAGGGCGGTCGTGACCGTCAGTGTGCTCGTGCCGCCAGCAGCAAGCGTTACCGAGGACGGGCTCACCGTGACCTGGATGCCGTCAGGTGCACGGTCTGTCCAGGCAAACGATGCCGCAAACGTCACGGTCCCCCGCGACAGACTGCGGAGTGTCACGGCTGCGGGGCCGGTGG
>DAOOUZ010000211.1:0-1672 GCA_035369785.1 Candidatus Cryosericum sp. | reverse complement strand
TCGTCCTCAGTGGGGAGATATTCCAGTTTCATCAGAACCTCCACCACATGCGGATGAACTCGCCCGGCGTGATGCAGGCCGGATCGGACCACGTCTCACATCCGACAAGCAGGTTGAGCAGGCAGAAGCACAGAAGTGCTGCCCCTGCAAAGATCATCATGAAGCCAAGAACCTTACTCATTCTCCCCAAGCCTCCCTCATTGCGGCGATACCAGCGTCTTCGCCGTTGACCGTGCCGTGTGCCATATCGTACTGATATTGCGCTTCCATGTTCGGGATATCGGAAAGCTCGGCGCAGCGTTCTTCGAAATACTTCCGCGCCTCAGCCTCCGTTTCGAACTCGACCTTGTCGGTGCCATCGTATCCATCAGTCGTCGCTTCCACGACCAGGAAATAGGCATCTTCCTCAGGCTCCGTCTTTGCCCAGACCTTAAGAAGCTCGATGTCCCAGCCGTTCGGGCGGCGACGCTCGAGCCTCTTTTCGTTATACCGAATTGACATTGTCTTTCACCTTCGCTAGTGTTGCCTTATGCTTACAAGGTACACCGCGACGCTTTGGAAGAAAAGCTCTATTATTCGCCCACTGCGAGCTCTTTTTTCCAGTCCTCATACTCGAACATCTCGGGTATCCAAGTCTCGAGGATCAGGATGGTTTCAAGCCGCTGCTTGACGTTCAGATCAGGACGGAAGAGGACACCGACGCTGAAACGCAGGTCCCCTTCCATCAGCTTCTGTTCAAGACGAGTTCCAGGAATGTGGTCTCCGAGATCAGGCCCATCATAGTACCCGACAGGCTTGAACGGACCTCCGTTCCATTGGGTCCCATTCTTGTCCCAGAACCCGACACGAAGTCCTGCTGTCACTCTCACTGGTCTGACCTCTGCGCCCATTTCGGCCACTCTCTGTTCGTATAAGCAGGAGGCCGCTTGTCTGTCTTCCACCGTTCCTGCAAATATTCCCGATACGACTCGGGAACAGGAAGGTGCGTGAAGTCCAGTCCAAAGCCTCCATGCCTCGCACTATTTTGGAAGGGTAGCATCGGACCGGCCGGAAGACAACTCACAAAGCCTGCGATATACGGCAATCTCTCCGCAGCCGCATGATCTTTGTGATAGCGCCGGCGATACTCCCGAGCGATAGCGTGGGCATAGCGCAGGGTCCAGGCAAATGTGGACTGGTTCTGGCCCACCCAGAGCGTCACTGGATGGTTCGCATGGGTAGGGCGGCACAGTTGCCCCGGCCCCGCTTCCCCGTGGTCTCTGAGGGCCACAGAGAGCATCGTGCAGGCCTCCATCAAGGCGCTGCCAAGGCGCTTGTCGTCGAGGCCCGCCGCAGCGAGCTTCGGATCTTCATCGAGCACGAACAGGTTCATCTCATCTCTCCTCGCTCTGCGCTGCGTCCTCGAACGCATTGTTGACGATGTCGTGTCCGCCGGGGAACAGGGTGACGAACTGCGTTTCGGTAACTTCGAGCGGCTGAATGCTGGGATGCAGAAGGGAGATCTTGATGATCTCCCAGCACTCTTCGCCCTTGACAAGCTCGATCTGCACCATGCAGACGTTCTGAGGTCCTTCGGGAGACCAGAGCTCATAGTTCTCAAAGCGGAACAGATGTAGCATCAGCCTTCCACCTTGTGAAGCTCGCCCGCCGCGTTCCGGCGGTATTTCTGGCC
>DAOOUZ010000210.1:0-1676 GCA_035369785.1 Candidatus Cryosericum sp. | reverse complement strand
AATCGTGCGGAGCCAGGCCTGTGAGCACCAGCGCCTGCACCGTCGGGTCGAGGATGGGACCTCCCACCGACAGGGAGTATCCTGTTGAACCCGTGGGCGTGGCAAGAATAATGCCATCGGCCACAATCTGCCCGGCACGCACGCCGTCGATGAACACTTCGACGGTGAGAATCTTGCCCGCCAGGTCCCGAACCACCAGCACGTCGTTGATGGCATTGGTCTCCAGCAGCTGCTGGCCCTCCCGAACGACACGGGCCTGCAGGACGAGCCGATGTTCCAGGTGATAGGCCCCGGCCAGGACAGCATCGAGCGAGGCGTATACCTCGTTCTCCTCCACATCGGTCAGGAACCCCAGCGACCCCAGATTGATGCCAAGAATGGGAACCCCGGCTTCAGTGCCCAGCCGCGCAGCGCGCAGGAACGTGCCGTCTCCCCCAATGCTGAGGATGAAGGCATCCTCCCTGGTGCCGGCAACGAGGCTGGAAGGCTCGTCACGTGAAGAGATGCTGACAACGTCCACGCCCTTGCCCGTCAGATACGGACGGATGCTGCGTTCCAGCTCGTGTGCGTCCTTCGAGTCGTCACGGTAGTAGATGATGCTTTTCATCTCAACGTACAGTCTACGAAGGTTGCGCCGTGCTTCAAGCCGTCAGGAAACACTCACCCCGGTGACCAGCTGCCGCGCTGCCTGCGCGATCCCCTGCGCGTCCATTCCATACACGCTGAGCAGATGCGACCGCTTGTCCTGGACGGGGTATTCGTCAGGAATGCCCGCCCGCGCGATGCGCCCGATGTCCATTCCCGACCGAACCAGCAGCTCCAGAATCTCGTCGTAGACACCGCTGCTGCGCGTGGCTTCCTCGATGACGAGGACGCACCCGCACGAGGCGGCGATGCGCTGTATGAGCGCCGCGTCGAGAGGACGCGCGAAGCGAAGGTCGGCAACGGCCGCCTCGATGCCCTGCCCTGCGAGCAGCCTGCGCGCCTCGAGCACGGTTCTCAGGATGGGTCCCAGACTGACAAGCGCCACGTCGCGCCCCTCTGCGACCAGCACGCCCGCGCCGGGCACCATGGAGGGGCGTTCGCCCAACTGGTCGCTCAGGTCATACGCCACATCCTTCGGGTACCGGATGGCAAAGGGTCCGGACACGCCCACGGACAGCTCCAGCATGCGCACCAGATCCACGCGGTCCCCGGGCGAGCAGACAGTGACTCCCGGCACACTACGCAGATACCCGACGTCGAAGACACCCTGATGCGTGGGCCCGTCGTCGCTCACCAGCCCCGCGCGGTCGACGGCGAAGCGCACAGGAAGGCCGCCGATGCCGACGTCGTGTACGATCTGGTCGTACGCCCGCTGCAGGAAGGTCGAATAGACCGCCACATACGGCTTGAAGCCCTGCTTCGCCATCGAGGCCGCCATGCCCACGGCGTGCTGTTCCGCTATTCCCACGTCGAAGGTGCGCTCGGGGTACAGCTGTGCGAAGCCGGCCAGTCCCGTGCCGTCCATCATCGCGGCGGTGATGGCCACGATGCGGTCATCCTTCTCGGCAAGGCGCGTGAGGGTCTCGCCGAACACGTCCGAGTAGCTGGGCATTGCGTGCTCCTCTTTGCTGAGCCCGTTCTCGATGAGGAACGGCGCCACGCCGTGGAACCGCTCGGGCTGTCGCTCGGCC
>DAOOUZ010000209.1:0-1678 GCA_035369785.1 Candidatus Cryosericum sp. | reverse complement strand
CTCAGGAGCGCCCTGCGGGAGGACCCGGACGTCATCCTGGTGGGTGAGATGCGCGACTTCGAGACCATCGGCGCGGCGCTGACGGCAGCCGAGACGGGACACCTGGTGTTTGCGACCCTGCACACCAACAGTGCAGCCCAGACCATCGACCGCATCGTGGACGTCTTCCCGCCCTACCAGCAGCAGCAGATTCGCGTTCAGCTGGCCAGCGTCGTGTCCGCGGTCCTCACCCAGCAGCTCATGGTGCGCAAGAATAACGACGGCCTGGTCCTCGCCTCCGAAGTCATGCTGGCGACCCCGGCCATCAAGAACCTCATCCGCGAGAGCAAGACCTACCAGATACAGTCTGTCCTGCAGACCAGCACTGCGGCTGGCATGATGACCATGGACCAGTCGCTCAAGGCCTTGTACGAGCATGGCGCCATCAGCTACGAGGACGCCATCGACCACGCGTTCGACCCCAAGGAGCTCCAGCGCCTGCTGGGGCACCAGCAGTAGCACGGGCATCAGGAGGTGCCTATGGCAACCTTTAGCTATGTAGCATCCGACCGAATGGGCGTGACCCAGCGCGGCACCGTCAGCGCAGCCAACAGCCACGAGGCGGCCGAGCTGGTGCGGGGCAAGGGACTCGTCATCGTGAACATCAGCCAGGCCCGCGGCGGCGGAGCTGGACTCGCCCTGCGCGGCGCGCCCCAGACGGCTGAGGGCAAGCAGGCCCGCCTTGCGGCGGGCGGCGGCATCCCCGCCAAGGACCTGGCGATCTTCACCTCGCAGCTGGGCACCATGCTGAACGCCGGCCTGTCCATCACCAAGGTGCTGGACATTCAGGCCAAGCAGCTCAGCAACCCCAAGCTGCGTGCCGTGACCGAGGACCTGAAGCGCAAGGTAGAGTCGGGCCTGCCCCTCTCCACGGCGATGGATGGGTACCCCAACATCTTCAGCACCCTGTACAGTGCCATGGTCCGCTCAGGCGAGGCGTCGGGCAACCTGGGCAACTCCCTGCTCAAGATGGCGACGTTCCTCGAGCGCGACGCCGAGCTCAGGCGCAAGATCAAGAGCGCCACCAGCTACCCCGTGACAGTCCTCATCGTAAGTTTCGCCATCGTGATCCTGCTGTTTCTGTTTGTCCTGCCGCAGTTTGTGACCTTCCTCACCGCCCTCAACGTGCCTCTGCCCATGCCCACGCGCATCACGCTGGCCATCAGCGACTTCTTCGTGAAGCGCTGGTATGTTATCTTTGGTGTCATCGCGCTAGTATTCTTCGGTGCCCGGGCGCTCCTGCGCACGCCCGGCGGCATCCAGTGGAAGGACAGGCTGGCAGTCAAAGCGCCCGTCATCGGGCCGCTCGTCCTCAAGACCTCGATGGCACGCTTCACCGATACGCTGAGCACCCTGTTTGGCGCGGGTGTGCCCCTCATCCAGTGCCTCGAGATGGTGGGCGGCACGATGGGCAACACGGTGGTGGCCGCGACCATCGACCAGGTCATCACCTCCATCAAGAACGGCGCCGCCCTGAGCGCTGCGATGGCCGAGACGTCCTTCTTCACCCCCATGGTGGTGCAGATGACGACGGTGGGCGAGGAGTCCGGCTCGCTGGAGACGATGCTGTCCAAGGTGGCGGCCTTCTACCAGACGGAGGTGGACTCGGTGACCGAGAGCCTGACCAACACCCTGAACC
>DAOOUZ010000208.1:0-1679 GCA_035369785.1 Candidatus Cryosericum sp. | reverse complement strand
GACGCCCAAGGAACTGGGGATTCCCTACGCGCGGGAGGAGAAGTAGCGCCCGGTCTCTCACTGTGTCTGGACTGGAAACGCCGCTGCCCTGTGGGGCAGCGGCGTCAGAATCTTCCTGGTGGCGAGAGAGAGGCTATCCGAGCATCAGGGCGCTTGCCAGGCGGATGCACGCGGCCACGTCGCCCTCGTCCACCATCTCGCTCGCGCTGTGCACGTAGCGGTCAGGAATGCTGATGGCACCCGTGGGCACGCCGGCGGCATTGACCTGCATGGCTGCCGCATCGGTCGTCCCACCCTCCAGTACCTCGAGCTGGTAGCGGATGTTCTGCTTCTGCGCGGTTTCGACCAGAAGGTCGCGGACGGCGGGCGTGGCAATCATGCCAGCGTCCTTGACCTTGATGGCAGCGCCCTTTCCGAGCCCGATGTCCAGGACGGAGCCCTCCGGAGTATCGCCGCAGGCGGTGACGTCGAGGGCGACTGCAAGGTCCGGCTGGACGCCCCATGCCCCAACCCTTGCCCCCTTGATGCCGATTTCCTCCTGGACGCTGAACATGGCGTAGACCTCGTACGCCAGGTCCTTGCCCGCCACCTCCTTGAGCGCCTGCAGGAGGACATAGCATCCGATGCGGTCATCAAGCGCAGCTGCGGTCACCCTGCCGCCCAGTTCCTGACAAGGGCCAGCATAGACGGCGAAGTCGCCGATGGCGACGCGCGCTGCTGCCTCGTCCGCTGACTTGGCCCCGATGTCGACGAACAGGTGGTCCAGGGTCAGGTGCTCCAGCGTGTCGCGCTTCTTGGTCTCGACGCCTGCGACGCCCACCGTGCCGTTGGCAAAGACAAAGCGCTGGCCAAGCACCCGGTACGGTTCCAGCCCGCCGACGGCGGCAACGCGGAGGAATCCCGCCGCGTCGATATGGGTCACGATGATGCCAATCTGGTCCATGTGGGCGGACAGAAGCAGTTTGGGCCTGCCCGGCGCGGGCAGACGGTAGATGAGGTTGCCAAGCGTGTCGACGCGCGACTCGAGGTGCAGCGGGTGCAGTTCCTGCTCGATGACCGTGCGGATGCCCTCTTCATAGCTGGTGGGACCCCAGGCCTGCGTGAGCGTGCGTATCAGTTCATTCATCTATGCCTCCGTGGTGGCAAGTTGTGCCAGGAATTTCGCAAGCAGTGTGACCGTGCTTTCATAGTCGGACGCGCGGATGAGGGAAACAGGCGAGTGGATGTACCGGGCCGGGACCGCGACGGCGAGTGCGCGTACGCCCTCCCCCGCCAGCTGGATGCTGCGGGCGTCGGTCCCTCCGGCGGGGACCCGCTTGAACTGCCATGGAAGGTCGTTTGCCCGGGCGACCTCGATGAGCTGCCGGCGCAGATGGTGGTCGGTGATCATGCCGCCATCCTTGATGGTAAGCACGGTCCCTCCGCCGAGCGTGGTAACCTGCTGAGCCTCCGGGACCTCGCCGATGTCCGCCGCGATGGTGCCCTCGACCGTGATGCTGACGGCAGGCGTGTAGCGCCAGGCACCAACGCGCGCCCCGCGGGTTCCAATCTCCTCCTGCGCCGAGAACATCGCCACGACGGGAAAGGGCCACTCCATCATCATCAGTTCCGTGACGACGGCGCAGCCAGCCCTGTCATCCAGTGCCTTGCCGAGCAGGTAGCCGTCTCCAAAGGTGCCG
>DAOOUZ010000207.1:0-1688 GCA_035369785.1 Candidatus Cryosericum sp. | reverse complement strand
ACTTTCCTTTCATTGCCAGCGAGGCAGTGGCTCGCAGTCTCCATGGAATTTGCGAGCCACTGCCTCGCTGGCAATGAAAGGAAAGTGGTGCCTGGGGTCCTGATGACCAAAGCGCGGCACCGGAAGCACCAGGGGCCCATCGTCCATGGGAAGCGCGCCAACGCTGTCGGCCAGGATCGTCGACAACTGCTCAGCGAGTCGGAACTCCCCCTCTACCTTCATCTGAAGCACCGCCTGCCTAAGGAGGCCTTCATACCAGAACAACGAGAACCCTGTTGCACTGCCTGCTGCCAGGTCGCGCTTCGCCCAGCTCGCGTCACAGCGTCGGAACTGAGCCACACACGATGCGCAGACGGGCGCCAGCGAATCCTCGCCGCACAGAAAACAGGCCCTGTCCAGTACCGCAGTCTTCAGAAGGTCAAGCAGGTTCATTGCCGTCCATGTTCAGAGCTGCAGCAAGCCTGGCAATACGCTGTGCGCCGGCGGTCTTCATGGCCGAAAGGACAGCATCCGGCGCTGGTTCCGTCGGTGTCGACAGCACAGCCTCGGCAGCCCGCTCAGGCGGCACGCTCGCTGAAATCGAAGGGAAGCCGCAGGACGCCCCAAGCTGGACAAGCTTTGGGTCATACGCGAGCGCCACGGTTCGAGCTCTTGCGGCTACTGCGGCAGCGGCCATATGATACCGCCCCGCCACAGTCATCCGACTGGCAGCGCACCGGTCGGCCAGCAATGCGGCGGTGGGTGCCTGCACGAGCGTGGATCGAGCGCCCAGATACTGCTGCACTGCGTGCGTGTAGTCAAAGTCAGAGCCCGGGAAGAGCACCACAAGGTCGATGGTCGCCCCGGAGGGAGCAGCCAGAAGGTCAAGGAACCGTGCCGTCTGCTGTGTTGTCCACCCAAAGCGAGGATTCAGGCAAGCCGCGATGTGCCGTTCCCGCGCAGGGAGGGCCGGGCGTGCTACATACTCATTGATGAGGTACGTGAGACCCACGTCGCAGGAAACAGTGACGCGGGCAGGATCAATGCCACACTCGGCCAGCAGGAGGCGTGAAGCCTCGTCACGGACGTCGACACACGCCATGGGCTCGAATGCCCGGTGAACGAGTCTGCGGGTCCATGCCCGGGTCAGCGGTCCTATGCCCTGCGCATAGGCAATGGTTGTCCGCTTTCGCAGGGCCGCCCACCGCATGATGCCAAGGTAGTATAGCGAACTCCGCCAGCTGGAGGTGTCTTGGACCAGGCCTCCTCCTCCGAGCATGACAGCATCGCAACGCGTGACTGCATCGTTCATCGCCTTCGCGTCCCCCCGGTCCACCAGGTTGTGCCGAGGACAAAGGAGAGGTGCGTACTGGCGCGGATTGTGAACCGCAAACGTTGCCGCGCAGGGCAGGCTTGCGAGTTCTGCCTGCACGCCCGACAGAATCAGCTCGTCGCCAAAGTTGCCAAATCCGTAGTAGCCGATAACGAGCAGGCGCTTCACGATGCTGGGCGCCCCCGCCCGCAGAGCCTCCGCTCGAGCACGCGGAACATGAAATAGAAGATACTGCCCACGCGACGTATGCGGCTCGGCTGGACGACAAGCCTGTACAGCCACTCGGTACCTGTTCGCTGGATCATGACCGGCGCACGTTTCACGAGCCCGCTCCAGACGTCAAACGTGCCCCCGACCCCGATTGCAAGGGGAACCC
>DAOOUZ010000206.1:0-1693 GCA_035369785.1 Candidatus Cryosericum sp. | reverse complement strand
GCGTGTCATCACCAGTCCCAAGGAAGCTGATCAGCCGGTCTATGGTGTCGAGCTGGAACTCTCCACGGATTACTCTGTGCGACAGTTGATCGAGGCTGTCCCTGACACGCTGTGGGTCTGCGCTAAGCAGGACAGCTCGATTACTGGCAGCAAATCCCATCGTAACGAAATGGTGACACTGCCCATGTCCTTCAAGGCTCACAAGATGCTCTGGGCCAAGTGGTTCAGTGCTCTTGACATGCGGAAGTTTGACACTTCTCGCGACACCAACAACGGCATGCACATCCACGTCAGCCGTGAGTCTTTCGACAACAGCCGCCATCAACGGGATTTTACATGGTTCTTCACCACACCGATGATGAAGGCGTTTATGATCGAATTCTCTGAACGCGGCACCTTGAACGACTACTGTCGCATGCCCAACATCAACCCCAACACGACGAAGAAGGTGGTTGCTCGACGCGATGCCCTCAATTTTGTGTCTGGAATTCGTGGAGTAATCAACACCGGTGGTTCTAAAGCGACCATTGAGGTTCGATTGTTCAAGGGTATCGTCAACTTTGCCTCGGTTCTCAAGAACTTGGAGCTGGTTGATGCTGCCTTCCACTTTACGCAGGGAGGTATCTCTTACCAGAGCAACCCGCTGTCTGGTTTCCTCAAGTGGTTGGAAAACCAGCCTAAGAACCGGTACGAAGCTTTGAAGGATTACATCTTCAAGGTGATGGATGTCGAAGAACATCTGAACCAGTCGTTCGCTGTGGAAGTTGCCCACGGGCTGTCGTCTCCCCTCCAGGTTAAGGAGAAGATGACTAAGCTGGGTATTGTCTTTACTCATCCGAGCTCTATGCGTGTCCTCAACGAAATGTTCCGTACTACTGTTTTCGTGTGGGACTACAAGAAGAAGGCTCTGTCTATCCAAGAAGATACTGTTCCCCGTGTCTCCGATGCTCAGTTCAAAGAACTTGGCAACACCTACCTTCGTCGCTATACCCGCGCCTCCTGATCTAAGGAAATAAACTATGTGTGTTATCATTCACCGCCCTGCTGCCCTGGAAATTCCCTTCAACAAGCTCAAGGTGGCTTGCCAGAAGAACAATGATGGCTTCGGCATCTCTGTCTTCGATCGTGGCAAGCTTGAAATTCGTCGTGTCTGGGAACCCAAGGGTAATGACCCGGAACTCCTGGCCAAGATGCTCGAAGAAGCCAAGGACCACGAAGTCTTTGTTCATCTTCGACTTCGCAGTGTCGGTAACATCAGTATCGACAATGTTCATCCGTTCCTGTTCATCGACGAAGATGATCGTCAGTATGCTCTAATGCATAATGGCACTATGCAGGACTATAACCGGGGCAAGGGTATGACTGACTCTGAGGTTTTTGCCCAGGAGATTGTCAAGCCTCTTGTCAACAACTGGAAGAATGATAATCCTCTGCTCGATGAGGACTTCAAACGTCTGGTACGAAACTTTGCTGGTGTTGGAACATACAACAAAATCGTTGTCATGAACAATCTTGGCAGTTCGATCATCATCAACAAGGATGCCGGCTGCGAGGTTATTCCTGGCGTATGGGCTTCTAATGCTCACTCGTTTGAAGACTACGCATCGTACTCGTATGGTAAGGGAGGTTCCTCAAGTACTGTCCCTTTTCGCGGGACAGGTCAATCGACTGGGACGACGAAAGAAACTGGTGG
>DAOOUZ010000205.1:0-1698 GCA_035369785.1 Candidatus Cryosericum sp. | reverse complement strand
TAACGTGATACGTGCCGCCCTTCGTGTTGGGACGCCCGTCGATGGTGTCGAAGACCGTGTCGAACAGCTGGGCGACGATGTCGTCTGCCGCAGGCTCGTCATTGCCATACTTGGGTGACTGGTTCCACAGCGCCAGGCGCGTCTTCTCGTGCCCCTCGAAGTCGGCATCGATGGCGGCCAGGATTTCATCCATGCTCAGGTCGCGCCGGTCGAAGACATGGTACTTCAGGCTGGACAGACTGTCTGCGCAGCTCCCGGGTGCCGTACTCTGGATGTAGGTGGAGTTGTACCGCGGACCTCCATCGTTGTAGTCACGGCCACGCGCAATACAGTCGTCCACGAACAGGGAGAGGAACGGGGCTGGCATCTGTTCGGCGTACAGGCGTTCGATGACGTTGTTGCCCCGAACCTTGATGTCCACGAAGTGGCGCAGCTGGGCCGCGAACGCCTGATAGAGGTCGTCATAACTTGCGAAGGAGCGCGGGTCGCCCGTCCGCAGGCCGATGACTTTGCCCGTGCGGGGGTCCAGACCGTCGTGCAAGGTCACTTCAAGAATCTTGGGCAGGTTCAGGTAGCCGGTCAGGATGTATGCCTCGCGGCCAAAGGCCCCAGTTTCCACACAGCCGGAGGTTCCTCCCATGCGGGCGTCGACCACGGACTTGCCCTGCCTCAGCAGCTCCTCCACGACCATGTCCGCATTGAACACCGAGGGCTGTCCCCATCCCTCCCGGATGATGCGCGCAGCGCGCCGCAGGAAGCGGTCGGGGCTCTTCCGGCTCAGCTGGATGTTGGAGGAGGGCTGCAGGAGGTGCATCTCGTCAATGACATCGAGCAGCAGGTAACTCACCTCGTTCACGCCGTCGGAGCCATCGGGACGCAGGCCTCCCACGTTGATGTTGCAGAAGTCGGTGTACGTGCCGCTCTCCGCGGCTGTCACACCCACCTTCGGTGGCGCAGGCTGGTTGTTGACCTTGACCCACAGGCATTCCAGCAGTTCCATGGCACGCTCGCGCGTCAGGGTCCCTGCTGCGACCTCCCGGGTGTAGAACGGCTCCAGGTGCTGGTCCAGGCGCCCCGGGCAGAAGGAATCCCAGGTGTTGAGCTCGGTGACTACCCCGAGGTGCACGAACCAGTATGCCTGCAGCGCCTCGTAGAAGGTTCGGGGCGCATGGGTGGGAACCCACGAGCACACCTCGGCGATGGTCAGCAGTTCGGCCCTGCGGCCCGGGTCCTGCTCGGCCTCAGCCAGGGAGCGCGCCAAAGCCGCGTTGCGCGCTGCATAGGCCATCATGGCATCCGCGGCAATCATCATGGCGCGCAGTTCCTCCCGCCGTGCCATCGCTGTCGGGTCGCTCAGGAAGTCGAGGCGCGCAACTGCCGCTTCCGCCTCCTGCTTCAACTCAAGCAGCCCCTTGCGGTAGATGACGTGGCCCAGCACGGTGTGCCCGGGGGCACGCTGTTCCATGAATTCGGTGAAGACACCCGCTGCGTAGGCGTCCTGCCACGCGGGCTCCATCTGGGCGAAGATGCGGTCACGCATGGACCGCCCGCGCCACGCCGGAATGACCTCTTCCCGCTGCATGCGCCGAGCCTCGTCGTCCACCGCGTAGGAAATCTTCTCGCGGCTGTTCAGAATGTCCAGATCCTCCATGCTGTGGCAGCACAGTTCCGGATACGTCGGGACGGCCTTGGGGGCAG
>DAOOUZ010000204.1:0-1698 GCA_035369785.1 Candidatus Cryosericum sp. | reverse complement strand
GGTCGTGGGATTGTCGCTGCCATTGACATAGCGAACCGATCGCAGCACAGTCTGGTACGCAGAAGCAGACGCCGACCCCGAGAGCGTGAGAATGCCTGTTGATGACTGAAACGACCCGTTGATGCCACCAGAGGGGGTGAACTGCAGAGAATCCTCTGCAGAACGGTACCCTCTGTCAATGAAAACGCGCGCCCCATCGATGTTCCCCGAATATCCGGTGATACTGAGGTCGCCATCGACAAAAAAACCGGCGTCGTTCTCCAAATATGTCGCTGAGGATCGCGAAAGCGTCAGCGTCGGCGCTTCAGCAGCGTTTGCCCCGTGTGTCGCGACAACCAGGGCAGCGACCGACATCAGCAGGCACCAGACCAGGACATGCAGCCGGGAACGAATGTGACTTTTCATGGCGTCTCTCCTCATTGTAGAAGGTCGATGATTGTACGTGTTCCGCGAACGATTGAGAGGTGCCTACGCCATGGTCAGCCCGGCGACGATGAGCACTGCAACCAGCGCGCCCATCCAGGCGCGATTCCGTGAACCGTTCCAGACGTGCTGCATAGGGGCACCTCATCCTGTGTACATGGGAGTTTGGAACACGCTGCGTGCAGGATCGCACACGTGGGGAGTATAGGAACAATTGTTAGTATTGCAATAAGGACAGCCGAGGGGGGAGCGTGGTCATGGCGGTCACGTCAGATTGGCGACGCCGGACCAGCCCTTGCCGGCGCCTCGCAGCCCGTCGCCAGAATCCCGAGCGCAAGACCCGCGAGGATGATGGCGCCGCCCAGAAGTTCGGCATGGCTTGGACGGTCGCCCAGCACAAGGAAGGCGAGCAGACTGCCGAGGATGGGCTCCCAGAGCATCATCAGGGAGACGAATTGGGGCTGGAAGGAGGCCAGGGACGCGTTGATGAGCCCGTGGCCAACCGTTTGACCCAGCACGGCCGTCAGGGCAAGCCACAGGAAGGACGCGGCCGACAGCGGAAGAACCGGCCTGCGCGCGACAAGGCAGCAAAGACCCGCAAACAGGGCCGCCCAGCTGAAGGTGGCAAGGTTGTAGGAAACGGCGTCCATCGTCCGCGTCGCACTGCGCCCCACGACAAGGTAGAACGAGGCGGCCAGTGCTCCGCCAAGTGCCAGAAGGTTACCCAGGTTGGCGGCTGCCCCCGCCTGCACGGCGATGAACACGCCACCGCACAGGGCAACGAGGACGGCGGCCCACAGCAGACGGCTGGTCCGCTCACGGAACATCACCGTGTCGAGCACGGCGACGAAGAGAGGGTCCATGGTGACAAAGACGAGCGAGGAAAGAACCGACGTACGCGAGAGGGAAGACACCCAGAGGACGAAGTGCAGAGCAAGGAAGGCGCCCGCGGCGATGACGCGCCCGTCCCGCAGCGTACGAGCAATGGCGGCATCAGTGTTCCCGGCGCCGCGCCGCCGCGCCCGGTGAACGGGAAACAGGATGAGAGTGGCAAGGGCAAGCCTCCAGAAGGTCGTCACCAGAGGGTCTGTTCCCGCGAGCTTCATGGTGGTAGACGTCCCCGAGATGCCCAGGACGGCAAGCACCAGACCGGCCCAGGCCTTCCGGCCCGGACGCGCGCGCGATGCCTGTGACAGGGTTATCTTTGTCATGGGGCCAGTATATGCAAAAAGACATGACCCTGGCAGCGACCTACTCTTCCAACGGGCTTCCCCA
>DAOOUZ010000203.1:0-1703 GCA_035369785.1 Candidatus Cryosericum sp. | reverse complement strand
GTGAACGTCGAGATGTCATCCCTGCCTACCATGGAGAAGGACCAGGCGCCGAACTGGGCGAAGATGACCTCTCCTACCGCTCGCGTCCCGTAGGCGTTCGCCTCGATCGTCTGCACGAGGGCGCCAGTGCTCGTGCGCCAGATGTCGATGTGTGTGTTTGGGTAGTGGCACGTAGCAATGTACTTGCCCCCCAACGAGACATGCCACGTTGCCAGGCGCTCATGGCTGGTGAAGAAAGTCGTTGCCGGCCCTGTTTGTGCAATCCGTCGAATCGTCATATTGTCATCCATAGCGAAGTACACATATCCGCTGTGGTATTCCATCACCCCATCGAAGTTGGCACCCGTAGCATCGTTCACGTCCAGTTCGCGCCATAGTGTGCCTTTCTCCGCTCCCGTGCTGCGCCAATTCAACGGACGCGACATCAAGGTCATCCCGTTTTGCGGGAAGACTTCGATGGGCTCGTACTGCGCACCGGCGTCGGATACTTCGGCGTTCGGTTCGCCGGTGGATACTGTGCAACCTGTCAACACCGTGGTAGTCAACAGGACACTGAGAAACACGGCCATCAGTGATCGAACTTGGGACTTCCACTTTCTCATTTCATCCTCTTCAGCACTTTCTCAGGAACAGCAGCCTATATGATGCTAACATGGCTCCTCGCGCAGTGCTCCATGCACGGCCACGGGACAAGAAGGCGTCTCTTGCAGTAGCTGGTCACAAACACCCCTCCCTCGTGGGTCTACATGTTTCCCTGGTGGTGCTCCAGCCATATCTCGTCATGGTCCACTTCGGCATCGGATGCTTCATTACGCCACAGGTCATTGGACCAGAGGACGTTTGCAACAGTGAGGTGAAGCAGCGTCAGCCCGAGAGCGGCGAATGTGTTGTGCAGACAGAGCAATAGGACCACTATGAACGTCTCCGCAGCCAGAATACAGGCCGTAGCAGAAGTGCGAAGGTGTGAGGACCATGGTTGGGCTATCACGGCAACCACCATGCAGATCATCCCTGCCGCTGCCCCCCACCACAACCACTCGAGATGCCAGGCTGTCTGGGCGAGCACTTCCGGTGGCTGATACAGCCCGATGCTGGGAGGTCCTCCACCTGCTTGCACGCCGAACGCCCCTGCTGCAACCATGGAAAAAAGTGCCAGGAGGCTGAACACCGTGGTGCATTGGAGCCGTGGCATCGAGTGGACTACCGGCTGCATCTTTCCCCATGAGCGTCCATTCAGTACCGCTAAGGAACTCCAGAAACCCAATGCCGTCAACAGCAACAAGACCGCTTCCTGCACAAGGTTTCCACGGTCAAACGACTTCAAACCCATAGTGCTCACACCAATCGCCAACGCAGCCCACGAAACCACCGCGCGAGCTTCGGCACAGACAAAGAGCCAGCCTCGTATGCGTCGTTGCGATGTTTTCGTCTGGAGCACTTGTGATTCCTCAAGATTTCCAACGCTACCATCGTCCATGATATGCCTCCCCTGCCGACTTTCTCTTGAAACACGCCGACCACACAGTGGCATGCGTGGTCAGCGTCCTATGCGTCACTCGGGCAAGACGCTACTTTCTACTCCGAAACCGGAGGAACGGATTCAGTCGGGATCACTCGACGGCCGCCTTGGGGTCACCCTTCCACGTCATATTGTATCTCAGGTGTTATTGGAACGTTCAGATCGAGAGTTGCGGCAGTCCCGG
>DAOOUZ010000202.1:0-1707 GCA_035369785.1 Candidatus Cryosericum sp. | reverse complement strand
GGTGCGAGAAGGTGTCGTTGTAGTTCTTGAAGTCGTCGATGTCGAAGAACAGCAGGGAGAACACCTCTCCGAAGCGCGCCGTCCGCTCGGACTGCTCCATAGAGTGAGCCACGAATGCACGGTAGTTGCCCAGGCCGGTGAGCTCGTCGGTCACCGACAGCTCGTCGATGCGGCGCAGGTATAGCATGTTCTCGGCCACCAGGCTGCAGTCGGTCACGAACGTCTCGATCATGCGCAGTTCCTCCTCGAGCAGCAGGACCGGCCGTGTAAACCCGATGTACAAGGCGCCGTACAGATTCCCCTCGATGTTGACGCGCAGAGCCAGCTCGGTGCGGGCGGCAGAGGCAAGGAGAGGGGTCGTCCTGGCACCATCCGTGCGGAGCTGGATGACGTCGGAGGCAGCGGCCAGCTCTGTCAGAATGCCTGGCTGGACAGCGGGGTCCGGGGTGAATCCGACGGCATCGGCCTTGTCCAGGTCAAACTGAGCAGCTTCGGGGTCATACGGCACGTAGGCAGCCAGGTCCGCCTCCATGCTGTCCTGCAGCTTGTGCGCTGTCCCGACAAGGAACTGACGCAGGTCGCTGCGCTTGAACGATGTGTCGAGCAGCTCCTTGGCTGCCATGCGGTACTTCATGAGCATCGTTCCCCGCTGCTTGACCAGCACCTTCTGAACGAGCGACTCGGCATACGCCATGAACAGCTCGAGTGCGCCGGTGTCGCGTGCGGTGAGTGGCGCGTGCCCTGCAAGGCCGGTGATCACAAACCCGACCAGCCGCTGGTCCACCATGAGCTGACGCACGATGAGCGTGTGTTCCTGCGTGAGGCCGTTCAGCGCGTGTTGCAGAGACTGCGTCGCCTCCAGGTGTGTCCGGACCCCCCGCTCGATGGCACGGGCAAGCAACTCCTCCTCCGGGCCGGTGGTGCGGGACGCAATCCACGGGCGGGTCGTGTTGCCAGCGTTCTCAAGCACCAGGATGACACCGAACGCTGGCAGAATGCGCCCGAACAGTGCCCGCAGGTGCAGAACGGCCTGCTCGGCTGTCGACACGTTGATATTGTCGCGCTCCGCGCGGTTGATGGCCTCGCGGACGTTCCGCTGGTCCTTGACCTCCTCCCAGATGAGCCTGCCCTGCAGGAACTCCTGCACCTCGGTTGCGATGGACAGGATGTCCGCGCTGACCGGTCCGGTGAAGTAGCCCAGCTGGCTGCTTTCCATGTTGAGGACAGCCATGACATCCCCTTCGCTGTTCTTGAGCGGAATGACGAATTCGCTGTGCGTGTCCGGGTCGCTCATGACATAATCGGGGTCGGCAGCGGTGTCTGGCACGTTCACGATGGTTCGCTGGTGCAGGGCTCGGTTCACAAGACCTGCCCCGTGGTTGATACGCTCTACGATGTCTGCCGGGGGCAGCGCGCTGGCAGGGGACGGAACGGTGAAGAATCGGGTGAATCGGTCGTTCTCGGACAGCAGGAAGCTGATGCGGGAGAGCTGGAACGACTCCTTCATGATAGACAGGAAACGGCTGACCTCTTCTTCCAGGGGGCGGGGGGAGACGATAGCCGCGGACAGTTCGTTGGTGACACTCAGGGTGAAGTTCTTGCGCCGCAGATCTTCCATGATGGAGGCGTTGTCGAGCACGGAAGCAGCGATATCGGCGAACGACGTGAACAGCGCCAGGTCCTCGTCGTCGAAGGGATGCGCAGTGC
>DAOOUZ010000201.1:0-1737 GCA_035369785.1 Candidatus Cryosericum sp. | reverse complement strand
CCGAGCGCCTGGCATTCTTCCAGGAGATGCTGCCCATGGTCACCCCACAGCACGTCCCGTGGAAATCGAAGGAGTGGGCATGCAAGGAGTGGATAGAACGCAGGGAGCCGTTTGGGCTGACCCGCACGGGCTGCCAGTGAAGCAGCTTCGTGGGGATACGGAGGGGGCATCCGATGCAACAGGAACTTACGACACCGTGTGACCTGCTGAACGACACAGGGGAACTCAATGCCAGGGGCTGGGCGCGCCATCCGGTGGCGCGCTACAACCGTGAGCGCATCGCCGCGCCGTGGTACCGTATCAAGGAATGGGACTACTACTGCGTACTAACCCCTGGATACGGCATCGCCCTGACCATCTCGGACGTCGGCTACCTGGCCGACATCACGGTGAGCTGGCTGGACCTCGCAGCACGCACCGAGGTCACGGAAACGGTTATGAAGCCGCTGTCACGCGGGTCACTCAATCTGCCGCGGTCCGTCGACGAAGGCGACGTGGCGTACAAGGACAAGCGCATCGACGTCCGCTTTACGCGCAACCCCGCATCGCGCGTCCTGAGCATCGACTTCCCCGGCTTCGACCACGGCAGGGGCATCCGGGGAAGCCTGCGCCTTGACCAGGACCCTGGGCAGGAGCGCATGGTCATCCTGACGCCCTTTGCGAACGCCCCCAAGGCGTTCTACTACAACCAGAAGGTCAACTGCATGCCGGCGACCGGCATCATCACCGTCGGCGGGGTGGACCACGCCTTCCGTTCCGACACTGCTTCCGGCGTTCTGGACTGGGGACGCGGCGTCTGGCCGTACCGCAACATGTGGTACTGGGGTTCCGGCTCGGGACACGTGGACGGGCACTCCTTCGGCTTCAACATCGGCTATGGCTTCGGTGACACCAGCGCCGCCAGCGAGAACGTGCTGTTCTGGGACGGCCACATCCACAAGCTCGACTGCGTGGAGTTCCAGATTCCACCGGAGTCCTTTCTGAAACCATGGAAGGTTGTCAGCAATGACCACCGGTTCGACATGGACTTCGAGCCCACGCTGGACCGCCATTCCCGGACGGACGTCGGCATCCTCAAGACTATCCAGCATCAGGTGTTTGGTACCTTTACAGGAACCGCAGTCCTCGATGATGGCACGCCCGTGCATCTCGACCGCTTTCCCGGCTTCGCCGAGAAGGTGCTCAATCAGTGGTAGAACCGCACCTCAGCTGCCACCCGGAATGCCAAACAGCGGCCCCACCTTCGCCTTGAGGGCCGCTGTGTCCGGAATGACGTAGGAAAGCCCATCCACATACTTCGGGACGCCGGGGAACGTGACCGTTTCGACGTCAGCGGCGCTGGCGGTACGGAAGGTCATGCCGATTTGCGCCATGAGGTCGAAGGGCATGTCCGTGGTCACGGCGGCGCGCACGGCCCGGATGACGGCGGGCAGGCGCAGGAGCGTACGGACATCTTTGGTCTGGTCGAGGATGGCGGCTATCAGCTTTTTCTGCCGCACCACGCGGCCGTGCTCCTGCCCGCCCCATGAACCGAAATCGCCTACGGCATCCATCCGGAAGCGCGCATACCCCAGCGCCTGCGCTCCGTTCAGATGCTGGATGCCGGGCTGCAGGTCGATGACGATGTCGCTCGCCTTGTAGTACATGCGCTCCTCGACATCAATGGTGACGCCGCCCAGCGCGTCGATGATAGCCGCGAAGCCGGCGAAGTCCGTCTTGACCGTGTAGTCGACGGTG
>DAOOUZ010000200.1:0-1773 GCA_035369785.1 Candidatus Cryosericum sp. | reverse complement strand
GCCAAAATCGGCTACGAGATCAGCTTCACCCGCTACTTCTACAAGCCCCAGCCTATGCGCACGCTGGACGAGATCCGTGCAGACATCATCGCGCTGGAAAAGGAAACGGACGGACTCCTCGACGAGATTCTGAAGAGGAGCGAGCGATGAAGGCGACGGCGACACGACTGCTGGACTTCCTCAGGAAGTCCCCGCAGTTTGTCATTCCGATCTACCAGCGCACCTACTCGTGGACCGAGAAAGAGTGCAGGCAACTATGGGATGACATCGTCCGGACGGGAGAGAACGACAAGGTCGCAGCCCACTTCATAGGCTCTATCGTGTATGTTGAGAAGGGGCTGTATCAGGTCTCGACTCAGTCGCCACTGCTCGTCATAGATGGTCAGCAGCGTCTGGCCACAATTGCGCTATTGATCAACGCTCTCTCCAAGGCATTGGAGCAGCAGGCGGAAGGTCGCCGCGAACCGGTCGAGGGTTTCTCCCCGCGCAAGCTCCAAAACTACTACCTGATGAACCCGGAGGAATCCGGCGAGCAGCGATTCAAGCTTATCCTGTCACAGACGGACAGGACAACGCTCATCTCTATTCTTGACGGCAGAGAATTGCCTCATGATGTCTCTTTGCGCGTGGTCGAGAATTATCGCCTATTCCAATCATGGATCGCTACTCTCGATGAGGATCTTGTAGCGGTATGCAAAGGTCTTGCCAAGCTCGTGATCGTTGACATCGCCCTGGACCGCGATCAGGACAATCCTCAGCTCATTTTCGAGAGCATGAACTCGACTGGTCGTGAGCTAACGCAGGCGGATCTCATCCGCAACTTCATCTTGATGGGGCTGGAACCCAAGCTGCAGACTGACCTCTACGAGAAGTACTGGCGTCCAATGGAGGTCGAGTTTGGGCAGGAAGCCTATGGCACACAGTTCGACGGCTTCATGCGGTACTACCTCACAGTCAAGACCGGCAACCTCCCCAACGTTCACGACGTCTACGACGCCTTCAAGGGATACGCGCGTGCTCTTGAGGTGGCCGATGCCGGAGTGGAGGTGCTGGTGGCCGACATCCGTGCAACTGCACGCTACTTCTGTGCTATGGCCCTGGGGGCCGAACAAGACCCGGACCTGAAGATGGCGTTCCATGACCTTCGCGAGTTGAAAGCAGATGTCACCTATCCTCTGTTGTTGGAGCTGTATCGTGACTATGTTGCCAAGGTACTATCGAAAACGGAGTTCGTGACAGCAGTACGCTTGGTGGAAGCCTACGTGTTCCGTCGTGCCATTTGTTCTATTCCTACAAACTCCATGGACAAGACCTTTGCCACATTCACGAAGTCGCTGCGAAAGGATCGATATCTCGAGAGCATCGAGGCCAACTTCCTGTTGCTGCCGTCGTATCGCCGCTTACCCCGGGACGAGGAGTTTCACCGCGACCTGCAAACCCGTGACTTGTACAACTTCCCTCGTCGCAGTTACTGGCTTCGCAGGATAGAAAACTTCGACCGCAAGGAACGGGTCCCAGTCGACCAGTTCACGATCGAGCACATCCTGCCACAGAACCCTGATCTCTCTCGGGAATGGCAGGCGGCTTTGGGGTCGAACTGGCAACAAGTTCAGCAGACGTGGCTGCACACGCTGGGCAATCTGACGCTCACCGGGTACAACTCGGAGTACAGCGACCGGTCATTCCGCGAGAAGCGCGATATGAAGGGCGGTTTCGCTGACAGTCCACTGAAACTCAATGAAGGTCTTGGTCAGCTCGACCGCTGGGACGAGG
>DAOOUZ010000199.1:0-1786 GCA_035369785.1 Candidatus Cryosericum sp. | reverse complement strand
GCGGCCGAAATCCCAGTTGATCTCGAGGCCGGAGAGGGTGACGCGCGACGCCTTGAGCTGATCGAGGCGTTCGACAACGTCCTGCGGGCTGGGCTTGTTGGGCAGACCGCCGACGAGCATCCCGCAGCCGTTGGGCTTCACGTCCAGGATCAGCAGCGGACGGTCGCCGTCGCCCCACTGCACCTTGCCCCCATAGCCGAAGCCGGACTGCCAGCGGGCCGTATTGCGGGTGATGGTCATGTCGGGCGTGGCGATGAAAGTCGCGTCAGGTGGGTATCCTAACTCTGACAGGACATGGTTCGTCTTCGCCAGTCCATAGGCCATGTTGGCGGCGCACAGGCGAGAGGCGCTGTCGTCCAGACCCATGGCGAAGACGAGCCGACGGGCTTGCTCGAGCTGTTGGTGGGGTGGGGCGCTCATGGTCATGACAGGTACTTCGGCGTCGCCGCAGAGTTTCCTGCGCTGCGTGCGCGGGGAACAGGGCATCCGGCAGGAGACACCGGACGCGACGGCGAACACTGTTGCAGGCGCAGGCAGAGGGCCTGCTGGAGGCTGGGAGAGATGGAACTGCCGCTCATGCCGCTGCATGCGGTCCTGTTCCCGGGCATGGTCATGCCTCTGTTCATCTTCGAGCCGCGCTATCGCGAGATGATCGAGCGGTGCCTGGCCGACGGCGACGGCTTCGGCGTCGCCCTGATCCGCGAGGGCAAGGAAGTGGGGGGCCCGGCGATTCCCTGGGCTGTCGGGACGACAGCCAATATCGTGCGGACGGTGGAACTGGAGGAGGGGGGGATGCATGTGCTGACCGTGGGAGCCGACCGCTTCCGGCTGCTCGACATTGTCCAGACCGAGCCGTACATGGTGGCCGAGGTGGAACTGCTGGCAGAGAGCGATGAGGCGGCGGTCCCGGCCGAGGTCCGGGACGAGCTGCGGGAACTGTTTGCCGATCATCTACGTTTGGTCCTGCAGCTGTTGGGGCAACCTGACTTGGATATCAGAATCCCTGACAGCGCCTCACGCCTGTCGTACATGGTCGCCGCACACCTGACCTGCGAGCCCCGGGCCCGGCAGCGCCTGCTGGAGATGGACAGTCTGCCGCAGCGCTTTTTCCACGAGAAGCAGTTGCTCCAGCGGGAGAGTGAGGAATACCGACTGCTGCTGGCGACCAGAAGGAGACTCGGTACCGGAGGACGAAAGACGGAGGACGAGACGTTCTCGCTGAACTGACGCACTACTCTATCCTGATCGGTCGCACGTATCATCTGGAGGTCGTTGTCGTTGGCTAATGATGAGGCCTTTGCGGCCTTCAAGCAGCGCCTGGACCGGATCATCACGGCGTGCCAGCAGCCCGAGGAGCGACGCATCGGCTTCGGCAACATCCGGCACGAATACTGTGACTGGTGCCGGGAGGGCGTCAATGACACGAACATCGCGGTCATTTACGAGACCCCTGGCGGTTCCACCACCCAGATCAACGTCACGTTCAACCACCTGACCGGGGAGTTCACCTACCTGGACGAGGACCTCGAGTCTCAGATCACCACCACCAGCGCTGAGACCGTGCTACAGTACATCGAGGACCACATGCGCCAGATTCCCGGCAAGCGTCTGGTGCAGATCGAGAAGACCATCGACTCGTGGGTGTCGCAGGGCAAGGGACGCAGCGAGATCTTCGCCGAACTGAACAAGCTGCTGCAGACCGAGTTCCTGGGCGGGCGCGTGAACAACAACGAACTGAAGCACGGCATTCAGCATCTGGTCCGGGAATACGCCCGCGCCGGGGCCT
>DAOOUZ010000198.1:0-1792 GCA_035369785.1 Candidatus Cryosericum sp. | reverse complement strand
GGGGCCGCCTGCGGACTGACGGTTCTGGGGAGCACCGATGACCTCGAAGGTCGATGCGTCGATCTCTGTCGCGCGCTTCCGTGTTCCGTCATTCGCGGTGTATTCCCTGATAGAAAGCCGGCCTGTAACCAGCACTCGCAGTCCCTTCTCCGCTGCCTTCTCGATCTTGTCCGCCACAAAGGTCCAGGCGGTGACATCGACAAAGAAGGTTTCTTCCTTCCAATCCTTGGCGGAAGGCTCCTTGGATGCATTCCAGCTGCGGTTGACAGCCAGACCCAGGCGGGCCGTCTTCTTGCCCGTCGGCGTGTACCGGATATCAGGATCCCTGGTGACACGGCCGGTAAGAACAACCTGGTTGATATCGTTCATGCGCTACGCTTCCGGCTGAGGAACCGCTGCAGGGGACTCCGGCTGAACCGCTGGAGTAGAGGCAACTTCGGCCGCAGGAGCCTGCTGAACCTCGGGCTCCGCAACCGTCTTGCGTGACCTGCGATGCTCCACGCGAGTCACCATCCAACGCAGGATGCTCTCATTCACACGCAGCTGCTGCTTCAGGACATCGACCGCATCGGGTTCCACCTCGAAGGTGATAACCCAGTAGTACCCGTCCTGTTTCTTCTTGATTGGATACGCGAGGCGACGACGACCCCACGGGTCAACCTTGACGATCGTACCATGGGACGAGATGAAGGACTGTACGGCCTCCGCTACCTTTGCCGCTTCTTCCTCCGGCATTGTCCCATCCACCACATACATGAGCTCGAACTCTCTCAACAGTTCCTCCCTTTGGTCTAAGATTTCGGCCGTCTTCGCGACGGCAGAGAGCACTGTCAGTATACGCAGGACTCGCCTGTATTCAACAGCGGCCTGTGTTCACACGCAGTCGGTCAGGATGCACGTGCCTTCTCCAGGAATGCCTTGTACGCCAGATAGCAGGAATACAGGTCCGCCTTGCTTGCCAGCTCCTGGGGCGCGTGCATGGACAGCAACGCCGGTCCGGCGTCCAGTGTTTCGATTCCCCGCTTCGAGAGGAACTTTGCCACCGTACCTCCGCCTCCGACATCCACCTTCCCCATCTCTGCCACCTGCCACGGCACCCGGGCATCGTCGAAGATCGTCAACACCTTGTGGAGCGTTTCTGCTGAGGCGTCGTTGGCGGACGACTTGCCCCGCGAACCGGTGAACTTCGTGACTACTATTCCATTGCCGACAGTGGCAGCATTGGCAGCCTCGAAGAGATCCAGGTAATTCGGGTCCATGCCTGCGTCGACGTCCGCGCTGAGGGCGACAGACTTCCAAAACACCTTCCGCGACGTCGTGGCAGCCCCCGCGTCCTCTATCAGCTTCTCCACGACCAGCTCGAGGAACTCGCTCTGCATGCCCGTATCGCCGTCACTGCCGATTTCCTCCTTGTCGGCGAGGAATACGATCTGTGTGCGCTCAGGAGCCTGTTTCTGGTCAAGAACTGCCCGAAGGGCGGTGTACGCGCAGATACGGTCATCATGCCCATATGCAAGCATCAGCCCGCGGTCAAACCCCACCTCCCGGGGCTTCATCGCCGGCACGAATTCAAGCTCTGAGGCAGCAAACGCCTCCTCATCGATGCTGAGCTGCTTGGAAAGTGTCCGAAGCACGGAGGCGCGCACGGGAGTCTTGTCGCCCTCCACCTCGACTGGAACATGGCCCACAATCGCGTCCAGTGCCTCACCAGGAATCCCCTCGCCGAACTTCTTCTCCGCTTGTGCCTGTCCGAGATGAGGCAGAATGTCGGAAATGTTGAATACCGGGTCCG
>DAOOUZ010000197.1:0-1797 GCA_035369785.1 Candidatus Cryosericum sp. | reverse complement strand
GAGGGTGTCCGCAGTCCAAAGGAGAAGCGATAGCAATGATGGGATTTGTACGATACGGTGTGGTGCGTCCGGGCATGTGGTACGGCGGGCACATCCTCATGGGCATTGCGTGCGTACTGATGATGATTGCGCTCATCGTGTGGATCGTCCGCATGGTGACGTGGAGACGGCATGGCATGGCTTGCGGCATGGGCTATATGCATCACATGCATGGCATGTATGGTGAACATGGAATGGCCGAGCCTCGCGACGAAGCCCTTGAGGTTCTGAGGAAGCGCTTTGCCAGCGGCGAGATTAGCAAGGAAGAATACGAGGAACGCCTGAACACGCTTCGCGGCACCACGAAGTAGTTCTCACACGTTCTCATGTGACCCCCGTGCAGAAGCCTACGCGGGGGTTTTGCTTATTGTCCCGCGTCTTGACTTTCACTGCCAACAGGGCAACCATGGTGTTGCAGACGGCGCCCTGTCGTGTGAAGACTTCTGGGAACTGGCGGACTGCCCCTGCGTCCTAGAAGGAGAGCACTGCCACGTTGGCAGGGCACGCAACCGGAGGTGAACCACATGAAGAGAATACTGATTGCAGGACTCATAGCGGTGCTGGCCATGAGCGCGAGCCTTCCCCTTGCACGCGCGGCCGGCCCGATTGTCATCGGCGCACCTGCGGCAGGCGCCGCCACGCTGACCACGGGCAAGCTCGCCTACACGGCAGACGAGCCCATCGACTGGCGCTGCAGCATCTTCAACGACACCGACCAGCCCCTGGAGTTGACCTTCACGTCCTCCCAGTTCTACGACCTCATTCTCCGGCAGGGAAGCACGGTCGTCGCCCGCTGGTCGACGGGCAAGAGCTTCGCCGACGTCATGAGCAGCGTCACCGTCATGCCCGGTGAGACAAAAGAGTACAGCGGCTCGTGGCAGGTGCCGGTCGACCTGCAGGAGGGCACGTACAGCCTCGAGTTCATCCTCACCACGACGCCTGCCTCCGGACGGCTCAGCGCCACGACGCAGTTCAGCATCGGCACGTCCGCGCCCTGGGGCGTGGGGGTCACCTTCACCACCGACAAGCTCATCTACCGCGTGGGCACGAAGCTGACCGTGTCATACACCGTCACCAACCTCGGTGCCGAGGCGCTCGACCTTGAGTTCCCGAGCGCTCAGCAGATCGACTGGACCATCACCGACGCGCAGGGGAACCTGCTGTACCGCTGGTCCGACGGCAAGGCATTCGCCCAGGTCGTCACCCACGTGACCGTGCCCGCGGGCGGAACGCAGACCTTTGGAGGCAGCTGGAACATCCCGCGCGACCTGAAGCCCAACGGCTTCTACATCCACTTCACCGTCATGAGCGACACGCTCGGCGCCCTGGCGACACAGCGCGCCGCTGTCCTCATGGGCAGCACGCCCCCCTCCCTGTAACACCTCGGGGACGGTTCCAAACTGTAACATTCAGCGCGTTGTAACACCTTCGGGGACGGTTCCGAAGTGTAACATTCAGCCTTCGCGACAGCACAGGCCACCCGAAACCAGCAGCGGGTGGCCTCGACGTTCACGCAGGGGCGCCGTCCCAAGCGTTTTTCGCATTCTACAGTCAGCTCCAGGACATCGTTGCAGACGTTCTAAGACCAGCATCGCACGCCGCAGAGGATCTGTGCGCTGCGCTGCCCCGGCACATCAGTCGCTGGTTTCCACCCATGCCCCTGCCTGCTGCAACTCCCGCACCAGTACGGCTTGGTGGGAGGGGGTGCCATCGGGCAGGGTACTGTTCAGAAGGACATCCGGGTCGCCCAGCAGGATC
>DAOOUZ010000196.1:0-1822 GCA_035369785.1 Candidatus Cryosericum sp. | reverse complement strand
CCTGTACGGGATCATTCTGACGATCCTGTTGCCTCAACAACTAGGGCCCGTTGTCAAGAAGTTCAACGACGAGGTCAAGATCAACAGGCGTGAGCGCGCAGCCGAGGACGCGATCGACGGGATTCTCCGAACTCTTGATGAGACCAAGTATGCGGTCTTCCGAAACGTGTACATGGGATATGGCGACTTGGATCATGTCGTTGTTGGACCGACAGGGATCTTCGTCATCGAGACCAAGTCCAATCGCGGGGCAGTCGAGCTTGAGAACGGACGTCTCAAGATACGCGATGGTGATGAGACGAGGAAGGACTACGAGCGCCAGGCGAGTCAGGCCTCGTACCAGCTCAAGATAGCATTGTAGGAGCGGTTGGACACCAAGGTGTATGTGGAACCAGTTCTGGCGTTTCCTGCTGCATCATCGGTGCCGCGTGGACTGGAGTTGCGTCGCGTCAACAGCACGGTCCCAGTGCGCGTCGTACATGGCAAGGACCTGATTGACGTCATTGCCGGTCATCGGACGGGCATGAGCACCACCACGCTGGAGGCGTGCAAGAAGGTCGTGCAGGACATCGCCAGCAAGCGCGACGTGGTGCAGTGACGTGGTGTCGGCCTGGAGCACGTTGGTAGGGAAAGTGACATGATCCAGGCTGTCGACGTCGAACGGGCGTGTGCGGAGTTTGCACAGGAGGAGCAGCGCGGCAGTTTCTACGACATGGCCGTCGATCTCTTCGAGAAGGGATTGCGGACAGAGGCATACGTGCTGCTGTTGTCCACATGGAACTTCGCCGGCTTCCGCTATGCTGCGACGGATTTCGACCTCGTCGGCTTCGAGGCCGTCATGCAAGCGCTTGAGCCTCGATTCCAACGACTGGACGGGCAGGAGATCAGGACTGCGAACCTGAAAGACCTGCGGGAGGACATCACTGCCATCTATTCAGTGCTGTCCGGCTTCAAGGGTGTCAAGCATACGGGCGCGACCAAGATCATGCATCTCAGGAACAGGCAGCTATTTGTCATCTGGGACCGATCGATCCGAGGCGAGTTGCCCAGGAAGCGCTATGAGCAGTTGCCCATCGTAGCGCGTGGCGACTGGACTGTGAGACGGTACAAGACATCCGGCGACGGCTACGTGGCGTTTCTCCAGGACATGCAGGACAGGTTTGCGGGCGTCAACTTCAGCCATGCGGGCAAGACACTGGCCAAGGCGATGGACGAATTCAACTACATCAACATCACGCGAAACATGCGAGCTGGGAACTGAGGTACACTCACGTCTGAACGGCGTATCCTAGAGGCAACGATGGTTCGACGGGGGCGATCGGCCCCAGAACGTCCGCTTCTACGAGGGCACTGAGGCGCTGAGCCGTGTGGACTGGTCGGCCGTGACAGCCTGTGTCTGCTTCGATGACACTGTCAAGAAGCACAAAGTTGCGGAGGTTCTTGTGCCAGACTTTGTCCCATCTCGACTGACTGTCTCGGTCATCCAGTACTTCCACCTGGGGCTGGAGTACGTTCAAGACGTGCTGTGTGACTTAGCTGACAGGTGCACCGAGGACGACCACAGGTTCGCACGTTTCATGAACGTCCTGAAGGTGCAGCCTGATGCGTACTTTCCGCAGTATGCTGATGCAGGGACTGCACACTGAAGAGTCGTACCATTTAGGTGGTACGGTACCGTGCTGGAGGAGTCGATGAATCAGTCTGGATACTGGTGGGTCAATCACAAGCAGACGGTTGATGCTGAAAGGCGCGGGGGCTACCTGTGGGCACCGAAGGTGAAGCGCGACGGTTCACGAGATGAGACGTATGACAATCTCACACG
>DAOOUZ010000195.1:0-1881 GCA_035369785.1 Candidatus Cryosericum sp. | reverse complement strand
CTGACGCGCAAGTCCGTGCTCAAGTCCGTCGATGGCATTGTGTTTGTTGCCGACTCGACTGTTGCTCGACGAGACGACAACATCAACAACCTGGCGGACATGATCAAGAACCTCAATGAATACGAACTGCCAGACACACCCGTCGTCTATCAGTTGAACAAGAGGGATCTCCCGGACGTCATGCCGGTCGACCAGCTGATGGACGAGCTGGACCTTGCCGGAAAGCCCGTGTATCTCGGCATCGCCAGCGGTGGCGTATCCGTGATGGATTGCCTCAAGGGCATCACGCGCGAGGTCGTCAGCAAGATCTGAGCCTGTTAGGCACCGCCTTCTTCGCTCATGTCTTGAACCCACCCGCGCCGCAGGCCTGCCTGTGACCAGGCCCGCATGACACGGTCGAACTCGTGCTCGGTCACCTTGCGGGCGATGCCAAGGGCTGGGTCGACGGCCCGGTATGCTGGGAAGTACTGGGTCATGATGCTGACCGCCGTATCGCGGGACAGGTGCTCCGCGACGAAGGCAAAGACATCGGCGGCTATCGCCGCATGGCGCGGGAGGATAAGGTAGCGCACGATGAGGCCGCGCGGAACGTAGCGGCCAGCCGCGTCTGTTTGAATGTCGCCCACTTGCTGGTGCATCTCCGCGAGCGCCTTCTCTGCTGTATCCACGTAGTTGGAGACACCGGAGAACTCCCTGGCGACAGCCTCGTCCGTATAGCGCAGGTCCGCCAGATAGATGTCGACAACGCCGTCGAGCAGCTTCAACGTAGAGAGCTCATCGTAGCTGCTTGTGTTGTACACGATCGGGACATGAAGGCCAAGCCGCCGCGCCAGAAAAACGGCGGCCAGAATCTGAGGCACCTGGTGGGAAGGCGTGACAAGGTTGATGTTGTGGGCCCCCTTTGCCTGCAACTCGATAAAGGCAGATGCCAACGATGCGGTGGAGAGTTCAGCTCCGTGATGCAACTGGCTGAGGGGATAGTTCTGGCAATAGCAGCAATTGAGGTTGCAGCCGCTCAGAAAGACCGTTCCGGAACCACGTGTGCCACTCACTGGCGGTTCCTCGCCCCGGTGCAGGTTCGAGACGAATACTCGCGGCCTGAGCGCTGCACCGCAATATCCCGTTTCGCCGCGCAGACGCCGGGCTCCACAATGCCGCGGGCAGAGGTTACAGCGGTCGAGGCGGCGATAGGCGATTCTGATCCGGGTGCGAAACTCGTCGTCCGTGAGGTTCAGATAGGACCCATTCGCATCGACGACCCCAGGGGTCTCCTCACGCCGTGCATCTGCAGGCGCCACCGCAGACCCGGCTACATGGGAGTGCCGCTGGTCTTCGCCCATGTGCGAACCTCCTCCGCGATGCTGTGAACACGCTGCAGGGCAGTCGCAGCAAAACGCTCGCGGTCCATGCGCCTCTGTTTTTCGGTATGCTCGGTTGCGACGAGACCATAGTTCGCATTCGCAGGCTGAAAGTCATCGCGTTCTGTCGTGACATAGTCAATGAGCAGCCCCGTCATGGTGTCGGACGAGAAGTTGGGCCGCTCCACGCCAAGCAGCGCAGCTGCGACGTTCAACGCCGCCACCAGCCCCAGGACGGTCGACTCCATATACCCGTCGACCCCTGCCAGCTGCCCTGCTATCCAGACACCGGGGATTGCAGCGAGCTGCAGGTCCCGGCTCAGTACCGCCGGACCCCTGAGAAACACATTCCGGTGCATGCGCCCATAGCGCACATACTGGGCATGCGCCAGTGCCGGTACTAACCCGAAAACCCGCTCCTGTTCGGGAATGGCAAGAGATGTCTGGCATCCGACAAGGCCAAGAACTGTGCCGGAACGGTTCTCCCTGCGCAACTGGACGACCGCGAAACAATCCGCAGGAC
>DAOOUZ010000194.1:0-1888 GCA_035369785.1 Candidatus Cryosericum sp. | reverse complement strand
ATTCTGCGCGATCCCGAGGGAGCGTTCAAGCTCGCAGACACAGAGCTCCCCGCCGGCGAGAAGCCTGAGAATCCTGATGCGCTGCGGCTCCATAAGCACGGACACCAGCCGTGCCTGCTCGTCCTGCCCGGGACCCCATTCCACGTGCGCCTTTCTGGTCTTGCACGCACGAGCCTGGTCATTCATGTCTCAACTCTGATTGATATAATTTCAATTGATATCCTACCGAAGGGCGACCTATTGTCGAGCGTCGTGCCGGACGCTGTAACATTGGTCGGAGAACGGAACCGTCCCCGAAGTGTTACAGTTGACAGAGAATGGCAAGAGGGTAGTCTGTATCGGAAATGAGCGATACAGTTGAGCCGATTGCGATAGCACGGGCGCTCGGAGATCCGACGCGTGCGCGTATTGTCTCGCTCCTCGCGGAGCGTGACCTGTGCGTCTGTGAGCTCACCGAGACGCTTGGCCAGTCTCAGGCGAACATCTCGGGACACCTCAAGCTGCTGGTTGCAAGTGGCTTGGTCGCATCTTACCAGCGCAGCTACTGGACCCACTACGCACTCCAGCAGAACCTGCCTCCTGATATCGCGGGCTTCGTCCACGCCGTCGTCCGGGAGACACAATCGGTGTTTTCTCTGGACCTTCTGAGACTCTCACAGCCGCCCTCGGATGTTTGCGCACGAAAGCAGGAGGAACGACGCACTGCTTGTGAGAACACACATGCATTGCCAGGAAAGAGTCATTCTCAAGGAACGGGAGGTCACCATGGAAGAGCGTAAGGGCGGGCTTGGCATCTTTCAGAAGTATCTCAGCGTGTGGGTTGCGCTGTGCATGGTCGGCGGTGTCATTCTCGGCCGGCTGCTGCCGGGTGTTGTTGGCGCCCTCGACCGCATGACCGTGTACAATATCTCGCTCCCTGTGGCGGTGCTCATCTGGCTCATGATCTACCCCATGATGCTGCAGATCGACTTTGGCAGCATCAAGCGGGTCGGGCGGAACCCCACGGGACTTCTCATCACGCTCATCGTCAACTGGGCCATCAAGCCCTTCACCATGTTTGCCCTGGCGTCGCTCTTCTTCCGCGTTTTCTACAGTCAGGTGCTCACGCCTGACCAGGTCCAGCAATACGTTGCGGGTGCTGTCCTGCTGGGAGCCGCCCCGTGCACTGCAATGGTCTTCGTGTGGAGCTACCTTTCCGGTGGCGACGCAGCGCACACACTGGTCCAGGTAGCCATCAATGACCTGGTGATTCTGGTCCTGTTCATCCCCATCGTGGCGTTTCTGTTGGGCGTGGGTGGCATCAGCGTGCCCTATCCAACCCTGTTCCTTTCGGTTGTCCTGTTTGTCGTCATTCCACTTGCCAGCGGTGCCCTGACAAGGCGTACCCTCATCCGGTCACATGGACAAGAGTGGTATGACCACGTGTTTTTGCCCAAGTGGCAGCCGGTCACCGTGGTGGCGCTTCTGGCTACACTGCTGTTGATCTTCTCGTTCCAGGGGGAGACCATCACCAGTAACTGGGTGAACATCCTGCTCATCGCGGTCCCGCTCATCCTGCAGACGTACCTCATCTTCTGGATAGGGTACGGAGCGTGCAAGTTTCTCAAGGTGCCCTACCGCATTGCCGCGCCCGCTTCCATGATCGGAGCCAGCAACTTCTTCGAGCTTGCGGTCGCTGTTGCCATCTCGCTCTGGGGTATCAACTCTGGAGCGGCGCTCGCGACGACCGTGGGCGTGCTCACCGAAGTGCCTGTCATGCTGACGCTCGTCGCCATTGCCCGCAGGACAAAGCACTGGTTCCCGGACGCACGGACGACCGACGAGGTCCGCGAGGGCGTTCCGCTCAGCCCGCAGACTGTAACATTGCGGTGAAAACGGAACCGTCCCC
>DAOOUZ010000193.1:0-1901 GCA_035369785.1 Candidatus Cryosericum sp. | reverse complement strand
CGTCGACTACCAAAACGTCATGCGTGCGGTCGCCATCACGACCGGGTCACTCCTGGAATACGCTACTGTGACAGGCAATACTCGCGTGAGTGCCTCGACGGTCGCGCGGTATGTGGAAACGCTGAGGACAGCTCACCTGCTCGACCTTGTGCCTCCGGCTCCCCTCGCCACGACCGCCTCCGTCCGGCGGAACTGGAAGCCATACCTGTTCGATACGGGACTCATCTGTTCACTGCTGGGCAAGAAGACACCCGCCTCGGTCGATGATGCACTTTCCGGACACCTGTTCGAGGCGCTGGTCTGCATGACTATTCTGACGTTCGCCGACCTCGACAGGTACGCCGTTTCCTTTGCTCGCACGCGCCGTGGACCTCAACACGAGGTCGACTTCATCATCGAACGTGACCAAAAGAAGGCCGCTGTTGAAGTGAAGTTGGGTGATCAGGTCACCTGGGCCGACACAGAGCACCTGCGCTGGTACATGAACCAGGATCCGGCATGTTCTGCTGCAATACTCGTATACGCCGGCACGCGTGTCATGCATCTGGCCCGCAACATTGCAGCTGTTCCATGGACCCTGCTGTAGCGCAACCGGCGTCAGGTTCCTGTCCAGACGTTGGGCTTCCTTCACGCTTGCATGGTACTGCAGAGTCATGGCACGCGTAGCATACCTGCGAACGGTGTGTGCCTTGGTGATTATCGATGAGCCGTTTCCGGGAGAGATGCAATGGCAAAAAAGGCAATACTCAGCGTGGTGCTGGCCGTGGTCACCCTGGTCAGCGCAGGATGTTCCGCCCGGCCCGCAACGCAGGGAACGGCGCCGGAGGTAACGACGCAGGCGACGCCCGTCGGCAGGCCCTGACGGGGAGGCCCTCCCGGACTTCACGGCGTAATCAACGCCATCGAAATGCGATCGCCCCACCCTAGAACCGGGGTGAGGCGATCTTCGTTCCTGCTTCCGAACTGCTCTAGTTCAACAACCCTCGAGGGCGCACCTCAAGGCTTGGGATACGTGATGGTGATGCCCTTCGTCGCCTCGGTCCACACGACCTCGGCACCAAAGGCCTCGGAGATGAACCGGATCGGGACCATCGTCGTCCCGCTGACAATCGTCGGAACGCCCTGCAGGACGACCTTCTTGCCGTTCACGGACGCATAGTTGGAACCCACCTGCAAGTAGATAGTGGTCGTACCCAGCTGAATGCGGACGATTTTGAACACAGGCTCCCACTCGACCGTCGCGCCGAAGGCTTCGCCGATGAACCGCAGGGGAACGTTGACCACGCCCTTGACGTTGACTGGAGCAGCCTGCAGTGTCTTGGAAGCGTCATTAACCATGGCTGTCTTGTTGCCCACCTGCAGACGAATGACCGTCCGGGCAATGTAGGTGACAGGAATCGCAGCCTTCGCTCCATTTCCCGCAGGGTCCGTGGCTGTTATCTCAATGACGTTCAGGCCTTCCTTGGTGAACATGTACTTGACGCTGAACGAGCCGTCTGCACCGACGCTCACCGGGGAACCCGCTACTGTCACGGTTGCCCCCGCCTCGGTCTTTCCGCTTACCGTGATCTGCTGCGTCATGACCGTCGCATAGATCTTGGGCTCCGTGATGGTCAGGACTGGCGGCTTGGTATCGAGCGTCAGCCTGAGCTGCGCCTGGCCCACGTTGCCAGAAACGCTGGTGATGGTCAAGGCAATGGTCTGGGCTCCCTCGACGAGGGGAACGCTGACCGTGAAGTCGCCTGTTGGCGAGACGGTCGCCGTCTGGCTGCCGACACGCACCTGCATGCCCGGAGAAACCTTGCCGGTGATGGTCACCGGCGACTGAGCCACCGTGCTCCCGTCAACAGGACTGGTGATAGTCGCCGTCGGTGCCGTGGCGTCTACCTTGAACGTCGCAG
>DAOOUZ010000192.1:0-1903 GCA_035369785.1 Candidatus Cryosericum sp. | reverse complement strand
AGCGGCTGAAAAGGGTTGTGATGCCGTGACATGGGTCGACTACGACGTTGACAGACACCCGAACACTCAGATTCTGACCGGATATGGCACAGCATTCAGCGCTTTGCGGCGGACCGCGTCTGTTCTCATCGGCTGCCATCACTCCGTGACGAGTGGGCCTCTGGGTGTCGCAGCGGGTCTCCGTGCTACTCTGTGCTGCACCCTCTGTGTGGCTGCCGGTCTCTCTACGACTCTTTGACGCGGTTGATAAGCCAGTCGAAGAAGTCGGTGAGGCGGGCGAAGTCGTCCGGTGTGGCGAAGTCAATCAGCGGAATGTTTGGCCTTCGCGCCAGCATGTCGTCAGTGACAGGCGTCTGCAACAGAGTTTCAGCTCTGTGCCGCAGCTCCTCGCGCCCAGCCGCGTCCAGGAATGGCGCTTTCCTGGTGAGCCACTGGAAGTAGAACTCGATCTTGCCGTTGGTCCACACAGCGCACAGCAGGTTCATTGCACCGTTCTTGTAGATCCCCGGGATGAAGGATCCGATCACCGTTCCGCTGCCCCATCCGACCTTGTCAGTATGCTCAATGAACCAGGCGAGGAGCCGGTGAGCTACGTCAGCCGCTTCCGGGTTCGTGCCGGTGAGCTCAGCGAAGAACCGTTCCTCCGTCCACTCGGGAGTAGGAAATCTGGACTCAGTGTCGGGTGCCTTGACCTCAGCGCCGTAGACGTGCGGTATGAGGATCTCGTAGGAATCATGCTGGTAGTACTCGAGCTCGACGGCGTACACCTGGAAGTTGCTGTTGGTGTTCACGTAGGAGATGAGGTCCCGGAGCTGGTCTTCCACCTTGTCCATGAGTACCATGAACGCGAACTTCCCATGCTCCAGGCACTCCTTCATGGCCGACAACAGCGCCTCGGTGCCCGTCTCGTCCGTGCTGAACCTTGTCGCGATCTGATCCTCGAGACTCGTGCTCCATTGCCGCTGAACCTGCTCTGACAAGTCCGTTCTGAACTCGCTGAAGTCGGATGAATGCCGCCAGAGTGCGGCGCCATAGTCCAGGACCTGCGCAATGACCTTGCGTTTGTCGGGATTGCGGTAGAGCTTCGTCTCGATAATGTACAGCCTGCCTTGGTCGTCGGCTGCCAGGATGTCGATAGGCCCGCTCTCGGTCGCATACTCGCGCGCCAGAACCACGAGGCTAGCCCCGTCCCGAATCTGGTCGATGGGGAGTGCCTCCGGGTTGTCGCGGAGAAACCGCTGAAGGTCGTCCTCTTTGTCGAACGTGCTGCGTTCCACTTTGTGAGCCTTGTGACCGTTCTTCGAAACGATGATTGCCATGCTCTTCCTCCTGCGCGCGATCTGCGAAGAGAGTATATGCTGGTGCCGCAAAGTACTCAAGGCAGTTGACGACCGTGTAGCACGGATTGGGGAGACACTTGAAGCGCAGTGTCACCGCCTGCACTATTTGCGAACGGTTGGCGCAATGTATGCAGGAGGCATGCATGAAAGGCACAGAGGACTCCAGATGAAGGTTGTCCTGAGTCGCAAGGGTTTCGATAGCGGATATGGCGGTTGGGCTAGCCCCATTCTCCCTGACGGGAGGATGCTTTCCCTCCCAATCCCGGCCCGCGACGGAGTAGTGTCCTACGATGAATTGTCAGCAGGCGACGGCGTCTCCTATCTGGACATCATGCGCCAGCTGCGACGCGGACATGAGGATAGGCTGGTTCTTTCCCACAACACATGGTTGTCGTCCGGACCGAGGATCACGACGCATCTTGACCCAGACCTTGTCGCTTCTTCAGTGGAGCGTCTTCCCGGCTGGCGCGGCATGTTCGGGCAGTCCAGTGCGGCCTCAAGTCATCTGCTGAACCACCACGTCGGTCCGGGCGACCTGGCTGTGCCGCGACAAGCCGTCGATG
>DAOOUZ010000191.1:0-1909 GCA_035369785.1 Candidatus Cryosericum sp. | reverse complement strand
GTCGCCAGAGCCGACCGCAGCGGCACCCCCTGCCTTGCGCACGCCCGTGCTTGCGAGGTCGACGATGCCGTCGGCATCGAAGACGCAGAGTTCAAGCGCCGGCAAGTGCCAGGTTTCCCGAAGGGTGACGGCGTCAAGCTGGACGGCAGTGGGCCGTGCGGGAATGCTCGCTCCGCTCTTCGGGTACGTCGGCGCGGTTGCGGACTCGCGTGGAACACCGACCAGGACGATCGCAAGAAGGAGCGCCAGGATCCCGCCTGCGTTCTGTACCATTCGCTGCCGTTTTCTCATGTACACAGTGTAGCATACGGATGACCGCTGCGCTCTCTCGGCTCCGGGCGCGTACCGTGCGGGATTGGCGACAGCCGGGAACAACGGGGACCCCTTCACAGTCTAATAGACGTTCGGAAGTCACGTGGATAGGAGGAACCATGAGAAGAATACGTCGAGCAGTAGCAGTGATGCTTGCAATGATCGTTGCTGCAGGCCTGTTTGTAGCAGTTCCGGCCGCGTCAGCAGTGCAGTCCGGGGCCTCTGCCCCGGGAGTTGCCGTGGCCAGAGGAAAGCTGACCGATGCCGACAAGGCAAAGCTGGAGCTCCTCAAGAACCTGTACAAGCAGATCGCGGAAACCGAGAAGGCAATCCGCGACAAGGTGAAGGCCGCACGTGCGGCAGGCAAGGACCTGACACCATATGCGGCGGATCTCAAGACGGCGGAGCGGTATTCCGTCCATCGTCAGATTTCCCATGGGCTGATGTTGACCGAGGCGGAACGCCAGCAGCTGGAAGCGATGAATGCATCCATCCGTTCTCTGGAACGCCAGCTGGTGCAGCTGCGCAAGGCCAAGGCCCCACAGGCGACCATTGACGCACTCAAGGCACAGATCAAGGCGGCACGTTCGGCCAGGGACGCCTTCGCAAAGAGCATCCGCACCGCTGCCCTGAACCAGTTCCCCGCCCGTCTCGATCTGCTGCTCGCCGATGCGAACATGAAGCTCGCCTTCCTGCAGTCCCTTCTCGCGAGACTCCCGTAACAACCCCTTCCCTTTTTTTCCTCTTCTCAATGCCGGCGGGCCCATCACACCTGCCGGCACACTTGTTTCCAGGCGTGACCACGCCACCTGGTTCTGCTTCTCTGTCAATTCTTTTCGTTCGTGCTATACTCGGCCGGAGGTGGTGATACCCATGAACAGTAAGACCGCTTTGCTTATTGCAGTGCTGGTTGTCCTCGTCAGTGCCGCCGGGCGCACGTTGGGCCCGATGAAGCCGGTGGAGAGCAACGTCAAGGTCACGCTGCCGCCTGCTGGCGAGACAGTTGTCATGACACAGCAGGCTGATGGCTCGTGGAAGGGAACCATCCATACAACAGGGACCGCCCGGGCATTCGAGGCCACCGTCAGCTGGCAGGCGTCATTTGTCCCCGCGTCGGGAGCCACCATCCCCCTCGGCGAAGGCGCGTTCATGACCTCCGCCGGTGCTCCGGAGTTCGGGAGCTTCGACCAGCTGCTGACCCTTGTCGAGCCGGCAGGCCAGCCAGAGCCCACCGGCAAGGGAACACTGCGCATCTTCATCGCCAGCATGAAGGACGGCAGTGCACAGGATATCGTCGACGTCCCCATCACACTGCGCACAGAACCGTGAACAGGGCCTCCTGAACTTTTCTCCGTTCTTGCCTGTCTAATATGTGCAGGGCGGGGACGCCCAGGGAGTACCGCAGCTGCAGCTGTGGAATCTGAGGGCTCTCCTTCTGCAAGTGAGGACGGGAGAGCCGTGCGTAGGCCCTCCCGTTTTTCATTCATCCTTTGCTCCGGAGGCCCTCACGAGGAGGCCATGGTGTTCAGCCCGTCAGCACGCCGCAGGTCTCCCTGAGCACCGAGGCGACTTCCTCCTCACGGGATCGGGCCGAGAG
>DAOOUZ010000190.1:0-1918 GCA_035369785.1 Candidatus Cryosericum sp. | reverse complement strand
GCGGTCCGTGCGCCGTTGTTCGCCGTTGATGGACTTGATGATCAAGTCGGGGCCGTCGTCCTGGGGGAATGCTCGAAGGAATGCCTCGATGAGCCCGGCGGGATTCTTTCGCTCGACTTCCGACAGGTAGTCGAAGACGAACAGGAAGTATCCGCGCTCCGGATCCACAATGTCCAGCGTGGGTGCCGGTCGCACGGGCACAGGCTCCACTGGCATCGGGAACACGCGAACCGGAACGGAGCCCTCCCGGGAGAACACCTCCGCATTGAACTCACTGCCAGTCCAGATCTCATTGACATGGCTGTACGCCTGGAGCATGTGGCCAGGGAGAGTTTCCAACTCCCAAGCCCAATAGCCGATGGTGTAGGCGTCGGGTGCATACTGCGGACCCCAGTCCTGCACCCAGAAGGGGAAGGCGTCGGCATTCATGACGACGATGTTCACGGGATACCGGACGCTGGTTTCGACCGGTTCGAACTCGACCAGGCGAGGGCTGTGGGTGCGATCCGACGAGTGGATGCTGAGGGGCAGGCCGCTGCGCTTGGCGGCCTCCACGATGGATCGCCCTGTCGACCCCACGCCGAGGATGGAGGACAGGTACCCGAAGACATTGCACCCCGGCTCCAGGGCCAACGGCAGTGGCGTGACATCAATTGGCTGAAGGGCCGTCGCCCAATCTGCCGTCAGGTATCCCTCCGACACGCCGAACTCGGCCAGCCAAGCCCCATACGCTTCGCGGCTTGCCGTCTGCGGTTCCGGAAAAACACCTTGCAGGTCGACTCGAGAGGCCCAGATGCTGTAGGCCAGCCGCGAGAGAGCGGGCATCCGGTTGCTCGGCTCGGCGAGCCAGGAACGGAGGTTGCTGAAGCCTTCCCTGTAGTCGGGCAGGGGTGGCTCCTCAACGACTGACGTCCTGCGTGGTCGTCGAGCGTCAAGGAATTCCTTCCGATACAAGCGCCGTATGCCGCGGCTGAGGACGGCCCCGTCCGCGAAAGTCCCGAAGCGATAGGCCTCTTGATCGGGGTCGTAGAGGCCCTCGGCGCGAAGCTGCTCGTCATAGGCAGTCAGCATGGGGATCGGCGCCGGGTGCTCCGAAACAACGACACGGGGGGCGTCTGAGATGTACTTGCTGAGGCACCAGGGCTGGGAGGGCCGATACCCACTGAAGTGGAAAAAGCGGAGCGGGTGCCCGTTGCAGGTGTAGTTGTCACCGGACCTTTCGAGGCCGCGCTCGTCAAGATTCCAGTAGGCGACATTCAGGCCCGGGTCGGCCAGCTTCACGTAGTCGAAGAGGGCCGGGATCCAGTCAGTCCATCGCTGGTCCGTGAAGAGCTGGTTCGGCAGGTCGACGACAGAGTCGGTTAGCAGCCGAGCCTTCCAGAACTCGAGCCATGGACGGCCCTTGTCGCTCACGGCGATGAAGCCAAGGTTCTGGATGCCCGAGCACATGATGTCGGATTCGTCGGGCCGCAATCCGTCCCTGGGTATCGCGGTCAGCCGATGAGGGGTGAGTGCAATGCCGCTCTTCAGTGCCGGCTCGGCGATGAGCTGGAGCGAGTCGAAGACGGCGATGTCCGGATCAATGTACACAGCGACATCGTGGCCACCGTCTAGGACCCACTGCAGTGCCCATGGTTTCAGGGCGGTCGCCAGCTCGGTCACGTCATACATGAAGGTCATGCGAGCGAAGTCATCGTCGTCGAGCTCGAGAACTGACGGTCCGACCACCTCGAAATCCTCGGTCGGCACCTCGTCGTCTGCCAGCAGATCGATGAGCAAGGTCACGAATTCATCCTGAGGATTCGTCTGGCGGAATGACCGAGCCAGAACCCGCGCGTATGGCAAATAGTTGCGGGCGCAGATGGTGACGACCTTCACGACTCTTCCTCTCTTGTGGCCCAGAAAACACTAGCCCATG
>DAOOUZ010000189.1:0-1967 GCA_035369785.1 Candidatus Cryosericum sp. | reverse complement strand
CCTTCGTCCGCGTAGGTGGCAACCAGCTCACCGAGGAACAGGTCATGGCTTCCCAGGTGTACCGTTTCACGCACGCGGCACTCCAGATTGAGCGGGCACTCGGCGACCATCGGGGTCCCGGTGACCGTGCCCGGATCGCGCGTCAGCCTGGCCAGCGCCCACTTGTCGTGGGTCCGACCGCTCACTGTTCCGCACAGGTCCAGCTCGCGCACGTGTCCTGTGTCGGGCACGTTGACAACGAAGGCTGCCGTCTGGACGATAAAGTGGTGCAGCCACCGTCCCGGCCTGACGCCGATGCCGATGATGGGCGGCTCCGAGCACAGGGTGCCGATCCATGCGATGGTTGTGACGTCCGATGCTTCCATTGTTCCCGCTGAAATCAGGACGGCGGCTCCCATGCCGGGTGCCGTGCCTGGCGTTGTGACAGTCTTGGCCATTGTTCCTCCCGGGCAGTCCGGACAGCGTGCTTCAGGCTGCCGAATGCAGTATACACCATGCGGTTGCGCGAACGCCTGCAGCAAGTAGAATAGGTACAGTATCACCGTTGCTTGAGGAGCACACATCTTCCACGAACAAGGAGGCCACGCATGTCGACTGTCACAGGAGCGCCGGACCGCTACATTCAGGGGCGCGGCGAGATGAACAGGTTGTACGAACACGGGTCACGGCTGGGCAACAGCTTCCTGGTGGTCGCGGAGGAGTTGACAATGGCCACCATGCACAGTCGCGTCGAGCAGGCATTCGACGGTACCGGCGCAGTCCTCATCTATGAGGAGTTTTCGGGCACGTGCTCGGGGCCCGAGATTGACCGTCTTGCAACGGTGGCCGACCTGAGCTCATGCGATGCCGTGCTGAGCGTCGGGGGAGGGCGCGCGACCAATGCGGCGCGGGCTGTTGCGGCACTGCACGGCCTGCCCCTCATGGTGGTGCCCACGACGGCTGCCACGGGTGCGCCGTGCAGCTCGGTGGCGATTGTCACGGACGAGGACGGCGTCTTTCAGGAACTCCGCCTCTATCCCGTTCACCCGGCGCTGGTTGTTGTGGACAGCGACGTGATTGCCCAGGCGTCCCTGCGCACACTGGTGGCAGGCATCGGCAACACGGTCGCCGCGTGGCTGGGCGCGCGGGCCCATCAACGGTCCGGCGCGGACAACCTGCTGGGCGGCAAGGGGGCGCTTGCCTCGTATGCGCTTGCGACGCTGGGGTATGAAACGGTGCTGCGGGATGGCCTGCGGGCAGTGGTCGCGTCGCAGGGCGGGGTGGCGACGCGTGCCTTCGAGGAGGTCCTGGAAGCCAGCATCTATTGCTCGGGCATGGCCTTCGAGAACTGCGGTCCTGCCGCGGCACACAGCGTGGGCAATGCGCTGACGCTTCTCCCGGAGGCACGACAGCACTCCTACGGCGAGCTGGCCGCGTTCGGCAGCATCGTGCAACTGGTGCTGGAGAACGCGCCACGGGAGGAGATGGACGACGTGATGAACCTCTTCCTCAGCACTGGCCTGCCGCTCACGTTGGAGGACCTGGGGCTCGGGGATGCGCCGCGCTCCGCGCTGGAGGATGTGGCAGAGGACGCGTGCGGCCCGCGCAACTCCATGTCGGCCATGCCGTTCGAGGTCTCTCCCGCCGATGTTCTCGCTGCCCTGCTGGCTGCCGATGCGACCGGCCACCTGTACGAGGAGGACGAGGAGCACGAGGAGCACGAAGGGGAGGAGGACGACTGAGATGGCAGTGAACATCCATGACATGGACGCGGCTGACCAGCTGGTCAGTGAGGAGATGACGCAGTACTTCACAACCGTGGATGGGCAGCCGGGCACGTATGTGCTGGGGGATCAGCGGGCCTACTCTGTGCGAGCGCCGCATGTGGACCGCAACCGCATTTTCGGCGTGCATCTCGCCGCGGACACGGCGGACGAGGGCATTGAGCGACTGCTCGAGCCATTCCGGCGCGCCGTTGTTCCCGTGAC
>DAOOUZ010000188.1:0-1990 GCA_035369785.1 Candidatus Cryosericum sp. | reverse complement strand
GTCACTAAGCAAGCAACTGAGGATGCTGAACGCGGTCCTGCTTTGGAGCCACGAAGCAGGCAGGGCTGCATCTCAAGGCATACCGCTGGCGGCTATTCTTTCGATGCCGGTCAGAGGGGACATTGCACGAGCGAAGTTCATCGCGGAGGCGAACCTCTCGGCCTTCGACGCGCTTGAAGACTCCGTACGTGAGGCGTTCGCATCCCTGTCTGCAGCACAGACGACGGTGCCGGAGGAATACCATGAATAAGGATTATCGCACTGTCCGCGAGATCGTCGGACCACTCGTGTTTCTCGACGAAGCCGAGGGCGTCAAGTACGGGGAGCTTGTCGAGCTTCGCACCTCATCCGGTCTGCGCCATGGCCAGGTGCTCGAAGTATCGGGGAACACCGTGCTGGTCCAACTGTTTGAAGGCTCATCCGGCATGGACAGGGGGCGGACGGTTACTCGGTTCCTGGGGCACGGCCTCGAGTTTGGCGTTTCACGCGATATCGTCGGACGTGTTTTCAATGGCTTGGGGACGCCCACTGATGGCATTGCGCCCGTTATCCCGGACAAGGTCGTGGACATCAACGGCAACCCCATGAATCCGTATTCCCGCGACTATCCCGATGAGTTCATTCAGACCGGTGTTTCCGCCATCGATGGCCTGAATACCCTTGTGCGCGGCCAGAAGCTTCCAATCTTTTCGGGGAGCGGCCTGCCGCACGCTGCGCTTGCCGCCCAGATCGCAAGGCAGGCGCGCGTGCTCTCCGGCAGCGATGAGTTTGCGGTCGTGTTTGCGGCCATGGGCATTACCTTTGAAGAGGCAGACTACTTTGTCTCTGACTTCCGGAGAAGCGGCGCCATCAATCAGTCCGTCCTGTTCATGAACTTGGCCAACGACCCTGTCATCGAACGTATCGCTACGCCACGGTTTGCTCTGACTGCCGCGGAGTACCTCGCTTTTGACCTGGGCATGCACGTACTGGTCATTCTGACGGACATGACCAACTACTGTGACGCCCTCCGTGAGGTGTCGGCTGCGCGCAAAGAGGTGCCCGGAAGGCGCGGGTACCCCGGGTATCTGTACACGGACCTGGCGACGATCTACGAGCGTGCTGGCCGGATCAAGGGTAAGCAGGGCTCCATTACGCAGATCCCAATCCTCACTATGCCTGAGGATGACAAAACGCACCCGATTCCTGACCTTACCGGATACATCACGGAAGGCCAGATCATGCTCAGCCGTTCCCTGCAGCAGGCCGGTGTCTACCCACCTATCGACGTTCTTCCCTCCCTGTCACGGCTCAAGGACAAGGGCATCGGTGCGGGCAAGACCCGCGAGGACCATGCGGGACTTCTGAATGAGTTGTTCGCGGCGTATGCCCGGGGGCGTGATGCCAAGGAACTGGCGGTGGTGCTGGGGGAGTCGGCGCTGACCGAAACCGATCGCCTCTTTGTAACGTTTGCGGACGAGTTCGAGCGCAGATTTGTCAGCCAGGGTCAGGACGAAGACCGTTCCATCGAGGAGACACTCACCATCGGCTGGAGCCTACTTTCCATGCTGCCGCGCGCTGAACTGAAACGCGTTGCGCCGGCGATGATTGCAAAGTACATGCCAGCGGGGCAACAGTAGGCAGCCATGGTCCTCAAAGTCAACCCGACGCGCATGGAGCTGCTTCGACTCCAGAAGAGGTATACGCTGGCCCGGAGAGGCCACAAGCTGCTCAAGGACAAGCTGGAGGGTCTGATGAAGACCTTCATCGGGCTGGCTCAGGAGTATGGAACATACCGTACCAGGGTCGACCGGGACCTGCCAAGTGCATTGGCCACGTTCAAGGGCGAAACAGCGTCCTATCCATCAGCTGTCGTCGAGCTCCTGTCGCATACGGTTTCGACGCGCCTCGAGATTGACGCGGGAACCCGGACTGTGATGAACGTGCCACTCCCGACGCTTGCGTACACCATGACTGACTTCGAGTCGCCTGCGTTCGCCGGCCTCGAGGG
>DAOOUZ010000187.1:0-1998 GCA_035369785.1 Candidatus Cryosericum sp. | reverse complement strand
GGGCTGCGGCGCCGTCGTCTCGAACTTGCCCGCGACCACGGCCCCCTCCTCCACCGAGATGCGCGGGCTCACGACATCGCCCTTGACGGCCGCCTTCTCGAGGATCTCGACCTTCGCGGAGCCCTTGACATTGCCCTCCACGCGCCCGAGCACGATGACCTCCCGCCCTTCGACGTTGCCGTGCACCTCGCCCTGTTCGGCGATGGTCACAAGGCCGCCGCCCGTCAGGTTGCCATGCAGCTGGCCCTCGACGCGCACGTCTCCCTGGGTCTCGACGTCGCCCTTGACCGTCAGGTCATGTGCGAACACCGAGGCCGTCCTGTTCTCCGCTGGTCCCCTCATGCCGCCCAGTGCCACGTCCGCCCCCTCAGTCCAGATAGGTCCACGGACTCACGGCCTTGCCGTTCACCATGACCTGATAGTGACAGTGCGCGCCGGTGGCGCGCCCGGTCGACCCCTCGTACCCGATGACCTGACCCTTGGTGACGGTCTGCCCCGCCTTCACGATGACACGGCTCATGTGGCCGTACAGGGTTTCGATGCCGTCACGGTGATAGACAGTGACCGAGATGCCATAGCTGCCGTTCCACCCCGCCTGCTCGACCCTGCCGTCCGCGGTCGCGCGGATGGCGGTGCCGTAGGGAGCCGCGATGTCAACGCCATCATGGTACTCGCCGCCGCTGCCGCCGAAGGGGTTCGCCCGCCAGCCGAAGTCCGACGTGATGAGCCCGTAGATAGGCCAGATGGAAGGTGTCTTGGCAAGCATCGCATTATACTTGGATGCCGCCTGCTGCAGGACCAGCAGGTTCTTCTCCTGCTCCTGCGCCGCCTGCTGCACCGCCGCAGTCGAGGCCGCCAGCATGGTGGCGCCTTCCGCGACGCCGCGGCTGACCGTCAGGGTGGGCGTGCTGGTGGACTTCAGAATGGATGCCAGCGACACGGTGCTGCTGCCCATGCCCAGGGTCTTGCGCACCTTGGTCTCCAGCGTACCCAGATAGTCGACGTACTTCTTCAGGGCCTCAAGTTCGGTGTTGTTCTTGCTGATGGCCTCGTTCGCGGCGTCCAGCTGCGCGGACTGCAGGCGCACGACCTGGTCGAGCGCCATGCCGTCGTACTGCGCGACGGTGTTCTTGAGGTTGGCGTTCTGCACCAGCACCCAGACAAAGCCGGCAACAAACAGAAGGAACGCGGTGATGACACCGTAGATGGCGATCCGGGAGACCTTGAACCTGCGTGCACAGCCCTCATACTGGGGAACGATGACAACCGAGTAACACATGCGCTTGCTTTTCTTCTCGACGGATGCCTTTGTCGCCATCATCGCCTCACTTTCTCAAGCATGCCTGCAGAGGTGCGCACCGGGTAACCGTTACCCAATGCCGAACCATATGTACACAGTATATGGCTCAGATGAAAAATGCAACCCTATCCCTGCGCGTGCCGGCCAAGGACATCCTGCTCCTCCCGGCTCAAGGTCACGTCGCTCCTGCCGTGCTCTATCCGCTTGGCATACATCTTGCTGCCGGTCGTGCCGGTCAGGGACGTCAGGACCACGCCTGACTGGTTGCGGTTGAGCAGCAGCAGCGAGAAGCTGAACTTGCCCGCCTGCCCCGGGAACGCGTCGTACCGCTCGATGTCCACCGTATCGAAGAAGCCGTGGCTGGTCTGCTCCAGTTGGACGCACATCGCCCGCAGCTCCTTCTCCGTTTCCTGCTGGGCGCGAAACGCCTCTGTCAGCGCATTGATATGGTCATAGAACGCAGGGTCGGCCGCCGCCCCGAACACCTGAGCAAGCAGGCGCCGCTGGCGCGACCACTGCACCAGCAGGACCACCGCGACGACAAGCAGGACCACCAGCAGCGCGGCCATGCCAAGCCGCGCCCAGACCGTATTCAACACTCCATCGAGAGCCTGCATCCTTCACCTTCGGGGTACGACGTAAGACCACGGCAGGCAGTATACGCGGCCCGTGCCTGCGCGCAACCGCCGGCCTGTGAG
>DAOOUZ010000186.1:0-2007 GCA_035369785.1 Candidatus Cryosericum sp. | reverse complement strand
GTGGAAAGGGCCTGCCCACAAAGGAGACCATGCGGTGGTCGAAGAATCCCTCGGGGTTGTGCGTGGCTCCATCTGGAACAGCAGGGACTTTGCTGTCCCCGCCCAGGTTGACGCCGCGCAGGAGGACCGTCCTCCCCGTCTCGTCCTTGAACCAGCAGCCATCGGTGTGCAGCATTGCCCGTCCCTGCGCTCAGGGCAGCTGAAAGCGGGTGCGGAACTCGTCCACGATGGACCGGAATTGCTCCGGCAGCATGGCACGGCAGGGCGCCGTCAGCTCAGCTGGAACGCCGTGATAGAAGGCTTCCGCGATGCTCCCGGCGATGGCCGCCTGCGAATCGGCGTCGCCCAGCAGGTCGACGGCGTACTGGAGGCTGCTTGCAACATCGGTGGACTCGAGGAAGCAGATGATGGCCTCCGGCACGGAGAGCTCGGCTGCCTCGAACCATCCTCCGGTACAGTCGAGTAGGGAACGGTGCAGGTCGTAACCGAACCGGGCCTCCAGTTCATCACGGATCGCCTGCTTCGAGGCACCCGTGCGTGCCAGGAAGATGGCGGCGGCCACCGCCTGCGCGCCGGCGACCCCGTCGGGGTGGTTGTGCGTAGGCTCCGCACTGTGGCGGGCCTCCTCAAGCGTTTCGTCCAGCGTATCAAACGCCCAGCCCACCGGACTGACCCTGCCTGCCGCTCCATTGCTGTAGCTCAGGGGCAGTGTGTGCTCGGGGTCGTCCAGCCACTTCTGAAAGCGCGTGCCGTAGCGGCGACCGGGGTTGGCTACCGCCCACTCCCGCAGGGTGTCGGCATACGGACGCTGGTGCAGGATGCTGTCCGCCACTGCGACAGTGAGAACAGTTTCATCGGTGTAGGTCGAGCCGGGCGCGAGCAAAGGACGCTCCCCGCCCACCACGGCATGGTACTCGTACACCGAGCCGACGATGTCGCCGATGATGGCTCCAAGCATGGCGTTCCTGCAGGCTGGTTACATGGAATCCAGGTACAGCCGCTGCATCTGCTCCGCAGACGCCACCTGGCGGGGGTTGGTCTTGCCGACCAGCTCCTCCATCGCCTGTTCGGCAAGCTCTGGAAGATCGGCCTCGTTGACGCCCATCGCAGCCAGCCCCGGTGGCATCCTCAGCCGCCGGTTCAGCTCCTCCACCCCGGCAATGGCCTTCTCTGCATTCTCGCGGTCCGTGCGCCACGGGTGTCCGACGCCCATCGCGACAGCAATCTTGGCCATCCTGCTGCCGACGAGCACCGAGTTCCACCGCATGACGGCAGGCAGGAGCACGGCGTTGAGGACGCCATGCGGCAGGCCGTACTTGCCCGTCAGCGGATGGGAAAGCGCGTGCACGTACCCGAGGCCCGAGTTGTTGAACGCCAGCCCCGCAAGAAACGCCGCATTGCACATGCCATGCCGCGCTGCGATGTCGTCGCCTTTGTCGAATGCCCGTGGCAGCCACTGGTACACAAGCGTGATGGCCTCATAGGCCAGCGAGTCGGTGAGCGCCGTCGCGTTGGTGGCGACGTACGCCTCGATGGCATGCGACAGCGCATCCATGCCGGTGGCTGCCGTCAGTGCCGGAGGCATGCTGACCATGAGCTGCGCGTCGTTGACGGACACATCCGCGGTGAGCCGCCAGTCCTTGATGGTCATCTTGTGGTGTGTTCTGCTGTCGGTGAGCACCGCCACCGAGGTCACCTCGCTGCCGGTACCCGCTGTCGTGTTCACCGTGATGAACGGCGGAAGTCTGCGGGAAGCCTTGTCCTCGCCCTCGTACTGGTCGACGGTCCCGCCGTTTGTCACGATGAGGCCGATGCCCTTCGCACAGTCCATCGCGCTGCCTCCGCCGATGGCCACCAGCAGGTCGCAGTGTTCTTCCCCGTACATCTGCACCCCCGTGGCCACCATCGCATCCGTGGGATTGGGACCGGCGCCTGCGTACACGACCGAGGCGATGCCGCTTCGCTCCAGCACATCCGCTACCATGCGGCCCTGGTCCTGACCTGTGG
>DAOOUZ010000185.1:0-2018 GCA_035369785.1 Candidatus Cryosericum sp. | reverse complement strand
GTGCGTGTTGGGCTCGTCCCCGAAGGCCGTGCTGCAGCCGCAGAACATCTTGGTCTGCGTCGCCAGCTGAACATGGATTTCCAGCCCTATCGTGGTCGTCATGCCTGGCCTCCCAGTGCCTCAAAGAGCACGCCGGCGGTGGACAGCAGCCCGGCGTCGCCGAAGCGCGGTCCCATGAGCTGAAGCCCGATGGGAAGCCCCTGGCTGTCTGTGCCCGCCGGGATGGAAATTGCGGGAATGCCAGCCAGATTGGCAGGAATGGTGAAGACGTCGGCCTTGTACATCTCGAGCGGGTCCGTAATGGCCCCCAGCCTGAACGCCGTCGTGGGCGTGGTCGGCGTGAGCAGCGCATCGACACCGGCAAACGCGGCGTCGATCTCGTCGCTGATAAGCTGGCGTACCTCGGTGGCCTTGCGGTAGTAGGCGTCATAGTATCCCGCCGACAGGACAAAGGTTCCTATGAGAATGCGGCGCTTGACCTCCGCGCCAAATCCAGCGTTGCGCGTCCGGCTGTACGTTTCGGTCATGTCGCGTCCCTCGACGCGCAGCCCGTAGCGGACGCCGTCGAAGCGTCCAAGATTGGCGGAGCATTCCGCAGGCGCAATGATGTAGTACGCGGGCAGAGCGGCAAGAATATGGGGCACGCTGACCTCGACAACCGTGGCCCCGCGCTGTTCTGCCAGACGCCGTGCGTCCTCGAGGGCAGCCGCGATGTCGGGCTGGACGCTGAGGTCCGCAAGTTCACGGATGAGTCCGATGCGCTTGCCGGCGAGGTCAGGCTGGAGGGCAGCCTCGAAGTCGACCGCAGGCCGGTCGACGCTTGTGGCGTCGCGCGCGTCGTGGCCGGCCAAGATGTTCATCATGATGGCCGTGTCCGTGACGGTACGCGTGACAGGACCGATACAGTCGAGGCTCGAGGCGAAGGCGACCAGACCGTAGCGTGACACCAGGCCGTAGGTGGGCTTGAAGCCAACCACGCCGCAGAAGGCGGCAGGCTGACGCACGGACCCTCCCGTGTCCGAGCCTATCGCGGCCAGTGCAAATCCTGCTGCGACTGCTGCGGTCGAACCGCCGCTGGAGCCCCCTGGCACGCGGGTGAGGTCCTGCGGATTGTGGGTTGGGAAGAAGGCGGAGTTCTCGGTCGACGAGCCCATGGCGAACTCGTCCAGGTTCGTCTTGCCGGGCACGATGGCCCCCGCGGACAGGAGCTTTTCCACCGCCGTTGCCGAGTAGGGAGCCACATAGTCGGCCAGGATGCGCGACGCGCAGGTACAGCGTTCCCCCGCCATCATGATGTTGTCTTTCACGGCGACGGGGGCGCCCGCGAGCGGGAGGGCGGGGTCAGTGCGATCCGCCTCCGTGTGCGCCGCGTCCAGCCGCAGGTGCAGGTAGGCGTGGATGGCCTCATCCCCCTGCTGGATGTGGCCCGTTGTTTCTTCAAGGAACTCGCGGGGGGAGAGCGTGCGGGAGCGGACGCCCCGCCGGTACTCGTCGATGGTGCGGGGTGACGTGCTACTCATCGTCGCCTCCCATGACGTTGTGCACGACAACGAACCCGTCACGGAGGGCAGGCGCGCCGCCCAGACCTTCCTCGCGCGTCAGCCCGGTGCTCGGCACGTCCTCCCGCAGTGCGTTCATTGCTGGTCTCCGGCTCACCACAGTGCCGGTGTCGACCAAGCCCAATTGAGCGACGTATGCGAGAATGTGCTCAAGGTCGTTCAGCAGACCGGCCTCCTGGTCTGCTGGTATCTCAAGGCGTGCAAGCGACGCGACGTGCTCGAGCGTCTGCCTGTCGATGATGGTTGCCATGATTCCTCCCGTCAGTTGTTGTCAGTGGTTGTTCCCCACCAGGGTGAGGAACTGTTCCTCAGTCAGGATTTCCGTACCCAGTGCCTGGGCCTTTGCCAGTTTACTTCCCGGCGCCGCGCCGACGACCAGCGTGGTCACCTTGCGGGAAAGCGTGTCCGAAGTCTCCCCACCCAGTGAGCGGACCAGGTCTTCTGCGGCGCTCCGTGGCA
>DAOOUZ010000184.1:0-2053 GCA_035369785.1 Candidatus Cryosericum sp. | reverse complement strand
TGGTACTATGGAATGGCAGAGGAGTTGCCCTATGACGGCCTGTCAACCGATGACATGTTCCTCACGTACGTTGACTTGAAAGAAGCTAATCAACTGGATATGCTCGTGCGGCTTCTCGCACAACCTGAGAGATTCGGCTTCCTCCTTCACCTTCTCGTTCCCGAAACAGGCGACTTTCATTCGTATTCGGCACAGCGGTTCCTCAATGCCGCGCAATCCTTGGAATGCCTTCACAGAAGGACCGGCTTGAATGGCGTAGTGTCTTCAGAAGAGTTCATGACCAAGGTGAATCGCATCTTGAAAAGCGTCGCGGAAGAGGACCGGGCATGGTTGAAAGAGAGGCTACAACGTGGCAATGAACCGAGCCTCCGACATAGAATCCTCGCGATGGTCCAAGCCAATGCGGCGTTGCTGCAGACGACCGTAGATCAAGAAGAGAGTTTCGTGAAGGATGTCAGGGATACTCGCAACTTCTTCGTACATCTTGATAGCAGGAGAAGTAACAGGGTTCTCAAAGGACTGGAACTGATCAATGCCACCGACAAGCTGGAAGCCCTTGCCCGGATCTCTTTCCTGCGAGAAATCGGTTTCGATGACCAGAGCCTTGTGAACTTGTTTGCTAAGGCCAAGTGCCCCTACATCAAGCACGCAAAACAGCTGTTTCAGTCGCAGGACTAGGGTTGGATTCCTGCCTTGTCTGCCTGACTACGAGGCAGTTGACGAATGCTGACCACCCTGTGAGCACACCCGCAGGTCTGCTTGGCCTCAGGGCCTTGACCGGTCATCCTCAGAACTTCCCTGCAAACTCTTGTGCTTTCCTGTCCAGGTCATCGTCTTCGACTTCCTCGCTGCGGGTGGCCCAGGCGGGGAGGGGGAAGGTGACGAGGACGGGGGCGGGGCATGTCTGGCAGCCGCCACGAACACAGATCAAGCCAAGTTCTGCTTGCGAACTCGGGCGCAGCCTTGTGAGCTGGAAGAGTTCTCGATAGTTCCGTCACCTCATTACGGTTCTAGCCATTCACTGTCTGGTCTTGCCAACAGCCGTGCGTTGTTGTAGGCCATATCGAGAGTAAGTACCGTGCTGGCAACATAGGCCATCCCTTCGTGCGAGATTGTGAGGGCCAGGTCAGCGCGGTTCTTGGTACGAATGTAAAGAGGAAGAAGAAGCTGGATGTGACCTTGTCCACCGGATGGTCTGAAGAACTGCGGAACGGCGATCTTGAAGTTCCTTCTCGCGCGTTTCTTTGCATCATCGATTGAGCTGCTCAGCTTATGTCGCAAGTCATTTCGGACTTCGTCGTCCATCCCTCCCGGGTCTTGAGCGATGTTCGAAGCCGGCTCTTCGTCTGATGCCATCATAAATGCACCTGATGAAGGAGCTGTAGAACGCATTTTGAGACAGTCCAGGAAACGTCTCTGGTTGTCAACGATGATATGGTCAATGTCTGCCCGGATATCCCGGTCAGGGTTGAAGACCAGCTCGGCAGGGTCGTCGAAGAATCGCGGCATGTCAGGGAGTCTGAACTGAGTGAGTCTGTGGTCGCTCTCCTTTAGGAACCCAACGAGCTCCCACTTTTGAGGAACGCGAGGAAATCTGTTGTTGGGCGCGAAATAGGCAAAGATCTGCTCGTAGTTGGGAGTCAGCAGGCCGGTGTTGAAGCACGCCTGCTGTGGTCGCTGGAGGTCGTCGTAGGCAATCTTTTTTTCTTCGTCGACCCGCGTAAAAGTGTGCAGAAGGTAGTTGTGTAGAATCGGAAACTGATGTGCTGACGATGTGTACTTGTAGTCCCAGCTCTCCTTCTCGGCGAGGGCGACTAGTTCCGGGAGGCGCGCATCCCAGTGGACATACGCGAATCTCAAGAGTGGTGGCAGTTGGTTCATCTATGTGTCTCCTTTCGATTATCTATTCAGGTAGTTCCAGAGCTTGCCGTCAGAACTTCCCCGCGAACTCTCGTGCAGCCTTGTCCAGATCCGGGTCATCGACCTCTTCGCTGCGGGTGGCCCAGGCGGGGAGAGGGAAGGTCACCAGGACGGGGGCGGGAATGTCGGGCTG
>DAOOUZ010000183.1:0-2062 GCA_035369785.1 Candidatus Cryosericum sp. | reverse complement strand
CACGAAGGGCTTGCCAAGGGCGTAGAGGAGGATACTGTCGGCAGTCTCCGGTCCGATGCCGCGCAATGCCAACAGGTCGCGCCGCAGGTCGCTCGTGTCGGCGGCCGCCAGCGAGGGGAGCCCGGCGGGTGCGCGCTGCTGAACCCATGCAGCCAGCGTCCGCAGGTAGCCGGCCTTGACACGGTAGTATCCCGCAGGCCGGACCATCTGCTCGAGAACCGAGGAAGGCAGTGACAGGATGCCCGCGGGGGTCAGTGCCTGAGCGGCCGCAAGGGCCCGAATTGCCTGCTCCACGTTAGACCAGGCCGTATTCTGCGTGAGGACTGCTCCAACCGCGACCTCGAAGGGCGTGTCGGCCGGCCACCAGTGCTGCGGGCCGAAGGCAGCGAGCAGTATGTCGTGGAGTTCCTGTGGCGTCATCGGTTTCATCTGGTAGAAAGCCTATCCGGACAGAGCCGGGATGCAAGGCCCGGAGGCGGTGGCTCGATTGACAACGGTCCATCCGGACGCTATCCTGAACACCATGAGTACTACGGAAACCAAACAAAAGGGAGCGCTGCGGCATCTGGGCCCGATTGTTCGCAAGTACTGGGTGCGCTACCTCGTCGGCCTCCTCATCCTTGGCGTCGTCGATGTTTCGCAGACCATCATCCCGAACATCACGGCGGGCGTCATCGACAGCCTGTCCGCGTTCACGGCGACGAGCCACACCCTGTTGGTCGCGCTGCTGCAGATAGCTGGGCTCATCGCCGCCATCACCGTGGGGCGCTACTTCTGGCGCTTCCTCATCTGGGGCAGCGCGCGCTTCGTCGAGCAGGAGGTGCGCAGCGACCTCTTCGCCAAGTACCTGGCGCTTTCGGCTGACTTCCATGACGTGCACAAGACGGGCGACCTCATGGCGCTCGTGACCAACGACCTCGAGGCCGTCCGGCAGGCGCTGGGGGACGGCCTGCTGATGATTGCCGACTTCTTCATCCTGACCACCTTCACGCTCATCGCCATGCTGCGCTTCAACCGCATGCTGACGCTGTTCGCCCTCATCCCTCTGGTGTTCATCGCGCTGGTCGTGACCCGGGCCGGCCCCCTGGTCTTCCGCCTGTTCCGACGAGTGCAGGATTCGTTCTCGGCGCTCACCGACTACGTGGAGGAGGCTGTCACGGGCATCCGCGTCATCAAGGTGTTCATGCGCGAGAAGGACGCCTTGCGCGGCCTGCGGGAGCGCGCGGGGGAACTGCAGCGGCGCGACATTCAGCTCATCCGCGTGTGGGGCCTCACCGGTCCACTCATCGATTTCCTGGGCTCCATGTCCGTCCTCGTGCTGCTGTGGTACGGCGGGATTCTCACGACACGTGGCTCCTTCACCATCGGCGGCCTGGTTGCGTTCAACACGTACATCGGCATGCTGTCCTGGCCCATGATGGCGCTGGGGCAGGCCATCAACCTGTTTCAGCGCGGCCAGGCTTCCCTTGCCCGCATCAACGAGGTGCTCGACCAGCAGCCCACCATCACCGAGGCGCCGGACGCCCTGTCGGTCGGGGGGTCGCTCTCGGGCGACATCGTCTTCGACCACGTGACCTTCGAGCGCGAGGGGCGCCGCATCCTGGACGACATTAGCTTCCACGTGGCGCCGGGCGAGCGTATCGGCATCATCGGGCCCATCGGGTCCGGCAAGACGACCATCGTGTCGCTGCTGACGCGCGCGTACGACCCGACCGCTGGCCGCATCCTGGTGGATGGCGTGGACATCCGGCAGTACCGGCTGGCGGATCTGCGGCGCGCCATCGGCGTCGTGACGCAGGACGTGTTCCTGTTCTCGGACTCGCTGGAGGAGAACATCAACGTGACCGACCTGCCGGTGGACGAGGAAGCCATCCGCGAGGCGACGCGCCAGTCCGACGTGTTCAAGAACATCTCCGAGTTCAAGGAGGAGTTCGAGACGGTCGTGGGCGAGCGCGGCGTGACCCTGTCCGGAGGAGAGAAGCAGCGTGTCACCATCGCGCGGGCCTTCCTCAAGCAGCCGCGCATCCTGGTGCTGGACGATGCGCTGTCGGCAGTGGATGCC
>DAOOUZ010000182.1:0-2063 GCA_035369785.1 Candidatus Cryosericum sp. | reverse complement strand
CTCGGGGTTCTCGCCCGCAAGACACTGCCAGATAGCCGACAGTTCACTGTCTATGGGCCGCAACTGTGCCCGGAAGGGTTCCAGCAGGTCACCGAGGGTTATCAGCAGTTCCTTGCTTGCTATGGCCATGGGAAGGCCCGACCGCAGCAGGTCATAGACTACTCCCGCCAGGCCCACGGAAGCGGCCGCCACGACACTCATGTCGTAGGAAACTGTGCCAAGCATCGACGGCAGTTCTTCGTCGGACACCACTGGAACCTGCAGGCCTTTGCGCTCCAGGAGGACCTGGAGTCGTTCCCTGCCGGCCTGGTCGGACAGGGCGACGAACCGCGGTCTGAACTCGGAAGCCTGTTCTGCCAGCAGCTCGGCGTTGCTGTGTGCTGTAAGCCCGACGACGTGATACCTCCCGCATCCACCGCGGACGACGTCAAGCGTCTGAGTTCCAATGGAACCTGTCGACCCAACAATGACCAATCCCCTGCTGCCCGTCATAGCGCCCCGAACCTCCGATCTCTTGAGCGGAACTCTTTGAGGACTGACGCGAGCGTGTCCGGCGTGAACTCTGGCCACAGGAGGTCCAGGAAGAACAACTCAGCATAGGCCATTTCCCACAGGAGAAAGTTAGACACCCTGAGTTCGCCGCCTGTCCGGATGACAAGGTCAGGCGCCGCCTCCATCCCCAGCCACAGATACGAACTGAACAGGTCTTCGGTCAGGTCCCGGGGAGAGGCAGTGCCCGCAGCGCAGGCCTCGGCGAACCTGCGCGCGCCCGCAACGATTTCAGCCCTTCCGCCGTAGTTGAGGGCCACGTTGAGATGCAGTCCGGTCCCGGAGGCTGTCTTCCCCTCGATACCATCCACCGCCGCGCGTACTGCTCCGGGCAGGGCCGCACGGTCCCCGATGATGCGAACCCTGACGCTGCGCTCCAGCAATTCCGGCAGCCACTTCGTGACCGTCGAGACAAAAAGCTGCATGATAAAGTCGACTTCTTCCTGCGGGCGCTTCCAGTTCTCTGTGGAGAAGGCAAACACTGTCAAGACGCCTACACCCAGGCCCGGAGCAGCGGCCACGACGTCATGAACAACCTGCGCCCCCTGTCGGTGCCCGGCAACGCGAGGAAGGCCATGCTGCACCGCCCATCTGCCATTGCCATCCATGACGATGGCAACATGAAGCCTCCGCTCCGCTTCCACGACCGCTATCGTCTCTACAGAGACAGAATCTCCTTCTCCTTGGCTTCGAACGCTTTGTTGATTTCGGCAATGTGCCTGTCGGTCAGCTTGTCGAGCTCGTCTTCAAGCCGGTGTTCCTCGTCCTCGGACAACTCCTTGGCCTTTTCCTTTGCCTTGATGTCGTCGCGCACCTCGCGACGAATGGCGCGGACTTCCTCCCGGAACTTCTCGGTCAACTGCGAAATGCGGGCCACCATCTTCTTGCGCTCCTCCTGCGTGAGGTCGGGGAACACGAGCCGCACCCGCTGGCCATCATTGGTGGGTGTGACGCCAATGTTCGCCTTGAGGATGGCGCGCTCCACCTCTTTCAGCAGGTTCTTGTCCCACGGCTCGACCACCAGTACTTTGGCCTGCGGTGCAGAAATAGTGGCCACGTCCTTGAGGGGAGTCCGCTGTCCGTACGCCTCAACGACAACGCCATCGAGATACGCGGGAGTGATCCTGCCTGCCCTGATCTCGGCATAGTCTTTTAGAAGGGCTTCATGAGCAGCCTGCATCCTTGCATCAATCGGTGTAAAGTACTTGTCCATCTACGCCTCCTTGATGAGAGTTCCAATGTCGCCTTGCGTGGCCGCCCGGACAATGTTGCCGGGTCTGTTCATGTTGAACAGCAGAATCGGGAGGTGATTCTCCTGGCACAGGGAGATGGCTGTGGCATCCATGGCTTTGAGATGCCCGGCCAGGAACTGGTCATAGGTCAATTGCTGGTAGGGGGCCGCGCTCTTGTCCGTTCTGGGATCGCCGGAATAGACTGCGTCCACGTTCGTACCCTTCAGCAGGATGTCGGCTTCCACCTCGACGGCACGCAGGGCTGCCACCGTGTCAGTGGTG
>DAOOUZ010000181.1:0-2066 GCA_035369785.1 Candidatus Cryosericum sp. | reverse complement strand
TTCCACATCGGTATTGTCACGAACACGGTCACCCAGGCTGAGGATGCCTACCGCGGCGGCGAAGCGCTGGCAGATGAGTATGGAAAGGCTGCCGACGGCGGGATCATCCAGGCGATCACCATTCCTGACAACTTCCAGGCCGAGCAGGAAACGACGATTTCCAGTATCGTCGGTCTCGCCGATGACCCACTCATGAAGGCGATCATCATCTGCGATGCAGTCCCCGGCACTGCCGAGGCCTTCAAGCAGGTGCGTGCCAAGAGGAGCGACATCCTCCTGTTCGCTGGCAAACCCATGGAGGATCCCAATGTCATCGCCCCCGTGTGTGATGTGGCTGCTAACTACGATCAGCTGACCAATGCTTACATCAACGTCTGGGCGGCAAAGCAGATGGGAGCCAAGACTCTTGTGTTCATTTCCTTCCCGCGTCACATGAGCCTCGAGCTCATTAGCCGTGCCTGGGCAATCACGCAGGCGGCGGGCAAGGACCTCGGCGTTGCGACATACTATGAAAGCGCTTCCGACCCCCTCAGTGATGTCGGCGTCCCGGGCGCCCAGCAGTACATTCTTGAACACGTTCCCGCATGGGTCCAGAAGTACGGGACCGACACGGCATTCTATACCACCAATCTGGCGCTGCAGGAGCCGCTGCTCAAGCAGATCATGAAATACGGAGGAATGTCGGTCGGGATTCTGTCTCCTACGCTGGGATACCCGGGGGCGTTTGGGATCGACCTCTCAGCCGAGAAAGGCAATTGGCCTGCGATCCTCAAGAAGGTCGAGGAGACAGTGGTGGCACAGGGCGGCTCGGGTCGGTTCAATACATGGGCGTTCTCCATGGACTACGTGACGGTGGCTGGCCTGGGTGAGTATGCCAAGAGGTGCATCGAAGGCACGGCCAAGGTCGGGAACCAGGACGACATGCTTGCGGCCTTTGAGAAGTACAGCCCTGGCGCAGGGTGGAACTGCAGCGCTTATACGGACGTGGGTACTGGCAACAAGGTAGCCAACTACTTCCAGCTCTACCAGGACACCTACGTGTTCGGCAAGGGATTCATGGGTGCCACCAAGGAAAAGATGCCGGAGAAGTATCTGACCGTCAAGTAGGCAAAGGTCCGTAAGACTCAATCAATACAAGGAAAGAGGCGAAGCTACATGGAAGACCCGAGGATTCGAAAGTTTGCGCAGTTTCTGATCAACCACGCGGTGTATCTCAAGCAGGGGGAGAAGATCCTCATCGAACTGCATGGGCATGCGTACACACTCGCGCGAGCGCTGATTGAAGAGGCGTACCGCGCTGGTGGGCAACCATTCATGCACGTTTTCGACTACGAGCTCGAGGGAGCCCTGATCGCCGGCAGCGACACGCAGCACATGGCCGACGTGACTTCGTATGAGTTGGCACGTATGAGAGACATGGATGCGTACATCGACATACGAGCCACGGACAATATCACCGCGTGGCATGGCATCTCAGCAGAACAGATGGCCATCTACCACAAGGAGTACTGGGGCCCGCTGCACCTGCAGCAGAGATGCAACCACACCAAATGGTCGGTCCTGCGATATCCGAACGATGCCATGGCTCAGCTCGCCGGCATGAGCACCGGCGAGTATGAGGACTTCTACTTCAAGGCATGCCTGCTGGACTACGAGAAGATGGCCAAGGCCATGGAGAACATGGTAAAGCGCATGGCAAGAACAGACAGGGTCCATATTACGGGACCGGGAACGGACATCAGTTTCTCGATCAAAGGCATCGGCTCATGTGCGATGAGCGGCAACAAGAACATCCCGGACGGCGAGATCTACACCGCTCCGGTTCGTGATTCGGTCAATGGCGTCATCAGCTACAACGTGCCATCTCCGGAAAGCGGTTTCCTGTTCCACGACGTGAAGCTCGAGTTCCGTGACGGGAAAATCATCCATGCCAGTGCTGACAACGACGACCTGATCAACAAGATCCTGGACACCGACGAGGGCGCACGGTACGTCGGGGAGTTTGCCTTCGGTGTCAATCCAGTTATCACCAAACCCATGGCAGACATCCTGTTCGATGAGAAGAT
>DAOOUZ010000180.1:0-2088 GCA_035369785.1 Candidatus Cryosericum sp. | reverse complement strand
CTCGTCAGCAATTCGGACCCCAGGAACAGCGACCCGACCGACGACTTCTTTGACAAGCTGTATGCCCGCTACACCATTCGCCGGGTGCACGCGGCCCGGATGATTAACAGCAAGGCCAGCGGGCGCGGCTCGGTTGCGGAATTACTGATTTCTAGCTACCAGCAGTGAGACATACGCCGAAAGACGTTCAGACGGAACCACCAATGGTATACTCGATGCTGCCACCGGACATTACCGTCGTTGCCGAGAACGCAACGCCTTACCTGTACTTTTCTGACCGCTATGCCCGCTTGTTCTGTGGTGACACGTTCGAGTTGTTGTCGAAGTTCAAGGAGTCAAGCGTCGACATGATCTTCGCCGACCCTCCGTACTTTCTCAGTAATGGCGGCGTGACGTGCCGTGCGGGCAAGATGGTGTCCGTCAATGTGGCATCCTGGGACGAGGGCAAGACACCGGCACAGCGTCATGACTTCAACCGGCGGTGGCTCGCAGCGTGCTATCGCCTCCTAAAACCCACAGGCACCATCTGGGTTTCAGGAACGCTGCACAATATCTACTCGGTCGGCATGGCGCTTGAGCAGGAAGGCTACAAGATCCTGAACAATATCACTTGGCAGAAGACAAATCCCCCTCCCAACCTCAGGTGCAGATGCTTTACTCACTCCACTGAAACTGTGTTGTGGGCTCGCAAGAAGTCCGGCGGCCTTCAGTACGTGTTCAACTACGACCTCATGCGCGAGCTCAATGGTGGTAAACAGATGAAGGATGTGTGGACCGGCGCCCTGACCAGCAAGTCAGAGAAGTTCGCTGGCACCCACCCAACGCAAAAACCGGAGTACCTCCTGGAACGCATTGTACTGGCATCCACGAATCCAGGTGCGGTTGTCCTGGACCCGTTCTGCGGGTCGGGGACAACGGGAGTGGTCGCACGGCGCCATGGCCGCTTCTTCGTCGGGATAGACAATGTGGCGGACTATCTGAACATCGCCAGGAAACGGCTTGAGAGGGAGACATGGCCAGAGACTTCAGTCAGTGGTTCCAAACCTTCAGAACAAGCATAGCGGACTACAAGTATTACGTGGACTTCGACAAGGTGGTCGCCAACGTGGACCACATCAAGGTGGAACTCAACATCCTCGATTCCCTGATTGGCTCGCCAAACATCGAGGCAGAGTTCAAGCAACTCGTCACTCGGTATCCTGAGGTCCTGCCCTGCATTCCCATTCTGCTTGCAGTGCGGGAGGAGGAGATTGCGGCCACCGACGTGGATGGTTGCGTTGAATACAACTTCAGGCAACCCAACCTGACGGCAGACCAGTATGCAGTATTCATGCGGAAAACAGGCTTGTTTGATCTGGTGGCGGGTCACCATATCACCAATTTGACCGATTACGTCACAGGCGTCGAAACTGGTCTTGACTCAAATGCAAGGAAAAACCGAGGCGGCCACCTCATGGAGCGCCTTGTTGAAGGGTACCTGGCAAGAGCTGGTGCAACCGAGTGGTGCAAGGAGTGCTGCACTGACCAGATACAAACCAGGTGGGGCCTGGACCTGTCTGCCTTGTCGGGCGCAGGCAAGGCACCAAAACGCTTTGATTTCGTTGTGAAGACACCATCGGCTGTGTACGCCATCGAGACCAATTTCTACGCTAGTGGCGGTTCCAAGCTGAACGAAACTGCGCGCAGTTACAAGATGCTCGCTGAAGAGGCCCGGCAGGTACCTGGCTTTGTCTTTGTCTGGATAACGGATGGTCCAGGGTGGCGCAGCGCACGCGGCAACCTGGCAGAGACCTTTGACGTTCTGCCAACCCTGTACAACATCAATGACTTGGAGCATGGCGCCCTGCAGCAACTGTTCCGTGAGGAACCTGGTCAACTGCCACAGCAGTGACCGGTAACGGTGGAGGTCCGCGCGATGCTAGCACGCGCGGACTTTAGCGTTCCGTTGGACCCAAGTCACGGTCCAAACGACGCAGTCAAGCCAGACCGTGCTAGACAAGGCACAGATTCCGACGCACGACCATAGAACAAGGCCGGGATGACCGGGCAAGAGCGCGGCCAACCTAGACTGGTCACAGGTATGCCACG
>DAOOUZ010000179.1:0-2110 GCA_035369785.1 Candidatus Cryosericum sp. | reverse complement strand
CCACCCGAACCGCGCGATGAACTAGAGGTTGCTCTGCGGCACCAGGGGGACCTGTCCGCCGACGACATCCGTGCGGTGCACGCCTTCATCTCCTACATCCGCGACTCGCGGCAGCGGGGGGGCAGGCGTGAGCACTAGCCTGCCGGCGGACCTGATGCGCTACGCCGCGCAGGTGCGCCAGCGCTTTCCGCGGAGCGTCGCCGGCGCCACCGTCGTCGACCTCGATGCTCTGGCGGCCCACGTCTGCACATCGGTGGACGAGTTTCCCCTTGGCACCGGCGTGCTGGGGTGCACCGTGTTCGAGCACGGCGCGGCCTACACGGCCATCCGCGAGGGCCTGCGGCAGGAACAGCCGGCACGCTATCGATTCACGCTGGCGCACGAGGTCAGCGAGGTTCTGCTGCGCAGGTATCTGCGGACCATCCCCGATGCGTCCCGCCACGAACGCCTGTGCGATGCGTTTGCCGCCGAGCTCCTGCTGCCCCACGCAGTGGTGCAGGAGAGCCTCGCGGTCCTGCACGAGGCCGGCGCGGCGCAGGCGGGTGCCACACTCGACCAGCTGGCCCGGTGCCTGGCACGCACCTACGACGTCTCGCTGGCCGCCGCACGCATCGCCGTCGCCCGCTGCCTGTAACACCTCGGGGACGGTTCCAAACTGTAACATTCACCACGCAGGGGAGGGCATATGGCACAAGGAATCGACTATTCATTCGGGCGTCCAGACCTGCACGTCGTCAAGGCGCAGGGATATACCTTCGTCATCCGCTACCTTGCGCAGCAAGGCGGCGGCAAGGTCATCACACCGCAGGAGGCCAGGCAGATCCGGGCACATGGCCTGGCGCTCGCCCTGGTCTATGAGCAAGGAGCCGGGCGGGCACGCGAGGGAGGAGCAGCAGGCAGGAGGGACGCTGAAACTGCCGTCGCGCAGGCGCGCACGCTTGGCTTCCCTGAGACCAGACCTGTCTACTTTGCCGTCGACGAGGACGTGCAGGAGAAGGACCTGCCAGCAGTCGACGCCTACCTGCAGGGTGCCGGCGAGGTCATGGGCAGCAGCCGCGTCGGCGTCTACGGCAGCTACCGCGTCATCGAGCACTGCGCTGCGACGCGCTCCGCTTGCTTCTTCTGGCAGACCGCCGCATGGTCGCACGGGCTGGTGTCGTCCCGCGCCCACCTGCTGCAGACCAGGAATGAGCAGCTCGTGGGCGGCGCCCGCGTGGACCTCGATACGTCGCTCATGGCCGACTTTGGCGCCTGGGCCCCGCCTGCGGCCCCTGTCCTCTCCCCGGCGCAGCAGTGGGCGGTCGAGCAGGGCATCTTCAACCAGCCCGTAAGATGGGACGCCCCCATCGACTACAACACCCTCGCCTGGGCGCTCATGAAGGCGCTGGCCGGGCCCAAGAAGTGAGCGGCTCTTCGCCGGCAACCGCGCCGAGGTTGCACGAGCGTGCCCGCCCCCTACAATGAACGCATGAGAAAACGACTGTTCATGGCGGCAGCGTTCCTCCTGCTGGCAGCACTCGTCCTGGGGACGCGCTACGGAGATGTCACCGTCTTCACGGCGGACTGGCTGTTCGCCGCGGCTACGCTGCTGGTGTTCGCCTGCTGGTGCTTCTGGTGGCTGCCCGACCACCGCCTGGTGCCCCTCTCGACCGACTGGACGTCTCTGCTGCTGGTCGCGGCCATTGCGGTTCTCGTACCCCTCTCCTCGTATCCCTACGGCGCCCAGGTCGAAGCGGCCAAGCTGGTGAGCGCGCTCCTCCTGTCCCTCATGGTCCTGAACCTGGTGCAGGAGCGAGCGGACCTGCAGTTCTTCATGAACGGCCTCCTGTTCCTGGGCGTTCTAGTGGCTGCCGTTTCGTTTGCCTACTACATGTCCGCCATGTCGCCCCTGTTCTACTTCACCCGGCTGTGGTCGCGCAACCTGGCCTACCACTTCGTAGTGAACGGCCAGCTATGGGGCCTGTGGCAGTATCACAACACCTTCGGGGCGTTCCTCGGCCTCTGCTCCCTGCTGGCGCTGGGCATGGCCTCGGGCGACAGTCGACGCGACTGGCGCCTGCTGTACAGCGTGTGCGCAGGGTTCCTCTTCATGGTCCTGTACCTCACGACC
>DAOOUZ010000178.1:0-2131 GCA_035369785.1 Candidatus Cryosericum sp. | reverse complement strand
TTCACATGCGGCTTGGTACGCTCAAACTTCTCTTTCGTCGCCATGATAGCCTCCCGTGAAATGTGCTCTCGCGCGTATACAATAAAATGGAGCCCACGACCAGAATTGGACTGGTGACCTTATCCTTACCAAGGATACGCTCTACCAACTGAGCTACATGGGCTTGGTCGCGGGGGACCGATTTGAACGGTCGACCTTTGGGTTATGAGCCCAACGAGCTACCAGGCTGCTCCACCCCGCATTCCTCACTGTCAGCATGCATAAGCACATCAACAGCAGTATGTATACTACTCAAAAAGCACAAGAAGTCAATGTTCCCAAAGCCACAGAACGCGAACCCTGTCGGTTCTCCGCACTGCTGCAGCCAGGAAGCATCGAACCTGGAGCGGGAAACGGGATTCGAACCCGCGACAACCTGCTTGGAAGGCAGGGGCTCTACCACTGAGCTATTCCCGCCCATCTAGTGGTGGGCAGGGAGGGATTCGAACCCCCGTAGGCATCGCCAACAGATTTACAGTCTGCCGCCATTAACCACTCGGCCACCTACCCACACTGGAGCCGACGACCCGAATTGAACGGGTGACCAGTTGATTACAAATCAACCGCTCTACCAGCTGAGCTACGTCGGCGTGCACGTCTGTCAGTATAGATGCAAAGGCACCTCTGTCAAGCTGGCCATGGGCAGGACAGGCGTTCAGGCACCCTGTCCCAGCCCTTTGCCGAGTTTGCGCTTTGCGCGTCCGAGTGCGTTCGAGACGGACGATTTCGGCACATTCAGATCCCGGGCAATGTCGCCGAGACTCTCTCCACCGAGGTATCGTTCGAAGCAGGCACGCTCGATCTCGCTGAGCGAAGCTGCGGCCAGCGCGATGTCGTAGACACCCGCTTCTGCAGGGTTTCCTCGCGAACTGCCCCACCCATCCAGACGGTCCGACAGTTCGACATGCCCCCTCGCAGACTTCCGGGCCATGTCTATGAGGCGGTGGGACGCAACGGTCGTAACATAGGCATCCATGCTGCCTCGACCCGGCACAAAGGTACGCATCGCACGAAGGAATGACAGTACGCTTTCAGCGAGACAATCGTCCAGCTCCTCCGGGCTCCCGCAGTACTTGCGCGCAATGAACTTGAGCAGTGGCATGTAGAGACCGAGCAACTCCTCAAAGGCGCTGTTGTCTCCACCAAGAAACCGCTCGCGTAGAGCTTCGACTTGTTCTGGAGAACGATTCTGGCTACGGCTCGAGGGCACGGAACAGGACTACGGCCAGCGCCGTTGAAACGTTCAGCGACTCAACTCCGGCTTTCATGGGGATTGTGACAAAGATGTCCACGTTCTTCCGTGTCAGTTCCCGCATCCCGGCGCCTTCGCTGCCAACCACGAAGGCCGATGGCTTTGCGTAGCGCTCCTCACGGTAGTCACGCCCTCCGCCGACATCGAGACCATACACCCAGTAGCCCTCCTTCTTGAGCCGCTCCATTGCGTATGCCAGATTGGCAACCGTCGCAATGGGCAGCGCAAACACCGTTCCCGCCGATGCCGATACGGCGGCTGCGGAGAAGGGGCTCGTCCGGTCCTTGGTGACAATCAGCCCTCCCGCGCCGGAGGCCGCGACCACGCGGATGATAGCACCAAGGTTGTGCGGGTCGGTCACCTGGTCAAGCAGCACGACAGAGCGACGTGTCTCCTCCTGAGGCATTGTCTGAAGCAGCGTGTTCAGGTCAAGCACGTTCACACGCGAACAGTCCGCAGCAACGCCCTGATGCGGCACGTCACCAAGGTTCTTCTGAAACCAGGACCCGACGCGATACTCCATGGGCACCTTGCGCCGCTGGGCCAGATCCTTGATCGACCGGATACGGTCGTCCTTCTCAGGGCCGGACTCAAAGATGACCCTCTCGACAGGATGGCCGGCGGAGAGTGCCCCGGCCACTGAGTTCTTGCCATAGATCAGCATGCCACTTGATGAGACAGCTTTCTCACTGTTTCGCACTGATTCGATACCTCACTCCATCAACACTGTCCTCGAGGGCAATGCCAGCCGCTCCGAGGCGCTCACGTATTCGGTCAGCATCCTGGTAGTCGCCACGGCCCCGTGCCATCTGACGGCGGGCCATCACCAGCTTTAGGAGG
>DAOOUZ010000177.1:0-2137 GCA_035369785.1 Candidatus Cryosericum sp. | reverse complement strand
GCGACAGCTGCGACACGACAATGATGGGAACGTTCAGCTCGCGTGCCAGGTTCTTGAGCATCCTCGTTATCTGCGCCACCTCGAGCACTCGGCTTTCGACCTTTTCACCGGAGGAGGCCAGCTGCAAGTAATCCACAATAAGCAGTTGAGTTCGCGCAGTAACGGCTAGTCGCTTCGCCTTTGCACGAATTTCCAGGGCAGTAAGCCCCGCCGTATCGTCGATGAAGAGAGGGGCCTCCGCCAGCTTGTTGCTGACCTGCGTCAGGGCCTGCCAGTCTTCTTGGGAGAGGTAGCCCGAGCGCAGCTTGTCCGCCTCAATCATGGCCTCCGACGAGATAACACGTTCCGCAAGTTGCTCACGGGACATCTCCAGGCTGAAAATCCCAACCGGCTTGTGAAGACGCACTGCATTGTACGCCGCTATGTTGAGGGCGAGCGACGTCTTGCCGACGCTCGGCCGCGCAGCCAGGACCACAAGTTCCTGAGGCTGGAGACCGCCGAGCTGCAGGTCGAGGTTCTTGATGCCAGTCGCTATGCCACGAATGGAACCTCTGTGGTCGTATCTCTCCTCCAGTACCTGCAGGGTATTCGGAAGAATCCGTTCGAGAGGCTGAAAATCGCCCCTCACCATACCCTGCGAAGCCTCGTACACCAGCCGCTCTGTGCGGTCGATAAGCTCCATGGCCGTGACAACTGGCGAGAACCCGAGTTCATAGATGTCCCGCCCGGCCCGAATGATGCTGCGCTTGACAGAGCACTCCTTGACAATTTCCGCGTAGTACTTGACGTTCTGGGTCGTTGGCACCAGCTCGGTCAACTTGACAAGGTACGCCACGCCGCCTATGCGGTCGAGGTCGCCGCGACTCTTGATTTCATTGCTCAGCACAACAACGTCGACTGGCTTGTTGGCAGCCCTCAGACGGAAGATACAGTCACAGACTGTGACATGCTCATCGAAGTAGAAGTCGTCCGGCTTGAGGTAATCCATGACCTCGTCAACCGTAGCGTTGTCCACAATAAACGAGCCGAGCAATGACTGCTCGGCTCCCATATCGTACGGAGGAACGACGGCACCCGGCTCTGAAACTCCTGCGGCCGTGGCGGTCCGCGCTTCCCGCGTCTCGTCAAGTTGTGAATCAGACTGCTCTGCCATCCTCAGACCGCTTCCACCACAGTCAGAGCAAGGGGAACGGTCACCTCCGGGTTCAGCCGGAGACTCACCTGGTAGACGCCCAAGGCCTTGATCGGCTCATTGATGCTGACCGCTTTCTTCTCGACAGCAACACCAAGCTGTTTTGCAACAGCCGCCACGATTTCCTCGGGGGTGATCGCCCCGTACAGCCGCCCCTGTGGCGTTGCCTTGGCGTGCACTGTGACACCCTGGCCTTCCAGCTTCGCGGCAATTTCTCTGGCACGGGTGAGAGCCGCATCCTTCTCCTGAGACTGGGCAACCTTGCGCTTCGCCAGACCCGCAAGCCTCTGCGGAGTAGCGTCTACGGCAAGACCCTGTGGAAGAAGGTAATTGGCGGCGTAGCCAACCGACACGTTGACCACGTCATTCTTGTGGCCCACACCCTTGACGTCGGCAAGCAGGATTACCTTCCTGTCCATGATCTGACTGCTGTTACCTGCTCACAAATGGCAGCAAGGCCATCACGCGTGCCTTCTTGACGGCAGAGGCCAGGGCCCGCTGGTGCTTCGCGCACACGCCCGTTGCACGGCGTGGCAGAATCTTGCCCTTGTCACTGACAAACCGGCGCAGACGAGCAGCGTCCTTGTAGTCTATGATATCAGTCTTGTCTGCGCAGAAGGGGCAGAACTTCTTGCGTGCCCTGAAGTAGAACGACTTTTTCTTCCCGGCTCTGGCCGGTTTTCTGACTGGTGCGTTTGCCATATTGGTTTACTCCTTCATCTCAGTTGAATGGTACGTCGTGATCATCGGACTCGGAACCCTGTTGCAGAGAACCCTCGGGAACATCGAAGTCCCCGAGCAGGTCGTCCTCTCCAAGAGCTTCGCCGGGGCCGCCTGCGGACTGACGGTTCTGGGGAGCACCGATGACCTCGAAGGTCGAGGCGACGATCTCTGTGACGCGCTTCCGTGTTCCGTCATTCGCAGTGTATTCCCTGATAGAAAGCC
>DAOOUZ010000176.1:0-2164 GCA_035369785.1 Candidatus Cryosericum sp. | reverse complement strand
CGGAGTTTACCATCTGCACCGGGCGGGAACAGTATTCCGTTGCCCAGTATGTTGACCAGCTTGCCCTCATCCATGTTCCTGTGATCACTGAGACAGGGGCCGTCATTCAAGATCCACGCGACTGGCGCGTTCTTGTGGAGCGGGATCTGGCAGGATCGGTCGTGCGGCAGGTACTGGACCAACTGGCAGCGGGGAAGCATGATTTCAACTTCTTTCTGTCTCGAGGCAAGGAGTTTCTCGTCTACAAAAACGAAGCTGCGCCCTTCTTTCTCCAGGATACGTTGTACTCTGAGCTGAATTCGCAGTTTCAGGACATTGGCACGTGGCACAGCCACGATGTCGGAGGTTTCCGGAAGATAGCCATCCGTTGCCGGAGGGAGGAGACCGACCCGCTAGAACGCGAGCTCGAAGCGCTGCTTCGCGGGACCGCAACTATCATGAAGTCGGACGTCAACTGCCTCGACATCATGGGCGAGGGGGTCAGCAAGGGCAGCGCCGTCGTGCTGCTGGCGGACATGCTTGGTGTCGACATGGAGAATGTCATGGCTGTGGGCGACAATGAGACAGACGCCAGCATGTTCGGGGTCGCTGGCGTGTCAGTTGCGATGGCAAACGGCAACCCCGAGGCTGTGCGGATGGCACGCTATGTTGCGCCATCGAATGATGACGACGGTGTCGTTGCCGCTGTCCAGCGCTTTGTAAGCGGAGAGTATCATGCCTGAGTGTCGGGCGTCGGGGGCGTACCGGCGACTGGCGGTCTTCGATTTAGACCATACGCTGCTGGATGACCATTCTGAGATCACCGACGAGGTGGCGGAGCGCTTCAAGGCGGTCCGCTTTTCCGACCTGGCCTGTACCGTCGCTTCAGGGCGCGACATGCAGCGCATCGTTCCGTTTCTGAACCAGTTGGAGTGGCTGTCCGTTCCGGTCATTGCCGAACAGGGAGCGGTTGTCGCAGACCCTGCCGACGGACGGCTGTTGTTGGAAAGAATGGTGTCGCGGGAGGTTATCCTTGGCTCTCTCGACGTGGTACGTTCGTGTGGTCTTGCCCTGCAGCTGATTCTGTATGGACGGGGTCGACCGCAGGCATTCCGTCCCGCTGGCGCCCCAGGGCGCGCCGACGGGATGCGCGAGTTCTCGGACGAGCATGATGTAGACACCAGCAACGTTCGCAAAATCACGCTGATCTGTGCGCGCGAGGATGCGTGGAATCTGCAACAGACGCTGGACCGGACGCTTGGCCCCGCTGCCAGTGTCGTGCGAGCGGACGTCAACTTCCTGAACGTCATGGACGCAGGCGTCAGCAAAGGGACCGCGCTTAGATGGCTGATGTCCTACCTTGGCATCGCGCGTGGGAACGTCATGGCAGTTGGGGACTGCGAGGCGGACCAGAGCATGTTCGCCGAGGCAGGTACGTCCGTCGCGGTAGCAAATGCCGATGCGGAAACGCGCTCCTTGGCGCGTGTTGTTGTACCAGCGAACAATGAGCAGGGAGCAGCAATTGCGCTTGAGAAGTTCGCGAGAGGTGAGTTCGGACATGCATCCCGGGACTAGAGGCCGGGGGGAGGACAGGAATGGCAGCAGCAGCGTACATTGATGCAGTGCGTCAGATGATCGACCGTATCGAGAAAACCCAGACGGATGGCATTCTGAAGGGTGCTCAGCTGGTGGCGGACAGCGTGCAGAATGGCGGGGTTGTTTTCGGGTTTGGAACGGGACACTCCCACATGATCGCTGAGGAGATGGTCGGCAGGGCTGGCGGTCTGGTTCAGGTGCAGGGCATCCTTGAAACGGAACTCATGGTCCATATCAACGAGACGCAGGCCACCTACCTTGAACGCCTGCCTGGGCTTGCCCATGTCTATTTGGCGAATAGTCCGGTCGAACCGGGGGACGTGCTCGTGGTGATTTCCAATTCGGGACGTAACGCTGTTCCGGTAGAGATGGCGATGGAAGGTACCAGAATGGGCCTCCACGTGATTGCCGTGACCAATGTCGCGCACTCGCAAAGCACGCCGTCCCGCCATCCGTCCGGAAAACGGCTGTTTGAAGTGGCAGACCTTGTCCTCGATACGTGTGGGGTACCCGGAGACGCGTTGGTTGCCATCAGCGGCAGTGCGTCAAAAGCAGGGCCGGGTTCAACCATCGCAGGAGCTCTGCTGGT
>DAOOUZ010000175.1:0-2169 GCA_035369785.1 Candidatus Cryosericum sp. | reverse complement strand
CAGAGCGGTCCAAGCTTTCCTTCATAGAAGCGCTCAAGCGAATCACTGTATAGGGAATAGGACTGCAGCCAGTCTATGGCCGGGAAGTGACGCGCATCTGCCAACCTCGAGTCGAGCGCCCAGAAGACCTTGACAGCACGAAGCGTCGCCTGAACCACGGGCTCAGAGAGGTCTCCGCCGGGAGGTGAGACGGCACCGATAATGCTGAGGCTGCCTTCCCGCGGTAACGACCCGATAGTTGTCACGCGACCGGCACGCTCATAGAACGATGCGATGCGAGAGGCGAGGTAGGCAGGAAATCCCTCCTCTCCTGGCATCTCTTCAAGGCGTCCGGAAATCTCACGCATGGCCTCTGCCCACCTGGAAGTCGAATCAGCCATGAGTGCAACGCTGTATCCCATGTCACGGAAGTACTCCGCAATCGTGACGCCTGTGAAGACAGACGCCTCACGCGCAGCGACCGGCATGTTCGACGTATTGGCAATCAGTACGGTCCGATTCATGAGAACCTCGCCCGTCTTCGGGTCGGTCAGCTGGGGAAACTCCTGCAGCACGTCGGTCATCTCGTTGCCACGCTCGCCGCACCCCACATATACGATGATGTCAGCGTCAGCCCACTTGGCCAGCTGATGCTGAATCACCGTTTTTCCGCTCCCGAAGGGGCCTGGAACGCAGGCCGTGCCACCTTTTGCAATCGGAAACAACGCATCTATGACCCGCTGGCCCGTTACCAGCGGCTTGTCGGGTGCCATGCGCCTGGCATATGGCCTGGCAGTGCGCACAGGCCATCGCTGCACCATGGACACGCTCCGTTCCTCGCCGGATTCCGTTCGGATCACCGCTACCGGCTCATCCACCGTGCAGTCCTTCTGGCCAATCGTAACAACCGTGCCGGTCATTCCTGCAGGAACCATGATGCGATGGAGCACTGCCCGTGTCTCCTGGACTGAACCCAGAAGATCACCGGGCACCACCGTATCGCCAATGTGTGCCGACGGGGCGAAGTGCCAGACACGGTCGCGGGGAAGCGCAGGCAGCGAAACGCCGCGTGGCACAAAGTCGCCGTACTGAGCCCGGATGGCATCCAGCGGCCGCTGAATACCATCATAGATGGACGTAATGAGTCCGGGCCCAAGTTCCACTGTAAGTTCGCTCCCCGTCTGGACAACGGGTTCTCCCGGCCCGACGCCGCTGGTCTCCTCGTAGATCTGGATGCTTGCGAGGTCACGCCGCAGCTCAATGATCTCACCAAACAAGTGCGCATCGCCGACCCGTACCAGCTCATACATCTGGGGGTCTGACAATCCCTTGGCAACTACCAGAGGCCCAGCAACCTTTACAATCTCACCGTGTGTCATGACTCGCTTCCTCCGTCGTTTTTCCAACCAGGTCGATTCCTACCGCGTTCTCAATCAGTCGCCGTACTGCTGTCGAAGCGACACTGGAGTCCGAGGGCGTCACCGGGACCACAAGCACGACCGGGACGAGCATGCTGCGGGCAGCCTCGGAACCAATCCATCCACCTGCCACGTCCGAGGTAAGCAAAATCAGGCCGAACTCGCCTGTCCTCGCAAGGGACACGACTGCCTCGGCAGCTTGGACGTCACTGTCCACGACGCGTCCAGCAAAGCCCAGGGCTTCAAATGCACCGACTGCCTCGCGCGTGGTCACCACACCAGCCTTGCTCACTGGGCACCTCCGGCGACACCAGTACGGACATCCCGAGACGCCGCAGCCTTGAGCAGCCGACGCAGCAACCGCACCTCACGTCGGAAGTCCATGAGATACGAAAACACCACGGTAACCCCATAGGGCTCGCTTGCTGTCGCCTGCGTCCGCTCTACAAGCCACGAATCCAAAGCGTCTTCCAGCAGTGCGATGCGCTCCTCCGGCCGGTACCTGCGACCCACGGGAAGCGCCACCATCGACGCCTCGGGCACTAGGTCTGAGGGTTGCAGGTTGTCCCACGAAATACCCTGAATCCCAGCGACAGCCTCATCCAGGGCCGTCTGAATAGCGGGCTCCAGGAATGGCAGCAGCCGATCCACCGCAACTCCGACCCCTGCAGTGCTGCGCAGCTTCGCTTTGAGCGCGTGCCCCGCGACCATGAGGTCGCGAAGACCACGGATGTAGACAAGCACCGAGGGCTGCCCATATTCTGTAGCGAGC
>DAOOUZ010000174.1:0-2170 GCA_035369785.1 Candidatus Cryosericum sp. | reverse complement strand
AGGTGCGCGCCGCCATCGCAAAGTGCGCCGGCGCGGGCATCCGCACCGTCATGATCACGGGCGACCACAAGGCCACCGCCGTTGCCATCGCGCGCGACCTGGGCTTCTTCCATGAGGATTCCGTCGCCCTCACGGGCCGCGAACTCGACGCGTTGTCGCAGGAGGAGTTCGAGCAGGTGCTGCCCCGGGTCGGCGTGTACGCGCGCGTGGCCCCCGAGCACAAGCTGCGCGTTGTGCGGGCGTGGCGCAAGCGCGGGGAGATCGTTGCCATGACCGGGGACGGCGTCAACGACGCGCCCGCCATCAAGGAGGCGGACATCGGCGTCGCCATGGGCATCACCGGCACGGACGTCACGAAGGAGGTCGCCGACATGGTTGTCACCGACGACAACTTCGCCTCCATCGTCGCCGCGGTCGAGGAGGGCCGCGCGATCTACGACAACATCCTCAAGTTCGTCCACTACCTGCTGTCCTGCAATCTCGGCGAGATCGTGCTCATGTTCGTCGCCTCCATCGTCGGCATGCCCGTTCCCCTCATCCCCATCCAGATCCTGTGGATGAACCTCGTGACAGACGGCCTGCCCGCCCTAGCGCTGGGCATGGACCCGCCGGTCGACGGCCTCATGCAGCGCAAGCCGCGCAATCCCGAAACGCCCATCCTGGGCCGCGGGCGCAGCATCATCCTGACCGTGCAGGCCGGCGCCATCGGCCTGTGCTCGCTGGCCGCGTACTGGTTCGTCCTCTACGTCGAGCATGGCGACCTCAGCCGGGCGCACACCATGGCCTTCACGGTCATCGTCCTCGCGGAGCTGTTCCAGGCGTTTAGCTCCCGCAGCCTGACGCAGTCGGCCTTCAGCCCCCACCTGCACGCCAACTGGAATCTGGTGCTGGCAGTGCTGGGAGCGCTTGGCCTGCAGCTGCTGCTCATCTATGTCCCTCTGCTCCAGCGCGTCTTCCAGACCGAGTTCCTGTCGGCGCTGGACATCGCCGTGGGAGCCGGCTTTGCCTCCTTCACCCTCTGGGCGACCGAGGTCGCCAAGTTCATCGCCCGCCGCAGGAACGGGGAAACCTTCGCGGAATAGGGAGGGGCCGTGGCGGTCATCGTCGGCGAGAGTGCTGCATGGAAGCAGGTGCTGGTCCTTGCCGCCCGCGCCGGCATCGTCGTCGGGCAGCCCTCCGACGTCGGCATCCAGGCGGCCAGGGCCCGCAAGTTCCTGTACGAGCAGGAGGGGGTCGCGCGCGATGACCTGGCCAGGCAGGAGGCCACGCTCGCCGAAAGGCTCGCACGCGAGCGCGCCGCGTGCGACGAGGACATCGCCCGCATCCGCGCCAGGTTTCAGCAGGAGCGCGCGGCAGCGCCACAGCAGGGCCCGCGGGCGCGGCTCACCGAGCTGGCGAGGCAGGCACGCGAGAGGGCACAGGTGCGGGCACGCTCCCGGTCCCTCCTGCCCACCGAACATGCGCTGGCAGCCTTCCTGAGCGGCCGGGAGGCAGAGGTTGCCCGACGCGTCGCCGCCGCCAAGGAGCAATGCCAGCAGGTGGAGTCCATCGCGCATTCGCGGGTGCTTGCGAACGCTGTGGCGGAGCGCGCGGTCATCCGAACGCTCTCGGCCCTCCCGGACGAGTTCGTGCTGATGAACGACCTGCACCTTGCCCACGCCCATGACGTCGAGTTCGAGGGCAGCAGCTTCCGCACCGCCCAGCTCGACCACCTCCTGGTCGGGCCCACGGGCGTCTATGCCATCGAGACGCGCAACTGGGGCACATCAGCAGCCGCTGACCAGGACGACGACCCCATCGCCGAGGTGGCACGCGGCGCGGCGCTGTGCTCCCGCATCCTCCGCGACGCGGGGTGTCCGCAGATTGTGCGCTGCATCGTTGCCTGCGAGGGAGCGCCCCCCACCCGGTCCGGCGGCGCCCACGTCGCCGTCGTCCCAACGCCGCGCCTGCTGGCGTACGTCCAGTACGGTCCCGCCATCCTCTCCCTCCAGGATGTGGCCCTGGTCTGCCACGCGCTCGCCCTGACGTAGGGCTGCGCCCCGTTGTCATCCTCTGTACCTTCACAAAGCGCCGTACGGATTCCCACTATACTGCGTAGGTTACATGAGGACGCCCGAGGGTGTCCGCAGTCCAAAGGAGAAGCGATAGCAATGATGGGATTTGTACGATA
>DAOOUZ010000173.1:0-2181 GCA_035369785.1 Candidatus Cryosericum sp. | reverse complement strand
TGACCGGAAACCCCACGTAGCTGACCAGGCCCTCCCTCGAGCCGCGCCAGTCTTCGTACGCGGGAACGTCCTGGATAAAGCACGTCTGCCTGGTGTGCATGATGCCTGCGAGGTTCGCCGGCAGCTGCACATTGAAGCTGCGCTCGACCCTGCGCAGCACGGTCCACGGAATGCCCTGCGCAGCAGCGAACCGGACGTGCTGGTCCGCGTCGACGTCGAGCACCGTGACCGAGCTCGACGGAATCGACCGGGCAATAAGAGCCACCGCCCGCTGGATGGCCCGCCGCGTGGTTTTTTCCAGCAACACCTGCTGGAGGTCGTCCGCCCGGATCAGTGTGGTATTCTCCATCTGCCCCCGCATCCTACGCCGCCCGTGCCCCCTTCCGTGGCACCTCAGAACAAGAAGCCGGTGCCCCTACTTCAGAGTCACCCCGCGCGAGGAAGCCCTGGTCCGCCTTCCGCTGCGCACCGTCCTCGCCGCAACAACAGCAACTGCGCGCACCGTGGCGCGCGCCCGCAGGCTGGCATCCTGCACCTTGCCCACCACAGCCGGGACGGCCTGGACCACCCGGGTGACGCGGCCCGAAGCAGCCGTCGCTTTGTCCGCCAGCGTGTTGAATGTCGCTTCGCCTTCCCGCACCGCGCCGGCAACCCGGGCAATCTCTGCGCTGGCTGCAGACAGCTGCGACCGTATCTCCTCCACCTTCGGCCCAACCTCGCGTGCCACCTGTGCAACACGGACGGCGATGACCACCGCGGCCCCAACCACACATACCGCGGCGACGCCGACCAGAACCACGAGCACCCACAATGGGTCCATGCGCGAACCTCCTCTGCACCCCAGTGCGCCCCCAGTATAGCGCAGGTCGTGCTCCATGGAACGACCACCTGCCCTCCCCTCCCAACGGGGAGGCGTACCGTCGAGCCACCAGATGCTCCCACGCTGGAGCCACAGACACCTGCGTTCGCCCTGAAGCAGCATGGCAAGCATCTCTCAATGGTGACGAAGTCTCCACATTGGCACTCTTGTCACGAGAGTGCTAATGCATATACCTGTATCAGTGCCGGAGGCCATAAATGGCTGGCCGGAGCAATGTTGGAAAGGATGACCCGGAACTCAGACCGGGTGGAAAATGACGAAAACAGGAGGCTCGATCATGTATTGCAACCTGAATACCGAAGCAACCGCCGGGCGGACGCGTCCCAGCGTGATGTATGCCAATATGTTCCCCTTCCGCGTGGAAGCCATGATGCACGCCGCAGGGCAGGGCGCCCGCCTTCCGGCGACCGATGTGCTCGAGGATGACAGCCGCTATGTCATCCGCATGAACATGCCGGGCGTCAGCAAGGAACGCGTGACCATCACGGCCGAGCAGGACAGCCTGACCGTCCGCACGACCGAAGAGGAGAAGAAGGACGAGGATACGCTCAAGACCGTCTACCGCGAGCGCAGAAGCGGCACGTATGAGCGGGAGTTCCACTTTGACGAGGCCGTCGACCTCGACCATGTGACAGCCCGCATGGAAAACGGCGTGCTTGAGCTGACCGTTCCCAAGAACGTACAGGCAACCGCCGCGAAGACGATTCACATCGACTGACCGCTGCCGACCTTCGGTGTCAACAGACCCCTGCCCGTTCCGGGCGGGGGTTTTCGCATTCGCAGCCCGTCGTTGACACCTCTGCACCTGCCCGTATACTCAAACCATGGTTGGGGAGTAGCTGCCTGCGGAACGCAGGACAGGCTGTCGTCAGGACGGAGGGTCACCCCTCCCGGCAGGCCATCATGTTCACCCGTGCGAGACCACCACAGAAGCGCCGGGGTTCCTCACGGGAGGACGCCCCGAAACACCGGGGAGGAACAGTGAAACAGACAACAGAGGACGCCCGTATCAAGGGCGCGGCAGTGACGGCGGCAGCGGCTCCGTGGACGCAGGAGCCCCAAGCGGTGTGCGAGGCGCTGGGGACGAACCAGGCCGCCGGGCTTTCGCCCGAGGAAGCCAGAAGGCGCCTCGAGCGGGACGGTCCCAACCAGTTGACCGAAGCGCCGGGAAAGAGCAAGTGGGCCCTGTTCGCCGAACAGTTCCGCAGCGTGGTCATTGGCATCCTTATCGTGGCCGCCGTCATCTCCGGCATCATGAGCGAGCTGGTCGACGCTGTCGCCATCATCGCCATCGTCATCCT
>DAOOUZ010000172.1:0-2189 GCA_035369785.1 Candidatus Cryosericum sp. | reverse complement strand
GGTGCGTGCGCAGGGGGGCAGACCTGCCTCCTTCGACCTTGTGCTCCAGGGCATCACGAAGTCCTCGCTGGAGACGGATAGCTTCCTGTCTGCAGCCTCTTTCCAAGAAACGCCGCGTGTCCTGGCGGATGCTGCCATCAAGGGGAGGATCGACCGCCTGACCGGCCTGAAGGAAGCGGTCATCGTCGGCAAGTCCATCCCGGCGGGCACCTCGTCGCCCGACCTCATGGTCGAGAGCCGGGAGTCACAGGGCCGGGCTCTGTAGCTGCGGCACACATCTACGTCCTCCTGCCCGGCCGCAGCTCCGCGGGCAGGAGGATTGCCGGTAGGCCAGGCTCAACATGTGGTTTGTCAAGGGGACAAGCGCTTGACAGCAGGTCCCTTGTGGGTATCATGTACAGTTGCATTTGCTTTCTTAGGGAGGAAAACGCATGCCAACATTTAACCAGCTGGTGCGGTCGCCCCGCGTTCAGCCAGAGTACAAGACAAAGACTCCGGCTCTGAAGGGTTGCCCACAGAAGAGGGGCGTATGTACTCAGGTGAAGACGGCAACGCCGAAGAAGCCTAACTCGGCTTTGCGCAAAATCGCCAGAGTCCGTCTGACCAATGGAATGGAAGTAACCGCATACATCGGCGGGATTGGCCACAATCTCCAGGAACACTCCATGGTGTTGATTCGCGGCGGGAGGGTCAAGGACCTGCCCGGCGTCCGGTATCACATCATTCGTGGAACTCTTGATACGGCGGGCGTCGCCAACCGCATGAAGGGCCGTTCGAAGTACGGAGCCAAACGGGCCAAGAAAACGGCAGTGACCAAGAAAGGTGGCAAGTAATGCCTAGGAAGAAGCGGCAGTTCCGGAAGCCAGCTCAGTCTGATCCCATTTACAACAGCGAGCTTCTGAACCACTTTATCAACAAGATTCTCAAGAAAGGCAAGAAGGTGAAGGCGCAGGGCATTGTGTATGGTGCGATCAAACTGATCGACGACAAGGGCTCCAAGCCTGGGATTGAGGTCTTTCAGCAGGCGGTTGAGAAGTGTCGTCCTCTGGTAGAGGTCAAGCCGCGCCGCGTCGGTGGTGCGACTCTGCAGGTTCCGGTCGAGGTCGAGTCGCGTCGTGGTATCAACCTGAGCATGGAGTGGATTGTTGACGCCGCCAAGAAGCGCTCAGGAAAGTCGATGACTGAGAAGATTGCGTACGAGATGATGGATGCAGTCTCCGAAACTGGTGCAGCGTTTAAGAAGAAGTCAGATGTCCACCGCATGGCAGAGGCGAACAAGTCGTACTCGCACTATCGCTGGTAGGCCTCGAAGGTAATTGGTACTGCATGGTCAATCAGGACGAACTCACCAACATACGAAACATCGGTATCATTGCCCACATCGACGCTGGCAAGACGACCACGTCGGAACGGATCCTGTATTTCACGGGATCGACGTACAAGCTGGGCAATGTCGATGACGGCAACACGACGACCGACTTCCTTCCACAGGAACGGGAACGGGGTATCACCATACAGTCCGCCGTTGTCACTGCGTTCTGGAAGGGAACGAAGATCAACATCATTGATACGCCCGGCCACGTGGATTTCACGGCAGAGGTAGAGCGTGCTCTGCGAGTGCTTGACGGCGGGGTCATCATTCTCTCTGGAGTCGAGGGCGTTCAGGCTCAGTCTGAAACGGTCTGGAGACAGGCGGACAAGTACCATGTTCCGCGCATCGTGTATATCAACAAGTTCGACCGTGTCGGGGCGGACTTTGACAAGACCATTGCGTCCATCCGTGAGAAGCTGGGTGCCCGTCCGGCAATCGTTCAGCTGCCCATCGGCAAGGAAGACAGTTTCTCGGGCATTCTCGACGTCATGGAGGGGAAGAAGTACCTGTTCAATGATCCGACCGGCGAGACCTTTGAGACCCTTGAGCCGGATGCCGACGAAAAGACACGCATTGCCGAGGCTCGCGAGCAGCTTATCGAGACGGTAGCAGAGGTCGATGACCAGGCGCTGGAGGAGTACGTCAGCTCCGGCACGATGGTCTGGGACCATGTCAAGCCTGCGCTGCGTCGAGCGACGATCGCCAACCTTGTCGTCCCCGTATTCGTGGGGTCTTCGTTCCGCAACAAGGGCATTCAGCCCCTGCTGGACGGAATCGTCGACTATCTTCCCTCCCCCGTTGACGTCAAGCCGGCTGT
>DAOOUZ010000171.1:0-2209 GCA_035369785.1 Candidatus Cryosericum sp. | reverse complement strand
CGGGATTGCCCGCATCACGGACCCGTTGTGCGCGGTGTGCATACAGGTCGAGCAACTGGTCGAGGTCAATGGTGTAGACGCCACCGTGGTAGCGGTATACCTTCGCAGGCCGGCCGACGGAGCCTCTGCTTGTGACACTTGAAACAGCCCCCTCTGCCTCGAGCGCCTCGAGCACATGCTGGACGGTGACGATGTGAACACCGAGGACATGGCTGATTGTGCTGGCGTTGGCACCCGGGTGGGCCGCAAGGTACTCCATGATATCGAACGCGTGCTCTAAGCTGAGCGCTCGGACAAGGTCCAACATGATCGCCTCGCTATTATCTCAGTACGAAAGAAATAATAGCGATACTGAACAAAAATGCAAGAGTGTGTATAACCCCGCTCAATGGGCAGGACAGAAAGCCGAAACGAGCCTAGAAGATTGCTTCCCCTGAGTCTGCGTGGAAGAGATGGGTACGCGCCACATTGACCACGAGGCGGACAGGGTCGCCCTGGGCGTACTCGAAGGCACTGCTTGCGCGCACGACGACGGTCGTGTCTGCGAGGTTGGCATGGATGAAGGTCTCGCTGCCCATCATCTCCACGAAGGAAATGGTAGTGGGAAAGGTAGCGGAGACCTCGGGCAGGTTGGACTGCCCGTCGACCAGCAGGTCCTCGGGGCGAATTCCCCAGACGTAGCTGCCGGGGGCAACCGTCGCTGCCGCACGCTGCTGGGACTGCGACAGCTGAACGCGCTGCCCGGCGACATCGAGTGCAGGAGCTCCGTCTGCGGCAAGTGCAGCCGGCACGAAGTTGGAGGGAGGCGTTCCGACGAAGCCAGCAACGAACTTGTTGGAGGGATTGTCGTACACATCGCGCGGCTTGCCCAGCTGACGCAGGAACCCGTTCTCCATGACCGCCACGCGGGAACCCAGCGTCATGGCCTCGACCTGGTCGTGGGTCACGTAGATGGTAGTCACCCCCAGCTTCTGGTGCAGCTTGATGAGTTCCTCCCGCGTCTGCACGCGCAGCTTGGCATCGAGGTTCGACAGGGGCTCGTCCATGAGGAACACCTTGGGCTTGCGAACAATGGCACGCGCGAGCGCAACCCGCTGACGCTGGCCACCGGACAGTTCCTTGGGGACGCGCTTCAGGTAGTCCTGCAGGCCCAGCATCTGGGCAACTTCAGCCACACGGTCATCCACTTCCTTTGCGGGAATCTTGTGAAGCTTGAGGCCAAAGGAGATGTTGTCGCGCACCGTCATGTGGGGGTACAGCGCATAGTTCTGGAACACCATGGCGATGTCGCGAGCAGCAGGAGGAACGTCGTTGACGACGTCGTCGCCGATGACCACGTTGCCCTCGTCCGCCAGTTCAAGGCCTGCAATCATGCGCAGCGTGGTCGTCTTGCCACAGCCGGAGGGACCCAGCAGGACGAGGAACTCCTTGTCTTCCGCTGTCAGGGAAACATGGTTGACCGCGATGACCTTGCCGAATCGTTTCGTGACGTTCTCGAGGACTACCTTTGCCATTCCTGCCTCCGCCTGTACGCTTCTCCGCCGCCCTTGGGTCTCGTTGCCGGTCATGCAGCTGCGTGAGTGCCAGCGAACGCTAGTAAGTGTAGTCGCGTGCCATACGTTTGCAACGCGGAAGGGGCCGGCCCGGGCAACGTTGTTGTAGGTTGCGAGAACGGTATAATGGAAACCTTGACACGCGGCACATGTGTCGGCGGGTATTCGGGATTGCGTGGAGGCAGCATGTCGGTCAACCTGTCATTCTATGGTGCAGTGCGGGAAATCGGGGGAGGGAAGACGGTCCTCCGGTACGACGGCACCACCATGCTTCTGGATTTTGGTATGGACTTCCTTGCGGGTTCGGACCATTTCAACGACCGCCTGAAGCCTGCGCCGTACCTTGAGGTGCGGGATTATCTGCACTTTGGAAACCTGCCACCGCTCGCGGGACTGTATCCCCCGGCACAGCGAAGGTTCCTTGAACAGGAGTTTGGCACAGCGCTCGAACCGGGCGACGTTTCCGGCATTCTCCTGAGCCACGGGCACATCGACCATGTCGGGTTTCTGCCGCTGGTGGACATCAGCGTTCCTCTGTACTGCAGCGCACAGACCCTCGAGGTGCTGCGGTACTTTGATGAAACCGGCCAGTTCGACCTTCACATGGACCAGCGTCCCGTGACGGTTCTGGAGCCGGGCAGGTCCGTCCGCGTAGG
>DAOOUZ010000170.1:0-2229 GCA_035369785.1 Candidatus Cryosericum sp. | reverse complement strand
GCCCAAAGCGCCCCAACGGTCAAGGAGGGCCAGGAAGCTCCGAGGATTGTGTAACTATGCGCACACTCGTAATCGGACCAAACGACAACCCGCCCCTTCTCGGCAAGTACACCTCCGGCCTCGACCGGGTGGCGCAGCTGCACGCTGCCAAGCCCGATCACTGGCTCATGACTGCTGAGGGCGACACCATCCACCCTCGACAGGTGAAGTTGGGCATCGCCAACATCTGCTTTCCAGAGAGAGGAAACCCGCAGGTTACCCTGCGGAAGAACTGGGTCAAAGAGAACCACCACCGCTTCGACCGCTTCATCTACCACGGCAACTCGAGCACCATCATCAAGGCGCTGTGCAAAGAAGGACGTGGTGCCGACATCGAGGCGTGGCTTCATTGCCCGGACGTGAACTCAGTCTGGGGCTTCAACTTCAACTCGGGTGTCGGGCTCGTGAAGCACAAGGGAGGGCGAGTGATCGCTGTCTCTGAGCGCCTGCGCCTCATCTGGGATGCCTGGCACCGCTACCAGATTGGTAGAGAGCAGACAAAGCGGGTGCTGACCAGCCCCGATCTCTGCAACATGACCCTGCTCCACGACCCGTTCGTGGATGAGGTTCGCTTTCCACTTGGTAGCACCTGCAGGGACCCGGTGAAACCAGCTGCCCTTCCTGGCATCGTGCTCTCTCGGATGGCGAAGGAGAAGAAGCTGGAGCGTGCCCTCGGCAATGGGCTGAACTTCATGCTCAGCAGGGTCTCTCGTGGGTACGTACTCGACACCACCGGTGAAAGCGTGGTCTTCGATCAGCCATGGGAAACCTGTATGGAGGTGCTGGCTGAGTCCGCCTTCCTCGTCTCCACCTGGGAAGACGAGACCTACGGGTTGAACGCACTGGAGGCAGCAGAACGGGGAGTGCCCGTTATCCTCTGCGAGGGAGTGAAGCCCATCCCGAGAACTACCACGGTCCTGCCCCACGCCTCTCGGTCCTTCCTGCCGGACTGGGGCTACATCACCTGCCACCCGTCTCCTGAGGGAGTCAAGGACGCCATCTCGAGGATTCCAAAGGAATGGACGACCCTCACCTTCCGGAGGCGCCTTGCGCGTTACATCCGTGAGAAGGTTACACTTTAGTCAACACGCCTTCCACCGCTGTGTTATGATGTCTTTACTGCAATCCAGCAGGGACTTCATCTCCTACCATGAAGCAAGAGACCGGTTCGATGCCTGAAGTTCAAAGGACCCTGCAATGACGAGTACCCAGCAGCCCAAGCAGTCGGAGGACAAGTGATGAGCCTTCCTGCATGGCTTCTACGTCTGCTTCCAATGTGGGCAATCGAGCTTCTACTTCGCTACCACCAGCGCGAGCTGAATGCTCATCGACATGAGCGTCTGGCACGAGACCTTGGTGTCAGACAGCCACCGCAGTCGGAGGACAAGCAATGAAGCTACCTACCTACACCCGCACCATCACCGAAACTTTCACGGTCGATGATTTCATTCAGGCCATCAACGACGACCGCCATGAGCGCGGTCGGGCAAGCGGCCCTTATATGTGCTCCTGCAGCATCTGCAGAGGGCAGCGCGCACCAAAGAAGCTTGACCTGTACGCTCTGAAGTGCTTCTTGGAGCAGCTTAAGAGCCAGCAGTCCCAGCAGTCGGAGGGGCCGTGATGGATTTCCAGGAATACCTAAAGCAGCACTGGCCCGAGTATGACGACTATGGGGCGTGCAACCGTGGTCGGACACCTGCAGAGGTTGAGCGTCTCAACGCGCTCAAGCGCGACTTCCTCATCAACGTGTGCAAGGTGGACCCGACAGTCACCATCAATGTGCACGTCTCAGGGCAGGCGCGAAATGCTGTCCGTCGAGCGCTAAAGGCCGCCGGCTGGTATGAGAAGGGGTGCGGCAGCGGCTGGTTTGAAGGCTACCAGGACATCGGCTTGCACCCACCTCTGGACTTCCTCGATGAAGTGGTGCTGCCAATCGCTGTTGAGCTGCCATTCAATCCACAGTCGGAGGACAAGCAGTGACTGACAAGACCATCACCCTCGACCAGTTTGCCCAACTCTTCATCGACCCAGCCCTGAAAGGCGAGGAGCGCTTTCGAGCCCTGCCCACGGAAGAGGTGCTGCGGGCTGCCTACGCCGTCTATGAGAAGACAACCGTCGGTCCCATCTACAACTACGGCGCTTGGCGGATGCTTGTGTGCGCAGAGGCACTGACAAAGACCGAACAGTCCC
>DAOOUZ010000169.1:0-2235 GCA_035369785.1 Candidatus Cryosericum sp. | reverse complement strand
GGAGCGGACACCATGATCAAGAACTTGGAATACCACAGCGCGCATGACCTTTCCGAGGCTCTCGAGCTGGCCTCCCAGTTTGGTGCCCTCAAGCGTTTCCTCGCCGGCGGCACGGACATGATGGTGCGCCTCAAGGAGGGGCTCGTCCACGAGCACGTCATCGTTGACCTTTCCCGCGTGACTGAGCTGCGTGGAATCCGTGAGGAAGCAGGCGTCCTTCATATCGGAGCGGGCGTCACGCACACCGAGCTCACAGCGTCCGCTCTCGTGCGTGCGCACGGGGCAGCGCTGGCGCAGGCGGCCGGAAAGGTGGGGGGACCGCAGATTCGCAACATGGGAACCGTTGGTGGCAACCTTGCCAATGCCTCTCCTGCGGGCGACACCATCCCCGCGCTCGTTGTGTTGGACGCGAACGCTGTTCTGGCGAGCACGAGGGGTACCCGCAGCGTGCCAGTCATCGACTTCTGCACAGGCCCTGGGCGGACGGTCCTCGCCCCCGACGAGCTCATCACCGAAGTTCAGTTCAAAGCGCTTGCCCCGGACGAGCGGAGCGGGTTCGCCAAGCGGGGCGCCCGACAGGCCATGACCATTTCGACAGCCAACGTCGCCTGCTGGTTCCGCAGGGACGAGGCAGGCAAGGTTCGCGAGGCGCGCATCGCGTTCGGTTCCCTGGCGCCCACGGTCATCCGCGCGCCCAAGACCGAGCAGATGTTCTGTGCCTTGCCCCCGGTGCTCTCGTGGGACGCCGTGCGCGGCGCCGCGCAGATGGCGTGGAAGGAAGTCGCTCCCATCGACGACCTGCGGGCCAGTGCCGTGTACCGGCGTGAGGCCGCCGTGGGCCTCCTGGCCCAGTGTGCCTGGCAGCTTCTGTCGGTGCCATGACATGAAGGTCCGCATCAGGTTGTTTCAGGACTACAAACGCTACCACGACCCGCCCGACTACGACCTCGAGGTACCCGAGGGGACGACGGCGGCTGACATCGTGCACGAGTTGGGCATCAGCGGGCCAGAACTGGCCTACCTCACGCTCATCGTGAAGGGCCGCCGTGTCTATGACGAATACGCGCTGCAGGACGGGGACGAGCTGGTGTTTGCCGCTCCCATCGGCGGCGGATGATGGGCGAAAGGAGCAGGGCGATGGACGAGGTTCGCTTCGAGCAGATGGACAGGATAGACGCAGAGGGCAAGGCGTGCGGAACCACGCGGTACATGTCGGACCTATCCTTTCCGGGAATGCTGTACGCTGCGTTCGTGCGCAGCAGGCATCCCCATGCCCTGATCAAACGGGTGGACACCACGAAAGCGCTTCAGCTGGACGGGGTCGCAGCGGTACTGACCGCGGCAGACGTGCCGGGCTTCAACGGCTTCGGTATCGCCGACCCCGACCAGCCGGTCATCTGTGGCGACAAGGTGCGGTACATGGGCGACACGGTCGCCCTTGTGGCTGCCACCAGCGAGCGCATCGCCGAGGAAGCAGCCGCGCTGGTCGATGTGGATTATGAGGTTCTGCCGGTTGTCGACGACCCTGTCGAGGCGCTCAAGCCAGACGCCCCCAAGGTGCACGAGAAGGGCAACGTCTGCCTGCACACGCTGATTACCAAGGGCGACGTTGAGCAGGGGCTCCGGGACGCCGACCTGGTCATCGAGCACGAGTACCGGACACCGCGCCAGGCGCACGTTCCGCTGGAGACCGAGTCAGGCGTGGCGGTGCCGGAAGCCGATGGCTCGCTGTCCATCTACGCCGGTTCGCAGTACGCGTACCGCGACCAGCTGCAGGTTGCCCGCATCCTGGGCATGAACCCGCGCATGATTCACGTGGTCAGCAACCCCGTGGGCGGCGGTTTCGGCGGCAAGGACGAGTTGACCATTCAGGGTGGCATCGCGCTTCTTGCCATGAAGACGGGCAAGCCGGTCAAGGTCGTCCTCTCGCGCGAGGAATCGCTTGTCTCCGGGTGGAAGCGGCACCCCTTCATCGTCCGCACCCGGACAGGCTTCCGGCGTGATGGCACGCTCGTCGCCAACGACGTCCTCTGCTATGAGGACAAGGGCGCGTACAGTTCTCTGGGCGGGCCCGTACTGAACCTCGCCCTCGAACATGCCTCCTCCTTGTACCGTGTTCCCAATACACGCCATGAGGGGTGGGCGGTCTTTACCAACAACGGGGCATGTGGCGCCTTCCGCGGCTTTGGCGTGCCGCAGGTCCTGTTTGCCCTGGAGTCCACCATGGACGAGGCG
>DAOOUZ010000168.1:0-2255 GCA_035369785.1 Candidatus Cryosericum sp. | reverse complement strand
CACGTCGTACGTGTCCGGGAAGAGGTGGCCCTCGAGAAGCGTGCCCCTGCCGTCCACTGCGGCGGCCATGAAATCAGGGGCGGGAATCCCCACTTGTTCCGCAAGGCGCGCGGCCATCTGCCGCACCGTGTAGCCCTCGGGAAAGGTCACGCGCACCGTAAGAGGCGGCCCGACTGCAAGGATCTGGTACAGGTCAGCCATGCTGGTGGCGCCGCCCACCACGTAGCGCCCCTGACGCAGGGCGCCCCCGCGCCTCAGGCGCCAGTACCAGCGCAGGGACCGGTCGTTCGCTGTCATGCCCATCGCATGCAGGCGACTGCTGATGTCGCTGACCGCATCGCCTGTTCTGACGTCGACGTACGCCTCCGGCGACGAGGCCGGCGCAACCCGCATGAGGCTGTACCATGTCACGCACCCCGCGCCAATGAGCACGACAAGGACGCAGAGAACCGCCAGCAGGATACGGCGGCCCTTCCTTCTGCGGCCCGGCTTCTCCTGCTGCGCCGGTTCCACGGCGCTGGACTCTGCCGGTGTCTTGTCTTCCTCGTCAGTGTTCATCATGCTTCTCCAGAACCCGGTCGAGGTAGCCTTGCAGAATCCAGACTGCCTCCCACTGGTCCTTGGTCGCCCTTCCCTTCGCTTCGCTCAACCCTTCGCTCGCCGAGGCACGTTCCACGCCCACCGAGGAAAGCCGCTCATCCACCAGCTCGACGCGGACGGCCTTGTTGAGGCCGCGTGCCGCCAGCTCCCTTCGTACCAGTCCCACAAAGCGCCGGACCCTGCGCGTCTGCGCCGAGTCCGTCCCGTCCAGCGCAAGCGGCAGGCCGACCACCAGTACGCCCGCCCGCTCCGCCTGCACGCGGTCCACCACGCCGCGCGCCGCCTCCGCTGGAACTGCGGCGTCGATGGACCCGGCGGCCAGCGCGGTTCCGACGCCGGGCACCGCCCGCGCCACACCGATGTGCCGCTCGCCTACGTCGAGGCACAGGACGCCTTGCGACAGCGCCTCAGCCAAGCAGGGCCTCGAGGTCCGCCACCGTGGGAACGCCTCCCAGGCGCCCCTGACACATGCGGTCGCTGCCGCCACCCTTGCCACCAAACCTGTCCGCCAGGGCCGTAAAGACCTTGCGCGCCGAGAAGCGCGCCGCAGCGTCGCCGAACACCTTGATGACCGTGAAGCCGTCCCCGCCCGTCACCGTCCCGATGAACATGCCACTGCCCAGCTGCTGCTCGGCGGTGTCCCCCGCCCGGCGCAGGGCATCGGCGCTCAGTCCCTCGAAGGTTGCCAGCACGACGGGCTGACCTGCGATGACCACAGGGTCCGCGATGAGGTCGCGCACGCGGCGGTCAGCCGCCTGTGCCGTCAGGGATTCTATTCTGCGGTTGCGTTCCCGCACGGACGCAGTCAGTTCACCTGCCGAGCGAACGACTTCACTCGGCGTCGGAGCGCACCCCAGCAGGTCCGCGGTCTGGTCCACCGCGTCCTCGTACGACCAGAGGTCCCTCAGGGCTGCCAGCCCGACCGAGGCCTCGATGCGCTTCGTGTCGGTGCCGATGCTGCGGATGGAGCGCACCCGCAGGAACCCGATGTCCCCTGTCGCACGCACATGCGTGCCGCCGCACAGCTCCTTGGAAATGTCGCCCGCCGACACGACACGGACCGTCGACCCGTACTTCTCCCCAAAGAAGGCGAGGGCGCCCGTCCTGCGGGCCTCCTCGATGGGCATGACATCGGTGCGGACAGGCACGTTGGCCGTGATGAAGCCCAGCACCTGCTCCTCCAGAGCCTTGCGCTCCTGCGTGCCCAGGCTGCCGCGGAAGCTGAAGTCGAAGTGGAACTCATCCGGCATGACCTTTGACCCCTTCTGCTGGACCGTCGGGTCCATGGACCGCAGGGCTGCCTGCAGGAGATGCGTCGCCGTGTGCGCCCGCATGATGGCCCGCCGGCGCGGTGCGTCCACCTCGGCGCGCACGGCGTCTCCGACCGTCAGCGTGCCCTCCGTGACGGTGCCAAACTGTATGATGAGACCCTCGACCGGGGTCTGCGTGTCCTGCACCTCGAACCGGGCGCCTGGCGCCGCAATCACGCCGGTATCGCCCACCTGCCCGCCCTTCTCGCCATAGAAGGGGGTTGCTGCAAGCACCACGCCCACGCTGTCCCCGGCGGATGCGCTGCCCGTCACCTCACCGTCCCGGAGGATGCCGGTCACCACCGTCTGCGACGACAGCGACTCGTAGCCAACAAACTGTGAGGC
>DAOOUZ010000167.1:0-2261 GCA_035369785.1 Candidatus Cryosericum sp. | reverse complement strand
CCGGACATCGTGGTGCTCGATGCCGAGGTCAGCAACTCGACCTTCGCGGTCACCTTCAGGAACGCCTATCCCGAGCGCTTCTTCGAGATGTACATCGCGGAGCAGAACATGGTGTCGGCCGCCCTCGGGTTCAGCACGCGGGGCAAGGTGCCCTTTGTCTCGACGTTCGCCGCCTTCCTGACGCGTGCCTTCGACCAGATTCGCATGAGCCGGTACGCGATGGACCATGCCAACGTCAAGTTCGCGGGTTCGCATGCGGGCGTGTCCATCGGACCCGACGGCCCGTCGCAGATGGGGCTCGAAGACCTGGCCATGTTCCGGACCATCCCGGACAGCGTGGTCCTGTATCCCTCGGACGACGTGTCCACAGCAGCCCTCGTGGAACAGATGGCGGAGCACCGCGGCATCGCGTACCTGCGCACCACGCGTCAGGAGCTGCCCCGCCTCTACGCGCCCGGGGAGCCGTTCTCCATCGGCGGCAGCAAGACCCTGAGGGAGAGCCCGCAGGACACCGTCACGCTGGTCGGCGCAGGCATCACGCTGCACGAGGCGCTTGCCGCGGCGGACAGGCTGGAGGGGCAGGGCGTCCATGCGCGCGTCATCGACCTCTACAGCGTCAAGCCGCTGGACGCGGCGACCCTCCAGCGTGCGGCGGCCGAGACCAGGGCTATCATCACGGTCGAGGACCACTACCCTGCGGGCGGTATCGGAGAGGCGGTCGCCGCCGCCCTTTTAGGAACCAGCACGCCCGTCGTTCCGCTTGCCGTGCGCAAGGTGCCGATGAGCGGCAAGCCCCAGGAACTGCTCGCGTATGAGGAGATCGACGCCGCCGCCATCGTGCGGGCGGTGCAGAACCTGTAACGGCGGCCCGGGGGGGACGTCAGCGACCTGCGCCCCCCTCCCGCACCAGCTCGTCCCGCAGCAGGTCCATGTAGAGGATGTCGATGCGCTGGCCATCGCGGCAGCTGGCCTCCCGCAGCCGGCCAGCCTCGCGGAAGCCGACCTTGCGGTAGGACGCGATGGCCGCAGGGTTGCAGGACAGCACCGTGAGGAAGATGGTGTGCAGTTCCAGCATGTCGAACCCCACCTCGCACAGCAGGCGCATGGCCTCCGTGCCATAGCCGCGCCCGCGGTGCCGGACGTCCCCGATGAGGATGGTGGCCTCTCCCCGCCCGACGATGAGGTTCAGGCCCTTGAGCGAGCACCGGCCGATGAGTTCGTCGTCGGCGGCGAGATGGATGCCGAACCTGCGCACGTCCTCCGCGAGGGCCGACTTCTCATAGGACGCCTGCATCGCCTCCAGGCTGGGCGCCCGCCCGTACCCCTTGGTCAGCCGCGTCACCTCGCGGTCACTGGCCCACTTCCAGTACAGCGGCACGTTCTCCCGGCGCTCCGGCGCAAGGAACACGTGCCTTCCTTCGATGACGCGCGGCACACTGTCCATGATTTCTCCTTTTGCGAACCAGCGCCTACTGGTAGTCGACGCCTTCCTCGAGGCGGGCACGGTGGCGTGCCTTGGCCTCGTACATGCGCTTGTCCGCCAGCGCCACCAGGTCTGCCTGCGGCCCGTCGCCCTCCAGCGTGGCCACGCCAGCTGAACAGTGGACGGGCCCAAGCGCCGTCTGCACCTTCTGTTCAATGCACCCAAACACGCGCTCCAGCACTGCTTCGGTATCCTTCTGCGACGTCTCCGGCAGGACCAGAAGGAACTCGTCCCCGCCGTAGCGGATGACCTTGTCCACACTGCGCAGCGAGGATCGCAGGACAGCCACGAAGGTCTCCAGAACGCGGTCGCCCTCGGCGTGCCCCAGCCGGTCGTTGATGAACTTGAACTCGTCCACGTCCAGCATGACAAACGAGAGGTCGCGTTCGTGGCGCCTGGCCCGCGCCAGCTCCTCGGCCACGATGCCCTCCATCGCGTGCCGGTTGTGGGCTCCCGTGAGGGCGTCCTGCAGGGCCTGCCGGCGCAGCAGCTGATTGATCTGCATGTTCGCGAGCATAAGGCCCACGCCCGCCGCAAGCGGCGTCAGGTTGCGGATGTCCTCGCGGGTGAAGCGGTCCGCGTGGCTGCTCTCGAGACCCAGCACGCCGATTGCCTTGCCGCCCACCAAGAGCGGAAGCGCAAGCTCCGACCGCCCCCGTTCCATGTGCGGCCGGTACAGCGCGGCCCCCCGAGGGTCGCTGCTCCGAACCACGCGCCTCCTCTGAAACGCCCGCACGATGATGCGGCTGCGATTCGCAAGCGGCACGGAGACGCGCTG
>DAOOUZ010000166.1:0-2263 GCA_035369785.1 Candidatus Cryosericum sp. | reverse complement strand
AAGCCCTCCGGAGAAGGCTTGCTTGTCTCTCACCTGGTCAGCCTTGACTCTTCCCGGGGTGAGTGCAACCCCCGTGATGTTTCCAACCACCGCCCGTCTGGACGCTGTGCGCTCCAGTGATACAATGTCCGTTGTAGACAATCTCTGCAGGAGGAAGATATGAGCGTACTCGAAGAGATACGGGCCAAAGCCAAGACCCTTCACCGCACCGTCATCTTGCCCGAAGGCAACGAGGAGCGCACTCTCAAGGCGGCGCAGATGCTGATGCACGATGGTCTGGCTGGCGTCATCCTTGTCGAAGACGAGACGAGTATCCGTGCGAACGCCGCGCAGTTGGGCGTTGACCTTACAGGTATGCGCGTCGTCGACCCGAAGACGTCACCCAAAGCAGCCGAGTTTGCCACGCTCATCTATGAGAAGCGCAAGGCCAAGGGCATGACCCCTGAGAAGGCAGCCGAGCTTGCGCGCGACCCGGTCTACTTCGCCACCTGCATGCTCGAGGTCGGCGAGGCTCACGCCCTCGTCACTGGCGCCGTGCACAGCACGGGCGACATGCTGCGACCCGCCCTGCAGATTCTTGGCACGGCCCCCGGCTCGAAGACGGTCAGCTCCATGTTCCTCATGGTCCTCAAGGACGGCAAGCTGCTGGGGTTTGGCGACTGCGCCGTCATCCCCGACCCCACCGTTGAGCAGCTGGCTGACATCGCAATTGCCACCGCCAGGACCTACAAGACGCTCACCGATATCGAACCGGCCGTTGCCATGCTTTCCTTCAGCACCAAGGGATCCGCCGAGCACGACATGGTCACCAAGGTGCGGGAGGCAACTGCTCTCGCACATGAGAAAGCCCCACAGCTGCTGCTGGATGGCGAGCTGCAGTTCGATGCTGCGTACGTACCCTCCGTTGGACAGCGCAAGGCGCCAGGAAGCCCTGTGGCCGGCAAGGCCAACGTGTTTGTCTTCCCTGAGCTCAACGCGGGCAATATTGGATACAAGATGGTACAGCGTCTGGCCGGGGCACAAGCCATCGGACCCATCTCGCAGGGGTTGGCCAAGCCCGCCAACGACTTGTCTCGTGGCTGCTCGCCGGAGGATATTCGCGACGTCTGCTGCATCGCCCTGCTCAACGCATAGGTGATGGCGAACAGGCATAGCATGGGTCAAGACGGGACAGCGTGGATGCTGCCCAGTCTGTGACACCGGAGGAACCTGTGCAACAGACAACGCCTATTCACTACAGTGCTGGCCACGCATCGGCGAAGAAACAGTTCCTGCTGTTCTGGATCTTCTTCATCATCGGCAGTTTCACGATCGGCGGGGGATATGCCATGATCCTCATGATGAAACGGTACCTGGTGGACGAGTATCAGTGGCTGCGCAGCGACGAGTTCTACGACATGCTTGGTATCAGTCAGGTCACTCCCGGGCCTATCGCCATCAACATGGCTACGTTCGTAGGGTATACCCAGGGAGGGCTCCTCGGTTCCACAATGGCGACCCTGGGCGTCAGCATTCCGGCTGTTGCTGTCATCATCGTCATTGCCGTCTTCTTCCCTGATTTCAAGAACAATCCATGGGTTCAGCGGTTCTTTGCGGGCGTCATCGTGGGTGTCGTCGCTCAGATTGCAACGGTTGTTCTTGACCTTGGCAAGCGCCAGAAGTGGAATGTTCTCACTGCCCTCGTCTGCGCAGCATCCCTGGGGGTTCTGTTTGTAGCACATCAGGTCAGCCCCATCTGGCTCATTCTTGGCGGGGGGCTGGTGGGCATGGCCGTCGAAGCGGTGAGAGGCGCCAGAGCGACAGGGAAGGCGGCCTCATGATCGGCTTCCTCACCATGTTTGGCGTCTTCTTCAAGATTGGCCTCTTCACCTTCGGTGGCGGCCAGGCCATGATACCGCTCCTGCAGAAGGACCTGGTGGCCAACCTTGGATGGATTTCCATGCATGACTTTCTGGATTTCGTCGCCATCAGCGAGATCACCCCGGGACCGGTCGCTATCAATATGGCGACCTTTGCTGGCTACAAACTGCGCGGCCTCACCGGAGCGCTGGTCTCCTCCCTGGGTGTCATCCTGCCGTCATTCATCATCATCCTCATCATCGCAACCGTCGCTCACACTTTCCGGACCAATCGATGGGTTTCGGCCTTTCTGGACGGTCTCCAGCCTGTTGTGCTGGCACTGCTTGTCTACGCCGTGTATTCTATTGCGGTCGGCGGCATTCCCGCGTGGTGGGGGTACGTCGCCTCGCTGGGCATCCTTTTG
>DAOOUZ010000165.1:0-2298 GCA_035369785.1 Candidatus Cryosericum sp. | reverse complement strand
CACCATCATGCGCGTGCGCCAGCTGGTGCCCGAGGCCATTGCCGCAGGTCGCCGCTTCAAGGATGTTCCTGCAACCTCATGGGCGTTTGCCGCCGTTGCCGACCTCAGCGCACGCGGGCTTGTGACCGGAGAGGCAGACGGCTTGTTCCACCCCGAGCAGCCCCTCACGCGTGCCGCGTTCGCGGCACTCCTGTGCACGTCCCTTGGCGTGCAATCCCCGGCACCGGCATCAGACCCGTTCAGGGACGTCCCCGCCGGACACTGGGCAGCAGGCTCCATCGCGGCAGCCGTCAGCAACGGGTGGCTGTCGGGGTACCCCGGGGGCACCTTCAGGCCCGACGACCCGGTCAGCATGGCGCAGGCTCTTGCCGTGATTGCCCGTTCCCAGGCCTGGCAGGACACGGCCGTGACGCCCTATGCCGACGTTCCGTCCTCCAGCTGGTTCGCCCCGGCAGTCGCGGCCTGCTTCGCCCGAGGCATCATCCGCAGCCCCGATCCTGGCATCGAAACCAACGGAAGGCTCAATCCAGAGGCGCCGTGCACCAGGGCCCAGGCCTGCGTCCTGCTGAGCCGCCTGCTCTCCCTCGCCCGCTGACCCCAGTCGCTCCAGTGCACCAAACAGAAAACGCCCCGGGGCAGTCCGGGGCGCGTCACGTACGGCTATGTCACTGGGATGCGTCAGTCAGTCATCCTCGTCGTCATCATCTTCCTCGTCTTCATCGCTGTCTTCATCGTCTTCGTCGTCATCCCAGTCGTCGCCAGCCAGGTCGTCAAGCACGTCCTGCAAGTCATCCAGACGATCCATGAGGTCGTCGATGTCCTCGTCGGACAGGTCAGAACCGTCGACCTGCGTATACGCGTCGTCCAGCTGCGTACGAAGCTGTCCAACCTCCTCGGGTGTCAGATCCTCGTCCTCCAGGTCACTGAACCGTTGCTCCAGTGCGCTTATCAACCCTTCCAGTCGCGTGCGGTCGTCATCCATGACTGCCTCCATGGTTTCGAGATGTGATGCCGGCACTATACGGAAAACTGAAGGCGTTGCAAGCGATGACCGGAGAACGCCGGCAGTCAAGCTTTAGTCGGTGCCCGGAGCCTTGCCCTCCGACGCGGTGCCCTCCACTGTCTTCTGGTCCGACCCGTCGACAACCTCCACTGCGATCGTGAACGATGCCGCGAGAGCGGCAATGGCGCCTATCGCGACCCACACGGGAAGCAGTACGGCGCCAACGACGCCGGCGGTGAGGGGAATCTCGAAGAGCGTCGTCCCCTCCCTGTTCTTGATGGTGATCCGGCGGATGTTCCCCTGATGAACCAGGTCCTTGATCCGCTGTACCAGCTTGTCGCCGCTGACTTCAAACTCCTCGGTTCGTGCACCCATTTTCTGTCTCCTTTCCTGTTCGTTGCAAACAGCGCACGCAATCTGCGTACCATGTCTACGCGACTGCTTCTGTCAAGGTTACGCGTGCAGCTGGTACGGTTGTGCCCCGTGGGTATACTGGCAGTGGGCGCGGTGGTCCCGCGGAAAGGAGGAATCCCATGGAGAAACGACCTTTTGGCAAGACTGGTGTTGAACTGCCGATTGTGAGCCTCGGGTGCCAGCGGCTTGTGGATGCCGAGGGCTGCTCGCAGGACCAGGCTGTTGCGATCATCGAACGCGCTCTTGAACGCGGCGTGTGGTATGTTGACACCGCCCCGGTCTATGCAGACGGGGAAAGTGAACGGCGTGTCGGGCTCGTTGCCATGAGCAGGCGCGCAGACATGTGGATAGCAACCAAGGTGGGCGAGACAACCCGTGACGGCGCCATGCGCCAGCTCGAGGCGAGCCTGGTGCGGCTGCGGACGGACCATGTCGAGGAAGTGCGCCTGCACAATGTGCACAGCCTCGAACGCCTGGACGCGATGACGGGCAAGGATGGCGCACTGCAGGCGCTTGTCGAGGCGCGCGACCAGGGGCTGGTCCGCTTCATCAGTGTCTCCGGGCATACCAATCCGCAACTTCTGGTCGAAGCCATCCGGCGCTTCCCCTTCGATACTGCGCTGTGCGCCCTGTCAGTCCTGGACCACTTCATCTTCAGCTTCGCCGAGGAGTTCCTGCCCTTTGCCCTGCAGAAGTGCATGGGCGTCATCGGGATGAAGGTGTTCGGTGACGGCGTTCTGGCGGACCACTGGGAAAAGGCGCTGCGCTACAGCCTTGCTCTGCCAGTTACGAGCGTCATCGTCGGCTGCTCGAGCATGGACCAGCTCAACCAGGACATCGACCTCGCAGAGAACTTCACCCCCATGACCAGCGCCGAGCGC
>DAOOUZ010000164.1:0-2320 GCA_035369785.1 Candidatus Cryosericum sp. | reverse complement strand
AGCCTCGTTCCAGCTGTACGCTGAGCAGGTGGCAGCCTTCGACCTGAACGACGCTGCCTGGCACCAGCCGCAGCGGAAATGCAAAGGATGGGGCTGATGTCACGACGGTGTGCAGTTCCCCTCCCTCGCCCGTCGGATCGCACCCGGCCGCTCTGAGTTCCTGAATGCATGCTTCGTCGAGCGTCCTTCCCAGGAAGGCATGACTCAGCATTTCATCGCGGGTGGTCACAATCACGGCCCGGATACCGTGGCGCAGCTGCGTCGCCAACACCGCATCCCCTCCCATCTCCCAGAGGGGGAGGTGTGGAACCACTCCTGCCCCGCCGCACACCCGCTCCACCCACTCCCGGTGGCTGACCCACTCGGGGTGCGCCGCCACGCGCATGTCACCGAAGACGCCGTCCCCTATCCCCATGCCCTTGAGCTCAGCGAGGCCATCCTCAAAGGCATCCTGGTACCCTGCCCACGATGCATGCCGCACGACAAGGGGGACCCCCAGGGCTTCGGCCTGCAGCTGCAACGAGGAGAGCGTCATGCCGTGGGAGTGGGAATGCGCGCCGGTCTCGTCCATGACTGTGAACAGGGCGGATGGCTTGCCTCCTCCCTCTTTGGCCAGCTCAAAGGCCAGGCAGCAGTCCTTGCCGCCGCTCCACGAACAGAAGTATGGCGTTCCGGGCTGCACTGTGTCCGTCACGTCTAGAACTTGCGGACTAAAGGGCAATGTAGACATGCCTGCGGTCCAGCAGCCGCCCAATCCATCCCAGCACAGCCACCATGCCAGCCGCCTGGACCACAACCAGCCACCAGGGCGCCGCCTCGTACCACCATGCGGCCTCCGGCATCACAACCACGCCAAGGAGAGCTCCGTGGAGGACGTACAGCAGCAGGGAGTTCTGCCCCCACTGGTTGAACAGCGGAATGGAACGGTGCGCGCGCTCTTCCAGCAGGTAGAAGCACCAGAAGATGAGGCAACTGACCCCCAGGGTGATGAGAACGTAACTTGCTGACACCCTGTGCTTGCTCACAGGGACGCCGAGCAGCGCGAGCAAGACGCCGACCGCAAGGACGAGCAGCGAGGCGAGGGGAAACCGGCGCCTTCCCTTCGACGCCTCATGGAACAGGTCCCCGAGGCACGTCGCCAGAATCAGCAGGGATGACCACCCCAGGGCACCCTGCACACCGCCATGGGTCGCTGCAACGACCGTGGACAACCAGTAGCGGTCCAGCAGCACCTGGTACGCAGCGAGGAGGACCACTCCCGCGACCCAACGCCACCGCGCAGGGACCGCGATGACCAGCAGGGTCATGAGACCGGCAAAACCGATTGCCTGCAGCAGTCCCCAGTCGGATGGATTCTCCTCGATGCCGGCAGCGTTGCCCAACACCGTGAACAAGGCGCCGACCCCGATGAGTGCGAGGTAGCGGGTTACGAAGTGCTCGACGGCCTTGCGCCTGCCGTCTCGCGCCAAGCGTCTGCGAAACGATGGACCAAAGGTCAGCCCGATGGCGACCAGGAACATGGGCGCAATGAAGTCGATGACGGTAAGCCCCACGTCAGGGGCATGCTTGAGCCAGGCCGGAACAACCTCGGGCCCCGCCAGGTAATCGGCGAGGACCATCAACAGGACGGAAAAACCACGGAATTCATCAATCGCCTTGATACGCGACCTCTGTTCGCTCATTCCATGCTCCTTTGCTGTGGACAGCATGGTCTCTTTGGACTGAAACTCAAGAGCCAACTATGCACGAATCGCTGCGTTCCGCGTATACTGCTCTCATACATCCGGAGAAACCATGTCGCCTGCCGTAGTCGCCATCCTGTTCGGTCTGATTGTCTTCGTCACGCATTTCATTCAGGGGGTGACCGGCTTTGGCTGCGCCATCCTCGCCATGCCGTTCTGCATTCTGCTCGTGGGCATCGGCGTTGCCCGACCCGTTCTCACCGTACTGGCCCTCGTTCTCGACGTCTATCTGCTCGTCTGTTCATGGAAGCAGGTCGACTGGCGCCAGTACCTGCACATCCTCCTGTTCGTTCTGCCGGGACTCCCCGTGGGCATGATTGCCTACAATGTGCTCCCCGGTACGATCCTGCAGCGCGTCCTAGCCGTCTTCATGGTCATTGTCGGCGTTCAGGGACTCCTCGCGCAGACCCGTTTCCGGAAGGCGCCGTCCCACGCATGGCCCGCCTGGTTGCTGGACGTCCTGCTCTTTCTCGGAGGAGCCATCCAGGGAGCATTCACCTCGGGCGGGCCTCCTGTCATCGTGTACGCGACGCAGAACATCAAGGACAAGGGCGCCTTCCGGGCAACGCTGGTCGCCA
>DAOOUZ010000163.1:0-2326 GCA_035369785.1 Candidatus Cryosericum sp. | reverse complement strand
TGAATCCACTGCTTCCGGAGGACCCCCAGCAGACAGTATCTCCCTGAGCATCCGTAATTGTGATAAGGGTGTTGTTGAACGACGAGAACACGTATGCCTTCCCTTCGCCAACAACCCGCTTTTCTTTCTTCCGCTTGACTACTTTCTTCTTAATATCTGCCATGTGCGATCCCCTTTAGCCTATGCCTTCGACGCCTTTGCGCCGACAGTCTTCTTGGGTCCCTTGCGGGTCCGGGCATTCGTCCTGGTACGCTGACCGCGTACCGGCAGCCCTCTCTTGTGGCGAACTCCTCGATAGCAATTGATTTCCATGAGCCGGCGGATGTTCGTGGAAACCTCGCGGCGCAGGTCGCCTTCGACAACCAGGTTGTCATTGATGGCCTTCTGAAGTGCCAGGATCTCACTTTCGGTGAGGTCTTTGACTTTCTTGTCCTCCGAGACCCCTGCAATCTTGCAGATCATCTTGTAATTGGACTTGCCGATACCGTAGATGTACGTAAGGGCAACGCCCACTTTTTTCCCTGCGGGAAGATCAATACCACTGATACGAGCCACTATTCCTCCTTTACTTGCCTTGGCGCTGCTTGTGCTTCGGATTGTCGCAGATCACCATGAGCGTGCCATTCCGCTTAACGATCTTGCATTTGGCACAGATCTTCTTCACTGAAGGTCTCACTTTCATAGCCATGACTCCTTTCTACTCATCAGCAACTACAGTCGGTACGTGATACGCGCCTTCGAAAGGTCATATGGTGTAATCTCAAGCCGTACCCTGTCCCCCGGGAGAATCTTGATGAAGTTGAGCCGCATCTTTCCGCTGATATGAGCCAGCACAATTTTCCCATTGGCCAGCCTGACGCGGAACATTGTTCCCGGCAGGGTTTCCACTATGACGCCCTCTGTTTCTATAACCTCTTTCCTGTTCATCGTTGTGTCAAAATCACGGGGCCCTGGGCCGTGACAGCAATCGTATGCTCAAAATGGGCGCTCTTGCTTCCGTCGACCGTGACAACCGTCCAGTCGTCGTCGAGAACCCGGACTGCACTGCGGCCAGCGTTCACCATGGGCTCGATCGCGATTACCAGCCCCTCGCTGAGGACCAGGCCAGTCCCGGCCCTGCCATAATTCGGTACCTCGGGATCCTCGTGCAGTTCCCTGCCAACCCCATGGCCAACATAGTCACGCACCACGCTCATGCCCTGCTCCTCGACTACCTGTTGAACTGCACGTCCCACGTCTCCAAGCCGGGCTCCCACGTGGACCGCATCGATGCCAGCATAGAGACTCCTTCTTGTTGTCTCCATCAACTCCTCGTCCTGAGGGGAGACCTTACCGCACGGAACAGTAGTGGCAGAATCCGCATAGAAGCCCTCATAGATAAGACCCAGGTCCAGAGAGACGACATCACCAGCCTGCAGGATGCGCCGACCCGGGATTCCGTGAATGACCTGTTCGTTCACAGAAACACACAGCGTAGCGGGATAGCCTCCATAATGGAGGAACCCTGGCTTCGCACCCCGCTCCCGGATGCGGACTTCTGCTGCATGGTCAAGTTCCTTCGTGGTCACACCCGGAACGACCATCTGGCCAACCTCGTACAGGACGTCGCCCAGAATGGCCCCGGCGACCCGCATCTGTTCGATCTCAAGGGGCGACTTAAGCCGGATCATTCAGTGCCTCCTGGATTCTTGAGAAAACGGTTTCAGGATCGCCGTTCCCGTCCACGACAACGAGCTTGCCCTGTGCAGCATAGTAGTCCCCAAGAGACCGCGTGATCCCTTCATATGTCGCGATCCTGGTCCGCACGCTCTCCTCACGGTCGTCCTCGCGCTGAATCAGTGGCGATCCGCAGACATTGCACAGCCCGTCCCTTTCCGGACGCGAGTAGTAGATGTTGTACGTGCTTCCATCCGCAGGGCAGACTCTGCGTCCCGAAATCCTCTGAAACGCCGTCTCCACCGGGATCTTCACGTCTACAATTGCAGTCAAGCCTAGGTTTTGCTTTGCCAGATACTGGTCGAGGAATGTGGCTTGAGCGACAGTTCTCGGGTACCCATCCAGAACAAAGCCTGCTTGCGCCCCCTGGGTCGACAGAAACGATTCGACGACAATAACGTTCACATCTTCGTCGCTCACAAGACCCCCAGCATTGATCTTGGCCGCAATCTCAGCGGGCAGCTTGCCCTCCCGCCGCAGATTCCGGAAATACTCGCCACTCGAAAACGTGGGCACTCTGAACTTCTCGGCAAGAAAAGCTGCCTGAGTGCCCTTCCCCGAGCCCGGCAAACCCAACAGGACAATACGCGGGTGCTGCATCATTACTTCA
>DAOOUZ010000162.1:0-2349 GCA_035369785.1 Candidatus Cryosericum sp. | reverse complement strand
CTTGAGGATGTTGAGCAGACTCCCGGACACAAGGCGCCGCGCCAGGTCCAACCGTCTGTCTGGGTCCAGGTAGCATGCGGATTGCTGCAGGATGACTTCTCCCGAGTTGTAGTGCTCGCGGGGATAGAACGACCCAACATAGTAGCCATAGTGGTTGAAGAAGTGGACCAGGATCTCCTGTTGCGAAAAGTACTCCAGTGCCCGCTTGTTGAGAGTCACCTCTCCGAAAACGTCAATCTCACGCGTTGTTTCAACAGGGACAAAGCGCCGCTTGCCATCAAGCGTCTCAAGGTAAATGGTGTTGTCTTTGCGCCTCAGTTCACCGTCACTGAAGATGTATATCGTCCGCTCACTCATGCGTTTTCCTCACGAAGCGCAGAATTCAAGGTAAGCACATTGGCTACAAAAGTGCGTGCGCTCAAAGGGTGGAGGCACATTCGCGGCCATGATATGCTCAATGTCGGCGATTGCCGCATCCAGCTTCTGTTCGCTCTCGGGTGTGAGCTCAACAGCCAGTTTACGTCTTTCGGTTGGGAACATCAGCTGCCCGTCAGCGTCTACGCCCATGTTGCGGAGTTCCCTCAGGTAGAAGGTCAGCTGCATGATCTCCGGTTCGACAAAGCTGCTGGACTTCTTCACCTCCCCGACGAGGACACGCCCTTCCTTCTCTCGAATCAGGTCCAAGCGGACATTGCCTATCGTGATTTCCTTGTCATCGCGCTTGTAGGCCTCCTCGTGCACCAGCCGACCAAGCTGAAGCTTCTCGAAATCCTCCCGCGGGTTCAACTCATGTGCCATGAGCCACACTTCTCGCTTGCAGACAAACCAATACCAGATCAGGGTTCCAGTAACGTGATCGGGCATGGCTACCAGATGCGTGTCGCGCTGTCCCCAGCCGTGAAACCGGTGTCACCCCGGTAGAACTGGACCAGCTGGTCGGCTGGGAGAAGGTAGAAGAACTCGGACTCCTCGAGTTGTGGCAGACCGGTCTCATTGAGCAGTTTCAGAGGAACATTGATGACGAACTCAAGAAATCCAGCTTTGATGGCCACCCAGCGTGCATGACGCTCCCAAGGGTTTCTGAGGGTACGGCACTGCTGATAGGCAGCCAGGACGGCAGAAGCCCTGGGGTTGCGTTCCACGAACACGCTGGCCCGGGGCTGATTTTCCTTGATGAGTGGAACAGTGCCACAGGCAGTAAAATCAAGCGACGAGAATCGTTCCAGTGCCGTCTTGGCCTTGTCGTTGCTTTTTCCGGCTTTGACGGCAGCGTAATACGCAGTTGCCAAGGCAGAATAGTCTGTTTCTTCCACCGTATCAGACCTCTGCTCAAAAACTGCCCTGGTTGCATGCAGCAGCAAGTCACCATAAATGAAACTCGAGTATTGTCTGCCATTATCGTTCTGGAGGCTTACGACGGTTATGGGCTCCGTATTGCGCCGGTCACTGCGATTGACGCGCCCCGTAACCTGAATGAGCGAATCCAGCGGGGCCAAGTCACGCCAGGCGGTGTTGCAGTCGATGTCGACACCGGCTTCGATCAGCTGAGTGGTGACAACGTAGCAATCCTCCGGCTGTCCGTCACGCAGGCTGTGAATTCTCTCCATTCTGTCCGCTGGGCAGACGTAGCTGGAGAGAAACACCTCTTGGGCTCCAGCCTCTTCATCCTGAATCCTTCGGAGAACCTTCTCCGCACAGCCGATTGTGTTGAGAACCACAAGGGTTCGGCCTGGGTGGCTGTGATGATCCTCAATAACCCTGGAAGTGAATTCCTCTAGCGACATGGGCTCACGCGCCTGCCATGAAATCCGTGTTCGTGGAGCTGCCAGATGGACGGGGCATGGAGCAGGAACAACCTCGTGAGGCGCATCAAATATGAGGGGTTGCGTGGCGGTGCAAAGCAAGAAGTACGTTCCAGTGAGACGGCCCAGTGTCTCAGCTACCTTCTGAAAGAGTTCCCAATACTCCGGTGGATATGCCTGCACCTCATCGAGAATAATGATAGACCCGGCAAGGTGTGTGAATCTGCGGGTCATACGGTTGTTGCCGGAGAAGATGGTTTCAAACAGTTGGACAAAGGTGGTGACAATGACCTCAGATTCCCATCCTTCCACCAGGAGCTCCTGCTGGTTGCCTGTGCGAACGCAGGCATCCTCATCATCTACTTTGTAGGTTGTCTCGCTCAGGTGCGTGTGTTCAAGGAGGACATCCGAGGACGGTTCCTGACTTTCGACTGTCAGTGCTTTCTTGAACACATCATAGTTCTGGTCAACGATGGAGATGAACGGGAGCGCATAGATAATGCGTGGGGGAGTCTGGCGTTCTCGGGCAAGCTCTTCGCGGAGAGCC
>DAOOUZ010000161.1:0-2356 GCA_035369785.1 Candidatus Cryosericum sp. | reverse complement strand
TAGCGTTTTGGCCGCTTTTCATGGGAGATGACAGCCATAGGTGCACGGGATGGGCTGTCACCGCGTGGTGATATGTTGTCTGGAAGCGCATTACAGGCTCACGACAGGAAAAGTGCCAGCCAAGCAGGATGGTCCCAATTCTGGTGGTTCATTCCCGCGCCCTGTCAGGAAATGTGAAAACCGTGAGGAGCAAGACGGGCTGCTCATGGTTGTTTCGGATCTCCGACGAAACTTCCGGACGTTGTCCGTGCATGATGACAGACAGATAGGACGTGCATCGCGACTGCTCATGGTCTTCACAGGTCAGGCCCGGTGTTCCAGCCTGCCTGGGAACGTGCTGACACCGCAGACTGGTGGGGTAGTGTGGTGCGGGTCGCGTTCCGTGTATACTATGCGTGAGAACAGGCTTACATCCTAGCAGGAGGTACACATGGCAATCGACGAGAAACTGGCGGAACTGGGAATTGTACTGCCGGAGGCCGCGGCGCCTGTCGGAAGTTATGTTCCTGTACGCATTGCCGGGCCGCTCGCGTATGTGTCTGGCACCTTGCCGGTCGTGGGAGGTCATGTCAAGGCGGCGGGCCTCGTCGGCGGCGACGTGTCGGTGAAGGACGCGTACGACCTGGCGCGCCTCTGCGTCGTGAATGGGCTTGCGGCGCTCAAGGCCGCTATTGGGACGCTCGACCGGGTTCGGGGCATCGTCATGGTGCAGGGGTTTGTGCAGGTTGCTCCGGGGTTTACCGAGGTACCCAAGGTCGTCAACGGTGCGTCCGACCTGTTGGTTGCGCTGTTCGGCGAAGCCGGCCGGCACGCCCGCTTCGCGGTTGGTGTGGCGGCTCTGCCGATGAACGCGCCGGTCGAGGTTGCCTTCACTGCCGAAATCATCCCCTAGCGCCCGTCGTCCTGTCCGAGGTCTGCGATGACACATGAACTGCGTCTGGTCATGCAGGTGAATGGAACCGAGTACCACATTACGACCGCCACGAACCGAACGCTCGCCGAGGTCCTGCGCGATGACCTTGGTCTTCTGGGCACCAAGATCGGATGCAACAAGGGCGAGTGCGGCGCGTGCACGGTCATGATGAACGGCCGGAGCGTCGTCAGCTGTCTCGTGCCGGCGCCGCAGGCCCAGGGGGCGGCGATAACGACCATCGAGGGACTTGCGCAGGCGGGGAAGCCGTCTGCGGTCGAGCAGGCATTCATCGAGGAGGGAGCCGTTCAGTGCGGGTTCTGCACGCCGGGCATGGTCATGTCGGCCGAGGCGCTGCTGGCGGGCAATCCGCACCCCACGGATGCCGAGATAGTGGCGGCCCTCGAGGGAAACCTGTGCCGCTGCACGGGATACCGCAAGATCATCGCGGCGGTGCGCAAGGCCAGCGGAAACGCAGGATGACCGCGGCGGTTGTCCTGGCGGCCGGCCACGCGGACCGGATGGGTTCGAACAAGCTCGTGCTGCCCCTCGGGCCGGGCAGTGTCATCGGCTGGGTATTGGAGGTAGCCGCCGGCTCCGCAGATGCCGTGTACGTGGTCATCGGGCTGCACGACCAGGTGACGAGGACCGCGGTGGAACAGGCTGCCCGAGGGCTGGGTGCCAGCGACAAGGTCGAAGTCGTCGAGGGTGTTCCGTACGACCCCGGTATGTTCATCTCGGTGCAGGCGGGGCTGCGCAGGTGTGTCGGAGCCGACGTCGTCCTGGTGTTTCCCGGAGACATCCCTCTTGTGTCTCCGGCGACGGCTGTTGCCGTGCGGGATGCGGTGCTCCACGGGGTCGCAGATGCAGCGGTACCGGTCCACCAGGGTCGGCGGGGGCATCCGATTGCTGTTTCGGGGCGGTGTATTCCAGAACTTCTGGGCATGTCCGAGCGCGCGAACCTGCGGCAGTTCCTGGAGGCGCACACGGCCAAGACCCTGCTCGTTCCGGTGGATGATGCGGGGATGCTGCTGGACATGGACACCCCCGAGGACTACGCGCAGGTCCTGGCAAGGTCGGGAGAGGAGCGGTGATGGATTCGGTCTACCAGTACGCAGCACGGCTCGAACAGGAGGGCCGGGAGTTTGCCATGTGCACGGTGATTGACGCGCAGGGCTCCTCCCCCGGCAGGACCGCCTTCAAGATGATTGTCCTGCCGGACGGCAGCCAGATGGGCACCGTCGGCGGCGGGACGTTGGAACTGGCCGTGGCGCAGGCGGCGCGCGAAGTCCTTGCCCAGGGCAAGTCGCGCATCGTGAACTTCGAGCTCAACCCGGAGGGCAAGGACAGTCTGGGCATGCTGTGCGGCGGGCAGGTCAGCGTCTACATCGAGTATGCGGGCAGCAGGCCGCTGCTGTACATCTACGGCGCGGGGCACGTGGGCGC
>DAOOUZ010000160.1:0-2407 GCA_035369785.1 Candidatus Cryosericum sp. | reverse complement strand
CGGCTATCCGGATTTCTGTGTTGAAGGAGGCTTCCGGTGATTGAGTGCCTCCGTGTGGAAACCGACGTTGCACAGCCCGCAAATGAGCTGCTGCCGGCGGGTGTTGCCGCGCACCAGAACGACCACGTTCGCCTTGTCGTCCTTGGTCCGTCCCAGCTCGCAGCCGCAGCTCTGGCACCGGTTGCCCTGTTCCCGCTTCAGGAGCTGCAACTGGGTGGGGTTGGCAGGGTAGACGGTCGCCAGCCGCCACGGCTCCAGCGGCCCCTTGCCGTACAGGAGACGGGCGCGCAGCACCTCGAAGGTGTACCCCCGGCCCTGCCGGTTGATGGTCTTGGCGACCCCGTTCAGCGCCTCGGTGTAGGCGTTGGTGATGGGGTGGTCGAAGTACGCCAGAATCTCCGTCCGCCAGTTCTTCATGGCGGTCGTGAGAGTCTTGAAGTCCGCCTTCAGGCTGGCTGGGATGGTCCCCGGGAAGGCGTCGAAGGCCGCCACGGCCTGCGCCTTGGGCAGGTCGTAGATGTTGTAGAACGCCTCTTTCAGCCCGTAGGCGGCGGCCAGCTCGGGCTCGTTGGCCAGCCACATGTCCAGATTGAACCGGCCCTTCTCGGCCAGCTTGGCGTACCGCATGTTCAGCATCGCCTTGGACTGGAGCCACAGGCGCCGCTCGCCAGCCTTGCGCTGCTTCTGGAGCCGGATGCGGACCCGCTCCATGCAGTAGTTCGCCATGCGGACGACGTGGAACTTGTCGATGACCACCGGTCGGCCAGGGAACATCTGGTGCGACACGTCCCGGTACGGCCGCCACATGTCGATGGCCACGCCCTTGACCCAGTGCCGGTCCTTGAACCGGTGCAGCCACCCCGCCAAGGTCGCCTTGTCCCGGTCCGGCAGCATGTCGAGGATGCGGCGCTCCCCGATGTCCGTCAGGACGCAGCGCATCTTCCCGTCGATTTGGGTCTCGTCGATGCCCAGCCAGTCTGGCATCTCCGGCCGGTGGCTGGCCTCCAGTTCGGCCATGTACTCCGCCCCCAGCGTCCGGACCGTCTTGTCGTCGCACCCCACGTTCTCCGCGATGCGGGTGAAGGTGTCCCGCAGGCTGTGGGCCTTGATGTAGGTGGCGCAGCGCTCCGTCATGCGCCGGCCCTCCAAGATGCCGCCCAGCGGCTGCAGGAAGGTCTCCTTGCAGGAGGTGCACCGGTATCGCTGGACCTTCGCCCGCAGCTTGGCCGGCTTCCCGCGCATCGGAATGTCGACGTAAGTAGTAGCTTTGGTGCCGTGCCGGTAGATGCAGTCGAGGGTGCCGCACTTTGGGCAGGCGGTAGGCATGGGCAGCGGGTACTCCGCCTCCAGCACGTCCGCCCCGTCCTCCTCGGTGCGACCCAGCACCGTCCAGCCCTTCAGGTCGAGGATGTCCGTCATCCCCGGATTGTCGTGTGGATGGGGTCACCGCTTGTCAATGGCGGCGAGGTACTTGGCTCGGGCGGCGTTGGCTCCCGCTGCGTAGTCGGTATCACCGTCACAGCGGTCGGAAGCGATGACAGCCCGGATGCGAGACAGCTCGCGCACCAGCATTTGCTGGGTGAAGGTGGCAATCCACACCGGCACATCGTTCTCCAAGACCGTGCCCTTGATGTACTTGGGGAAGGCGGGCTTCTGCCGGACGAGCTGCTCGGCAGCGCCCAACACGTCCTGCCAAGCCGGCAGCGCCGGCCTCTGGGGCGTGTCGATGCCCATTGGCGGGTCGCACACCTCCTCTTTGCCATGCTTCGCCATCGTCTGCCGGGCCAGTTTCCTTGCAGCGTCAATCTTGGCCAGCGCGCCCTCGTAATTCTCGTTCATAGCAGGAACCTCAGGATGAACCACGCGCAGTACAGGGCTGCGCAGATGAAGAAAAAGGCAGTCAATTCACTTCTCTCGGACCAAGACTTGAGCCGCCCGGAGAACCTCGCGTGCGAAGGTGCTGGGCAGGATATTCCCCGCCGCATCGAACGACCGACCCAAGCAGTCGGCCACATCTTGGTCCGTCAGCCGAGGCATCCGGTCATCGCATCCGTTCGCGCAGGAGCCCGTCTCGTTGCAGTAGTCTGCGTGCGGACATGGGCCGGTGGTCGCCTCGCCGTGATGCCACAGGAATGCGCAGTAGGCCGCCACATCCAGTGGGTCCCCTTTTGCAACGTGCTTCCGCAGTTCCTTGCGACACTCGCCCATCCAGTCGTCAGTCGCCCACCCGTCGGAGTAGCCGTACTTCTCCTCTGCGGCGGCGAGTTTTTCCTTCAGAGCTGCGGCGAACCGGTCCACAAGGGCGGCGGTCTTAGGATGCAGTTTCACTTGGTTTCCTTTCCACACGAAAATCCGACTCAGGAGGATACTGCATGGTCACCTGTTCCACAAGTTATTCCGGAGAGCC
>DAOOUZ010000159.1:0-2408 GCA_035369785.1 Candidatus Cryosericum sp. | reverse complement strand
TTCAGCATCGTCTTTGCGACGCTTGGCGACCCTCGTGCCTCGACGAAGGTTGGTACGGTGACGCCGGGTTCGGTTGCCGAGGCGGCGGGACTCCAGGCCGGCGACAACATTCTGTCGATCGATGGCGTTCCCATGAAAGACTTCGACCAGATCTCCTCGGTGGTGCGGTCCAGTGAGAACCATCAGTTGGACATCCTTGTCGACCGGCAGGGCACCCAGGTGCACGTGGTTGTCACCCCGAAGATGGACGCTGACCTTGGCTATGTGGCAATCGGCTACAGTCCGGGCTTTGTGCGCTACAACCCTCTCCTGGCTGTGTGGCGCGCGCTGCTGTTTACGGGCGAGTACGTCTTCACCTACATCAAGGCCCTGCCCATGCTGTTCACGAAGGCAGGAGTGCAGTCGCTCACCGGACCGATCGGCATTGCTCGCATGACCGGCGAGGCGGCCATGGGCGGATTCATGAGTCTGTTGTGGCTCACCGGGATCATCTCGGTGGCTATCGGACTTACGCAGCTGCTTCCGATTCCAGCACTGGATGGGGGATGGGTGCTGTTCCTGCTGGTCGAGGCGGTCGCCCGGCGCCGTATTCCGCCAGAGCGTCAGGGAGCCATCCAGAGTGTCGGGCTGATGGTCCTCCTGGGCATCATGGTCCTCATTTCGATCAAGGACGCAGCGGGCTGGTTCCTGCACTGACGATGGCGCGTCGATTGTCGCGTGTCGTGCATGCCGGACCCGTATCCATAGGCGGCGGCAATCCTGTGGTCGTGCAGACCATGACCAAGACGGACACGCGGGATGTCGCTGCCACAGTCGCCCAGATACGCGACCTTGAGGATAGGGGCTGTGAACTGGTGCGCCTCGCCGTCAAGGACATGGCGGCAGCGGCTGCGCTGAAGTCCATCCGGGCCGAGGTGTCTGTTCCCCTGGTGGCGGACATTCATTATGACCCCCGCCTTGCTCTCGCTTCGATCGAAGCGGGGGTCAGCAAGATACGGCTCAATCCCTCCAACATCCGGGACTCCGGCGCTGTCCGCGACGTTGCCGCGGCAGCGAAGGCGGCCGGCATTCCAATCCGCGTCGGGGCGAACCTGGGTTCCATGGATCCGGCACTTGAGCCGTCGGCGCGGGCAGCGGCACTGGCGGACGAAGCCCTGCATGAGACGGAGCTTCTCGAACAGGCCGACTTTCACGACATTGTCGTGTCGGTCAAGAGCAGCAATGTGCGGGAAATGGTGGAGGCGGTGCGGATCGTCGCTGCGTCAACCGACTATCCTCTGCATCTTGGCGTGACCGAAGCTGGACCTCTCCGCCAGTCGCTCATCAAGAGCAGCGCGGGCATGGGAGCCCTTCTGCTGGACGGCATTGGAGATACCATCCGGTACTCGATCAGCGGGAGTCCTGTGTGGGAGGTCGATGCCGCGTGGACGCTCCTCGCTCAACTTGGCCTGCGCGTCCACGGCGCTGAGATCGTGTCGTGTCCAACCTGCGGCCGCTGCGAAGTCGCTGACATGCTGGACCTCGTGAACGAACTGGAGCGCCGTCTTGGGGAGATTCGCAAGCCGGTGACGGTAGCACTGATGGGATGCGTGGTCAATGGAATCGGCGAGGGCAAAGTGGCCGACGTGGGCATTGCCTGTGGCCGCAACGCCGGCGTCCTCTTCGTCCGCGGAAAGCCCGTTCGCAACGTTGCTCCCGCAGAGTTCATCGATACCCTGATCAACGAGGCAAACAACCTCTGAACCACGCCTTTACACTTTCTTGTGTTTTTTCATATTGATTTTTTTGGTTTCTCTGCTACCATCGTGGTAGCTGCGGGGGCGTCCGCAGCGTGCAGGATTCTGTAACCAGGAGGTTCCGCACTACACACGGACGGAGGTGCACGATGAGTATCAAGGAGAGTGTCGAACGGACAGTTTCGCAGGCAGCGATCAACAAGGCTGTCGATGAGTTGAAGAAGGACCCGGAACACAATCTTGCGGGGTTCGTCGACAGGGTGGCAGGCATTGCCGACAAACTTCCCTTGCAGCCGATATTCAAGGAGCAGCTGCGCGGCGTGAAGGAACTCGTAGACAGCGACCGTCCCGGCAAACAGCTGCTCGTCCATCTGTTGAAAGATACGGACGGTCAGGTGCTCAAGACACTGGTGGGCGCATTCGTCATCGACGCCAGCTGGTTCGGGGTGCGCACCCAGCGTTCCGTCACAGAGGAAGAAGGGTTCAACGTGCCCTGGTTCATGCTGATAGACCCCACCGAGCGCTGCAACTACAAGTGCACAGGATGCTGGGCGGGTTCGTACCAGCAGGCCAAGGAAATGTCGTTTGAAACCTTTGACCGGGTCCTGACCGAAGCAGGTGCTCTTGGCATTCACTTTGTGGTCGTCTCGGGCGGAGAGCCGACGTGCTATC
>DAOOUZ010000158.1:0-2411 GCA_035369785.1 Candidatus Cryosericum sp. | reverse complement strand
AGAGAAAACTGGTGGCGGCGGGGGGATTCGAACCCTCGACACTCCGGGTATGAGCCGAATGCTCTGACCAACTGAGCTACGCCGCCGCAGATGAGAGGAAAACCGAGATATAGTAGCAGAGGCGAACGCCTCTGTCAAGTCAGGAAGCGATGGTCCTAGCCGCGCTTGCGCTCGATGCGCTTCTTCTTGTCCACCTGCCATTCCTGCGAGTCCTGCAGGTACCGCTTCATCATCATGTCGAAGGGGCTGAGGACAGGCTTCTCGCGGTACGGGCGCCCGCTGCTGGGACGCGGGCCGGTCGAGGCGGGAGCAGCAGAGGCGCGCGGAGCGGCGCCAGCATCGGTGCCCGCGGCAGTGGAGCCCGCAGCGGTCGCGCCTGCGGCCTTGGCGGCCTTGATGGACAGGTTCAGCTTGCCATCCTTGTTGCGGCCGATGATACGGACGGTGACCTTGTCACCTTCCTTGAGGAACTGGTTGACGTCCCGGACGTACGTGTCGCTGATTTCCGAGATGTGGACGAGGCCTACTTCGTTGGTGTCGATCTTGACGAATGCTCCGAATGGAACGATCTTGATGACAACGCCTTCACTCAATTTGATACGGTGCTCTTCTGCCATTAATCCTGTCACTCACCTCTGCCTGGGATAGCTGTGTCCTTGCGGCACGCTCCGATGGAACAGCATACCGCGGACGGGCCAAAATGCAACAACTAGAACCATCCCCTGACCCACGTCACCAGCTGGTCCAGGACGTGAGGGAGTCCGCTCGTCGGCTCGGGAATCGGTTCAGGAGCGGGGGGAGTGACCGGGAACAGGATGACGGTGTCGCCTTTCTTGCTCATCAGCAGGTCCTCGCGCGCCACCTGCTCGACATACGCCCTGGTCTTGTGATACGCAAGCGCCTTCTGCTGCGCCAGCGTCTGCGCGCTGGCCTCCTGCAGTTCAGCGAAGGTGCGCGTGGCCTCGCGGTCAGCCTTGCCCAGGTACACGAGGGCGGCGATGGTGCTCCACACCAGATACCCAAGGAGCACGCACGCCAGCAGTGACGCAACCTTCCGACGATTCAGCCTGTGTCTCCGCCGTTCCTGCCGCTGCACCATGTCTCACCTCTCCCGTGCCCGTATGACGCACGCGCGCCACGCGGTCATACTAGTCCCTCGCCCGTGCACGTCAAGTCCCTCCTACAGGAACGCATCGAGCGCACCGAGGACCGCCTCGCGCTCGAGCCGCGTGCCAAGCCACACGGACTGGGGCAGCTGCCGCGTCCACTGCCTGCGCATCGACCCCAGGAAGAAGGTCGACATACCGGGGTTCAATGCCCTGAGCTGGGCCACGTACTCCTCCTCGTCGGAGGGCAGGTCGGATACGAGAAAGAACAGGATGTCCGCAAGCCCCACCATGTCCTTCATCGTGTCGTCCAGCACCTGCATGATGAACGAAACGGACAGGTCGTACGCCGGCCGCGACACGACCCGACGGTACAGCAGCTCGCGGCTGTCCCACTGCAGGGGCATCTCGCCGCCGCACACGTCCTGCCAGAACCTGTTGGCGGCCACGGCATCGCGCGAGGCAGCGACGCACCGGTACGTCAGCGGCCGGGGCATGCGCACGAAGGGAATGGCCTCGAAGGGCTCGCGGCGCATCATGCGCTGCAGAAGGCGTGCCACGTCGATGACGTCCATGTCCAGGACCGATGCGAGGCTGCCCACGGTCTGCGCGCGGTCGCGGGTCAGCAGGGCCACCTCGTACTCCTGCGGCGGCAGCTGCTGGACGTCCTTGCTGAGCCTGCTGCGCCACCAGTACAGGACACCGGGGTCGAGGAAGCGCAGGTCCACGTCCCGCACCTGCTGCTTCCACGCCGCGAACGCGCTGTCAACATCGGTCACGGTCGCAAACACGCAGTCGGCAGGGACCTGCCCAACGACCGGACCAAGGGTGAACGTGCCGTCGGTCTCCATGAGCAGAAGGAACAAGGCGACAGGGCCGCTCAGCTGGCCGCGGCTGGCATGCCGCACGCCGCCGCGCCCGACCACGACCTCGTAGTGCGCCGCCCCCGTGTCGACGGACAGGAGCGCCGCAGGTTCCCGAGTGAAGAGCGCCTCTAGAACCGTGCGGGCCGGGAACTCAGCCAGTTTACCTTCCCCCATTGCATCTCCCTCGAACAGCCACCTGCGAATCTGGACCTGCGCAAAGTATAGCACACCGCCTCCCCGTGCAAGGGCCCGGTGGGACGCGCCGCCCCCGGGAAGAATGCAAAAGGCCGGCACCACGGTGCCGGCCACACAGGTTCACCTGTCTGAAACGCTATGCCTTTGCCGCCGCGGCCAGCGCGGGCTGAGGCGCGGTTGTCTCGAACTTGCCCGCGACCACGGCCCCTTCCTCCACCGAGATGCGCGGGCTCACGACATCACC
>DAOOUZ010000157.1:0-2428 GCA_035369785.1 Candidatus Cryosericum sp. | reverse complement strand
CTGTGCTGGGTGGCGACGACTCCACGGACACGGAGGGGATTGTGCGCCAGACGGGTCGGCTGTACCGCACCCTGGATACTCTGTGCGCAATCGACCCCCGCCTGGGGGAGATTGCATCGCTGCTCGATGGGGCGATTGCTGGCCTGAAGGAAGCCGCCTCCGCGCTTGATGACTATCTGGGGAGTCTGGAACTGGATGATGCTCATGTGGCGGAGGTGACCGGCCGGCTGGATGCTATTACGCGCCTCGAGGAGAAGTATCACCGGGACCTGGACGGCCTGATTGCCTGGCAGGCCGAGGTGGACAGTGCTCTTGCAGTCCGGAGCGGCCATGCGGGCGATGAAGCAGGCCTGCGCCGACAGGTGGAACTGCTCGAACAGGAGCTGGCGGATACAGGTGCCTGGCTCAGCGTAAAACGCAAGGAGGGCGCGCCGCTTCTTGCCAGAAAGGTGGAGGAGCAGCTGAGGGACCTGGCAATGGGCAACGCGCGGTTCGTCTGCTCCATCGAGGAGAGCGTCGACGAGCAGGGCATCGAGGTCGGGGGCGAACGCTTCAAGGCTACCGACACGGGCGTGGACGTGGTCGAGTTTCTCATCGCACCCAACCCCGGGGAAGGCCTGCGCCCTCTGCGCGAGATAGCGTCGGGCGGCGAGCTCTCGCGGGTCATGCTGGCCCTCAAGACCGTCTTTGCCGAAACGGACCGGATTCCCACGATGGTGTTTGACGAGGTCGACGCCGGCATCGGAGGCGAAACAGGTATTGCGGTGGCGGGCAAGTTGGCGGACCTCGGCAGGCGGCGGCAGGTCATCGTCATCACGCACCTGCCTACCATCGCTGCTCGCGCCGGGAATCATCTGGTCATTGCGAAAGAGCAGACCGAACATGCGACGACGGTGAGCATTCGTCGGGTCACCGGGGAGGAACGCGTCCGCGAGATCGCCCGCATGGTTTCGGGTGACCAGCTGTCTGACGTTGCCCTCGCACATGCGCGGGAACTGCTTCAGCAAAGCTGACTCGTCCAAGGAGGCATCATGATACTGGTCATCAATCCGGGGTCCACATCCACAAAGGTCGCTCTGTACGATGGCACGCAGCAGGTCGCAGTGCAGTCGATACAGCATCCAGCCGAACAGCTGGCGCACTATGCTCATGTGCCTGACCAGCTGCGAATGCGGACGCAGGCCGTGGCGGAGTTTCTTGCAGAGCACCACGTCGACGTGGCAGGACTTGAGGCGATCATGGCGCGAGGTGGGCTGATTCACCCCGTGGCTGCGGGGGTCTACCGCGTGAACGCCGCGATGCTGCATGACTGCAACGAGGGCGCAGTGCATGAGCACGCTTCGAACCTGGGGGCCATGATAGCCGACAGGCTGGCGCAGGGGACGGGCATCCCGTGTTATATCGCAGACCCTGTAGCGGTCGACGAGTTCGATGACGTCGCACGGCTTTCGGGGCTCAAGGAGCTGCCACGTCAGTCCCTGGTGCATGCCCTCAACGTCCGGCGCGTGGCATTCAATGTGGCCAGAGCGCATGGCAAGGAGCTTGGGGAAATGAACATGGTCGTCGCACACCTGGGGGGTGGCATCTCCATCGTGCCGCTGCGTCACGGGCGCATGGTGGACGTCAACAACGCGGACGATGGCGGGCCGTACTCGCCGGAGCGGGCTGGCGGGATGCCGTCCATTTCCCTGGTTCAGCTGAGTTTTGCCCAGGGAGCGACCGAGGAGTCGGTGACCCGACAGTTGATTCATGCAGGTGGCCTTGTCTCGCACCTCGGAACCAACAGTGCCCGCGAGGTGGAACAGAGGATAGCCGCTGGGGACGCCGAGGCGTCTCTGGCCTTCGAGGGGATGGCCTACCAGATTGCCAAGGAAATCGGCGCCATGGCAACGGTGCTCGAGGGGGACGTCGATGTCATTGTCATCACCGGCGGGCTGGCAAACAGCACAATGCTCGTGGATTGGATAACCCAGCGCGTCGGGTTCATCGCTCCCGTGGAGGTCGTACCCGGCGAGGACGAGCTGGATGCGCTGAACGATGCATTCCTGCGTCTGAAGCAGGGAACTGAGGTCGAGAAGGTCTACCGGTAGGAGGGTGCATGGAAATCAGAACGTTTGACCAGCTGCTGGAGGAAGCCAGGAAGAGGGGCCGCAAGAGGCTGGCAGTGGCGTTTCCCGAGGAGGTGTCTCTGCATGCAGCCCTGCTGGCGGATGAAGCCGGCATCGCATCGCCGGTCCTGGTAGGGATTCCCGACAGGATTCACGAGTTGCTGGAAAAGTCGGGCGTCTCGCCCGAGAGCTTTGCCATCGAGGAGGCCGCGACGCCTGAAGAGGCGTGCTCGGTCGCTGTGGCGCTGGCACGGGACAACAAGGCCGACATCGTTCTGAAGGGCGGAGCGCAGACAGCCCAGCTGCTGCACGCCGTGCTT
>DAOOUZ010000156.1:0-2483 GCA_035369785.1 Candidatus Cryosericum sp. | reverse complement strand
CAGGCGCCGGCGCCGATGACGCACACCCGCTTCACGCGTCCTCCTCGATGGAAATGTCTGGGCACCGCCGCCACAGTGCAGACAGAACTTCCGTGATAACCGACTCGGGGCATGATGTGCCGCTCACGATGCCCAGGGTGGCAGAACAGTCGAACCACGAGTCGAGGATATCGTCCGCATTCTCGACAAGGTGGACGCGCGCTCCGGCGTCTGCGGCGACCGTCACGAGCCTTCCCGTGTTGGCGCTTGTTCGGTCCCCCAGCACCAGAACGTCGCTGCACCGCGCCGCGAGCAACGCTGCTTCGTCCTGCCTTCGCAGCACTTCGGGGCAGAGCGTCATCTCGTCAGCTACCTGGATCCCCCGTGTCTGAAACCACGCCAAGACGTCCTGACGTACCTGGCGCGACTGCGTCGTCTGATAGACGAGCGCCACCGCTGCAGCTCTCATGGGCACGCTGTCCAACTCCGCTGCAGAAGTGACGACGGCAAGCAGCCTGTCGCCAGCCGCCTCCACCAGATACTGCGTTTCCCTGTGGTTCCTGTCCCCAACAACCACCACATCCAGCCCCGCCGCTGCCGACCGACCGGCAGCATCACGGGCACGGTTGACGATCGGGCACGTAAGGTCGACTAGAACCGCCCCCGTCGACGCCAAGGCCTTCCGTTCGGCCTCGAGCGAGCCATGCGCCGGAAGCAGGATGGTTGCAGGAGGCACCTCCTGACCACCAACTTCTTCCATGGAACGGAGTCCAAGCGTCCGCAGGCGTTCCATCTCCCGTGCGTTGTGCAGCAGCGTGTCGGCAGCTGCAACGCCTGTGCCACTGTTCAGTGCAAGCTCCGCAGTGGAAACTGCTCTCCTGATGCCTGTGCAGAATCCCCGCTCACGAGCCAGCAGGACGCGCATCTCAGGCATACCCCTGCTCCTGCAACGCCCGGATGCGGACCATGATGTCGCTGCTGATGGCCGTCAGGTCCTCTCGATGGCTCTGGCGTTCGTGCGGAAGGCTGTAGGTGATGGCTTCACCGATGCGCACCGTGATGGGGCCGATCCGTGCAAACTTCCGCTGGCGAGGCCAGCACTCGTACGACCCGATGACCGCCATCGGCACCACCGGAGCGCCGGACTTGACGGCAAGGAACGCCGCCCCGTTGCGCGCAGGTTGGAGGTTCCCATCCGGGGAACGCGTTCCCTCCGGATAGATCAGGCAAAGGTTTCCCTGGTCCATGATCACGAGCATCGTCTGCAAGGCACTCTTGTCGGCCAGGGCGTCCCGGTCCAGCGTGATTGCCCCAAGGTGGCGAATGACGGGACCAAGCAGGGGCTGCCGGGCGATCTCCTTCCGCGAGGCATAATACACTCTGCGCGGCAACGCGACGGCGGCGATCATTGGATCCAGATAGCTGCAGTGATTGGAGCAGATCAGGGCTGCGCCATGGGGTGGAACGTTTTCCACGCCAACGACTCGAAGCCGGAACAGTAGCCGGAAGCCAAGGCGCCCGACAGGAACAACTGCCTCATACAGCATGCGACCGCCTCCGCCGATACTCGGCAAGGATAGTGTCGACCACCGCCCAGGAACCGTCGACAGAATTGTCGACCACAAGATACTCATCGGTACAGCGCAGGGGCGAGTCCTGCCGCGACGAATCAATCGTGTCCCGCAGCCCGATGTTGGCCAGAACGTCCTCGAAAGAGGCGCTGACACCGTCCGCGGCCAGTTGTGCAACTCGACGCCCCGCACGGACAGCACGGTCAGCCGTGATAAAGACCTTCAGGAAGGCCCGAGGAAGCACTGTCGTCCCGATGTCGCGCCCGGCCATGACGACGTCCCGTTCCCGGGCTATGCGCACCAGCTCCTGGTTCACGGTCCTGCGGACCTCGGGAACTGCGCTGACGGGAGACACGAGTCGGTCTACCTCTGGGTCATGCAGGTCCATGTGGATCGTGCCCCCGCGATACGCTACGGTCCCCGTCGCAACATCATACCTCAGGCCTCTTCCAAGCAGAGCAACCACACGAGCAGCGTCACATGTTGCGTCCGAGGGAAAGGCCTCGACGTAGAGTGCCGTCGCCGCCCTGTACAGGAGTCCCGAATCGATGAATGGCAGGCTCAGCTGCGCTGCAACCGCCCGGCCAATGGATGTCTTGCCGGAACCGGACGGCCCGTCAATGGCTATGTCGTAGTTCATCGGCAGAGGGCAGACAGTGCCCTCGACACGTCCAGTGCAGAGATGTCGCCTTCACGCAGCACAGACCAGCCCTCCCGCGAAAGCTGCACGAGCGTCGATGGCCTCCCCGCTGGCTGCCCCCTGCTGTCCAGGACGAGATCGGCACAGTCGAGCAGCCCCGCGGCACCAGGCGCCTCAAGGCTCGAAACGACCGCCTCCCCGCTTTCGTTGAAACTTGTCTGGGCGAGTGCGAGTCCTCCGTGCAACAGGCGCAACAGGCCATCATGCCGCGGCACACGGAACCCGACGCTGGT
>DAOOUZ010000155.1:0-2523 GCA_035369785.1 Candidatus Cryosericum sp. | reverse complement strand
ATCAGCCGCAACCGCCAGATGCAGCGGCGTCGGCAGGACAGGCCCCCGGCAGTCTACCGGACACGCCGCCACCGGTGCAGGAAGCGTTCCCGCCGTCATATCCGCGCCGGCTGTGCATAGGTACTCGATGGCGTCGGTCGCCCCCGCCGCAGCCGCGTAGTGCAGGGCGCTAAACCCGAGTCTGTACTCCTGCCACCTGTCAGCCTCGGCGGCGGCGCCGGTGATACAGCGCGCCGTCAGCGGATTACTGCCAAGCGTTGAGCATCCGAGCGATGCACACTGCTGGATGGCATGCTCATCCAGGGCGGTGGCGAGCGCGTTCAGGTTGGCGCCGGCGTCCTTCAGCAGCGCGAGCACGCGGACAGCACTGGCCATTGCAGCGATATGTAGGGGTGTAGCTCCCCCTGTCGAACGTGCGTCAGGCGAGGCGCCGTTCTGCAGCAGAACACTCACCGTCTCTTGCGCGTCGCGCATCGCCGCGTAGTGAAGAGGCGTGAGCCCATCAGCAGCGGCGACGTTGGGGTCGGCACCGTATGCCAGAAGCAACCACGCAGCGCCACTCTGTCCGTGCTTGACGGCAGTAACCAGCGGGAAGCCCAACGTCTTGTCATTGGGGTCCAGGCCCGCCTCCAACAGTGCCTTGAGAACCGGCATGCGCCCCCGTGAGGCCGCGATGTCCAGCGGCAGCCCGAGGTCCATGTGCTTCCGCTCAGGCGAAGCGCCTGAAGTCAGCAGCAGCCTGACCATCTCCGTGTCGCCCGCGCAGACGGCCAGCCCCAATGGCGTTTCTCCCGTCTCGCTGCTGACGTTAGGCGATAGCCCGCCCGCCAGCAGGCTCTGCAGCCCTGCCACATCGTGTTCACGTACTGCCTGGAGCACCTGCTCCCCGTCCTTCCGAATCAGCCTTTCCATCTTCCTGTTCTCCCTTCGTTCCCGTTACCTTGATGGAGGGGCAAGGGCGTCCACCACCGGCTGGGTCCACGGTTCTGGTGACCGACCTGGAGCCTGGCTTCTGGGCGCCTGCACATTCACCCTAGCAGCACTGAATGCGCCGGGGCGAGGTCAGACTCAGGTGGCTCGGGTCGTCGGGCGGGAGAATGCCATATTTGAGGCATGAAGAACAAGACGCATTTTGCTACCGCTCACCTCGGGCTCACGGCACAACAGGGGCAGGCTCATAGCCGCCTCGGGCGTTGCTGCTCAGGGTCAAGCCGTTTGCGTCGAGGTGGCAGGGAGAGTGCGGGGGAAGGCTTTCGCTGACCGCTTAGGTGAGAATGTCAGGAGAGGAGGCCGGTAGCCGCATATCGCGGGCTCAGATTGGGGTCAGGCTTTGGGCGGTCGTCGCATCTAACGGAAAGGCGCCGCGACCATTACTCGTCATCGTCGTAGTCATCATCATCAATCTCGTAGTCGTCGATTTCGTCGAACGCCTCGCCCTCTTCCTCGTCTTCGTCGGGATACGTTGCCCATTCGTCCGACCCCGCTTCCGAGCGGGAGCTGCCGCTGCTTGTGACAGCAACGATTAGGTCGCGCCCCGTTCTGGCTTGCTGTGCTGCCAAGCCAATCGCGTCGCTTACATCTCCGCGAGAGCCTATCCAGCCTCGCTGAACTAGCTCGACGAACAGGCTGTTGTTGAGGTATCGACCCACTCTGGCGTGCGTGAAACCAATTCCACCGCGAGGGCCGGTCACACTGCCGCTCTCGATGAGCAATCGGTAGTAGTCGAGCGGAAGGTACATTCCCTTCAGAAGGCCGGTTGAGTCCGCCTCCAGGACCACGCGATGGCATAGCTTCAAGACAAAGGCCTCAGGATGCAGGCGGTAGAGAAGCGCCTCGGTCCCCGCCCCTGGGTCAGGATGCCCAGCGCTGAAGTCAATCATGCGCTGCACTTCCTCGACCGTGTCATCATCCGGTCTGAACACGGCTGTCGAATGTGATTTCCGACGCTTGGCTCGCGTCATCATCTTGTACTGCACCAACACATATGCTTGATAGTGGTGGTGGTAATAGAGTAGGTCCACGCCGAGGGCGTTTTCGAGTGATGTGCGGTTGACGTTGAAGATGGTCAAGCGCTGGCCGTCCCGGCCAAACTCCGCTGCCCCCGTCACATGCTGTCGCAGGGGCAACCACTCGCCGAAGAAGGATGCGTCATGCGCAATCACCTGGTCCTCAATCAGGTAGCTCGGAGCCAAGCCCCTCAGGAAGGGTGCAGGCTCGGCGTCCTCCTCTATGGCCCATGACCGAAGCACTGGGCGACGGTCCAGGCTAAACATATCGAGGGCCAGCCCGACGGCATCTTTCTCAAGGGCGACGGTCTGGAACCCCTTGGCCACTAGAGGTCGCCGTGGCGTCTGGATGAGCTTCTCAAGGTGGCCAAGAGCCGGGGCAGCATGTGGTCGAAGCTGCTTCACGGTCGCAATCATCTGCTCCCAGGTCTTGGGGGGCAACCGCTTCCCGCTGCCAGCGAAGGCGGGCATGAGGTGACGAACAAACCGTCGTTCGACGCTGTACTCGACGTCATCA
>DAOOUZ010000154.1:0-2539 GCA_035369785.1 Candidatus Cryosericum sp. | reverse complement strand
GGCATACGCCAGCCTGATTCGTCCGGAGTACCGCGCCTTCGTCTGGCAGAGCGTTCAGGACGCCCTGCAGCGCCGGACGGCCTACGAGTACGAGTATCCCATCCTCGTGGCGAGTGGGGAACCGGACCACTGGGTCTGGGAACGCGGCCGGGGCGTCTTCTCGGAGGACGATGAGCTGCTGTACCTCGAGGGATTCATCACGGACATCACGGACCTGCGGCGTGCCCGGGCCGAAAAGGAGGCCCTGCAGGCGGAGCTGCAGCAGTCCGCCAAGATGGAGGCCATCGGCCAGCTGGCGGGCGGCATCGCCCACGACTTCAACAACCTCGTGACCGGTATCCTGGGCAATGTGGAACTCATCCGGGGCGAACTTCCCTCGGACAGCCCCACAGCGTCGCGTCTGTCCGCCATCGAGGCAGCGGCGCGGCAGGCGGCATCGCTGGCCAGAGGACTGCTGACCTTCGGGCGCAGGGCGCCCATTGCGCCTGTTTCCCTCGACATGGTCCAGGCGACGAAGGACGCCCTGGGCATCCTCAAGGAGTCCCTTCCCGCATCCATCCGCATCGAACTCGCCCTCGACACTGGTGTACGTCCCGTCGTGGCAGACCCCTCCCAGATTACGCAGATCATCCTGAACCTCGGCGTGAACGCACGCGATGCCATGGAAGGCAGCGGCACCATTACGGTGAGCCTGCGGAACGAGGTCACGACCGAGAAGTACGTGAAGGAACATCCGTTCGCCCGCGTGGGCGAATTTGTTCACCTCACCGTTGCAGACACCGGCCCGGGCATCCCCGAGGAGATCCGCGAGCATCTGTTCGAGCCATTCCGCACCACGAAGCCTCAGGGGTCCGGCACGGGACTGGGCCTCTCCATCGTCTACGGCGCGGTCAAGCAGGCCGGCGGGTGGATCACGGCGGACTCCGAGCCCGGCAAGGGTGCAACGTTCGACGTCTTCCTTCCAGCATCCAGCCAGCAGCCGGCTGCGGCGGGACCAGCGCCGTCCCCCACCGTCAGCGCCGCTGGGAGAAGCGTGCTGGTGGTCGAGGACGAGCCGCAGGTGGCGGCCGTCACCGAGGCGCTGTTGAAGCGCGCTGGATGCCAGGTTGTGCGGGCATCGGAGGGGGCATCCGCGCTCGAACTTCTGCGCAGCAGTCCAGACGCGGTGGACCTGGTCCTGCTGGACATGACCATGCCGGGCATGACGACGGACGAGATCGTGGCCGCCGTCCGGGACATCGACGGCCAGCTGCCCATCGTCCTGACTTCCGGCTACACCTCCGGCGATACCGTGAGCCGCATGGTGGAGGCCAGGCTCGTGCAGGCGTTCCTGTCGAAGCCCTATCAGTCGCAGGAATTGCTGGACGTCGTCGGCCGCTTCGCGCGGCCACGCGGGCAGGACAACCCATAGAGGAGGTCCACGATGCTCGAGGAACTGGTGCGGAAGAACCGCAGTTACCGCAGATTCTATGAGGACATTCCCGTCGACCGGGAAACCCTGAGAGAACTCGTCGACCTGGCGCGGACGACACCCTCCGCGAGCAACCGACAACCCCTGCGCTATGTGTTGTCATGGACGAAGGAGCGCAACGACCTCATCTTCCCGACGCTGGCGTGGGCATCCTACCTGCCCGACTGGGGTGGTCCCGCCCCCGGAGAGCGTCCGACCGCGTACATCGTCATGCTTGGGGACCGCAGGATTTCGACTACCTGCGCAATGGACGCAGGCATCGCGGCGCAGACCATCATGCTGGGCGCCACGGAACGCGGCCTGGGCGGCTGCATCATAATGTCCGTCAACCGGCCCCGGCTCACCGAATCCTTGCACATCCCCGCGGACTATGACATTGTCCTCATGCTGGCCCTTGGCAAGCCCAAGGAAACCGTGGTCATTGAAGATGTTCCACCAAGCGGCGACATCCGGTACTGGCGCGATGCACAGGGCGTCCACCATGTCCCCAAGCGCTCCTTGGACGAACTCATCCTCGAGTTCGGGCAGACGGCCCCCTAGCAGGACGCAAACGCAGCATCCGGCAGCGGCACCCGAACCATGACGTTCCATCCCCCAGAAGCGGCGCAGGGACGGGCCGCGCGCATTCGGCTCGTCCACGGGGATATCACTCGGTTCGAGGGCGACGCCATCGTGAACGCGGCGAACCCCAGCCTGCTCGGGGGAGGCGGCGTCGACGGCGCCATCCACGCCGCGGCGGGACCGGGCCTGCTTGCCGAGTGCCGTACGCTGGGCGGCTGCCCACCCGGCCAGGCGAAGCTCACCAGAGGCTACCGCCTGCCTGCCCGCTGGGTCATCCACGCCGTGGGGCCCGTCTGGCACGGCGGGACACATGGCGAGGGCGAGCTGCTGACAAGCGCCTACCGCTCGTGCCTTGCCATCTGCGGGCAGCACGGCCTGCGGACCGTCGCCTTCCCCGCCATCAGCACGGGCGCATACGGCTACCCGCTCGAAGCCGCCACCCGCATCGCCCTTGAGACCATCCACGGGTGGCTTGCGGAACACGACCTGCCGGCAGAGGTCACCTGC
>DAOOUZ010000153.1:0-2558 GCA_035369785.1 Candidatus Cryosericum sp. | reverse complement strand
AACCGGCAGGCGCGCCTGCCGGTTTGCTGTGATTCCTACGGCACGTACTCGACGTGGCCGCCCTCGCGGCGCGGCGGACGGTATGCTGCCTCCGCTCCTGGGTAGCCGACGGCAACCGATGAACGGAACACGTACCCATCGGGGATGCCAGTCGCCTTCGCGAGTTCAGCCTCGTGCGGGCCGTTGAGAGCGGACGACGGCGAACCCATGTAGCAGGTTCCGACGCCCAGGTCAGTTGCTGCAAGGATGACGTTCTCGGCGGCCAGCGCACAGTTGGCAGCTGCGTTCATTGCATCGGCCGCAGCCGTGAAGAGCAGGAGTGTCGGGGCCCCGTAGAGGGGATTGTACCCTGGCGTCGATGCCTGCTGCCGCAGGAACTCCACAGGTGAGTTCTTCATCGCTTCCAGTGCCGCATCGGCAATGAGGAGAAATGCCCCCGGAGCCTAGAACCAGCCTGCTTTTTTCATGGCCTCTTGAGCGATTCTGCCGCTGGGACCGTCACCCCGCGCGACCGTGATACCAACCTCGGGTCCCACGAGTTCCTGGATCTCGGCGATGTCCCTGTGCGTGAAGCCCGGGCACAGGATGATCGACTGGATTCCCTCCGCCTTCACCAGCGTTCTGCAGGCCTCCAGTGCCTGAGCCTGGCCTGTGACCAGCCGTACATGGAGCTTGTACATCTCCGTCCCCAGGAGGCAGGCATCCCGCTCGGGATCGGCGTCCGGCACGTGCGCGATAAACAGCGTTGTAAATGTCATAGTTGCACCTCTGCGCACATTCTACCAGCTCTTGCCTGAGTTGCTCATGCGACCAGTCTGCTCCGGCCGAACAGTGGCCTCTGCCCTGTCTCCAGCCCCGCGGAAGCGGGGGTCAACGCACTGCTTGTGGTACGCAGAAGGCAACTGCTGGCCGGTCTACACCAGGTGTTGTTGCAGTGTGGCCAATTGCGCCGGCAGGACCTCCTGCACATGCGAGATAAAGGATTCAAGGGTGCGCTGATCTGCAATGAACGGCCGCAAATCGGCCATGACTTGGCTGGGCTCGAGAACGGCTGCTTGTTCAGCGGCGGCGTGCACAATGTCACGGGGCTCCTGGGCACCGAGCAGTGCCAGCGTGCGCGGCCAGTTTGGCAGGAGCGCCCAGTTCTGACGCTGTGCCTCCTGCAGGAACCACATGAGGTCAAAGACGTCACGACCCTTGAATGGTAGTGTCTGCATTGTTCCTTTATGGTACATGCGGCCGACGAAAGCGGCCAGTTTGTTGCCAAAGAGTGTCGGGAGGTCATAGGCGCGCACAAAGAACATGGCTTTGCTGGTACTGACAGGCAATCGCTGATCGCCATACAAACCGATGCGGTCACGAGCAAGATCACAACGAAGAAACAGGTTTGGAGAGTCAGCAGAGCTGTGGACCAGCCCCAGACCTTTCAGAACGGGGAACATCAGCGAGATCGATGTCCCATTGCCGCTCACCTTCGCTCGGACCGGAGCGTAGTGCAGCGAATGCCGTATGTACGACTGCGCATCAGCTGCGAACGCATGGGCATCGACGGTCTCTTCGGTGTCGAAATCGAGGTCCTCGGACAGCCGCGGCAGTCCATAGAGACGGTGCAGACATGTGCCGCCAGTGAACAGGAAGCTGCGGTACGAGGGATCGTTGTACACGAACTCGAGCACGCTGTCCTGAAGAACTTCCTTTAGTTTTGTCCGGAGGATCAAGGGGTTGAGTCCAGCGTTCTTGGCGATAGCTGCGGCCAGCTGTTCTTCAATCATAGGATGTTCTCCCTGTGAAGGATGGTGAGGATACGTTCCATTTTGGGGATGCTCGTTGTGTGAACGAGCGCCGTGAACTTCCGACGGTCCCGTGGGACAAGAGCTTCCCAATTGAACCGGCCGGTTTCGAGCAGGTATGCGGTCATATCCTGTGCTGTTCTGAACGGCCGCAGGTACAGGGCGTCGAACAGCGCCTTGCCCGGCGATGCGATGGCGACCTCGAGTCCTCGGTAGCTCTCGGTGTCATAGCCAGCAAAGAGGCCCGGCTTGCGGATCTGACGGTAGACAAACGTGCCGATGGGAGTCACATAGACACGGGGGGTCTTTTGGGTCACGCAGGTGATGGCAAAAGGAGACTCTGGTATCAAACCCGCTCGCCCCAGGACGTATTCCAGCGAAATGTACGACGGGAAACGCACAATGCCCGAAAGGTACTCCAGCAGGCGCTGCCTGCCATCCGGTGTCGCGTCAGCAGCCTGCCATGATGGTGCGGGGACGTAGAGTCCGGCGCGCAGCGGGATGAGGTCCCTCTCCTTCTGCATGCGCCGTACCCTGTAGTCAAGCGTTGCAGAGGAGACACCCAACAACACGCCAAGGTTCTGCTTGGTGACATATGGCATTGCTGCAAGAGCTTTTTGTGCCATGCCGGAATCCATGGTCTGCTCCAATTATAGTAAACTTCTTTCGTAATAATGGAGCGAAACATTCCTATTGTCAAGGGCGGTTGTTCGTCATTCGCTCCGCCTCTCCTGCACAGCTGGAAGTGCATGTCTGTTGTTCCTGCAG
>DAOOUZ010000152.1:0-2591 GCA_035369785.1 Candidatus Cryosericum sp. | reverse complement strand
CGACGCCTCGACGTTCCGGCCCGATGGCGACGACCCACTGCCAGGCGGAGTAAGCATGCCGTACTTCCTGTGGGTCGGGGACATGCGCCCCTACAAGAACCTGCAGCGCGTGCTGGAGGCATTCGCTGCTATGCGGTCTCCGGGCCTTGCGCTCGTGGTGGCAGGACGTCTCGACCCACGCTACCTCCCTGCTGTCCGCGAGGCAACGGCGCGACTCGGTATCACAGACGCGGTATGCCTGGCAGGATACGTGCCCGACGCAGAGCTGGCCAGCCTGTACCGGCATGCCAGCGGCCTCGTCTTTGCCTCGCTGTACGAAGGCTTCGGCCTGCCACCTCTCGAGGCCATGGCCGCCGGGTGCCCGGTCATCGTGTCGCGTGCCGCATCCCTGCCTGAAGTCTGCGGGGACGCGGCCCTGTACGTCGACCCCGCAGATGTCTCATCGATTGCTGCTGCCATGCAGAAGCTTGCAGAAAGCTCAGCTCTGCAGGACGAGCTGCGGTCCGCCGGACTTGAACGCGCACAACTTTTCAGCTGGGAACGCACGGCTCAGGGTGTTGGCGCCGTTCTTTGCGAGGCCGCCAGGCAGGCAACGGGAGGCCGGCAGGCATGAAGACCGCCATCGTCTGCGACTGGCTTGTAACATATGCGGGCGCAGAGCGCGTGCTGGAGCAGATTCTTCGATGCTACCCGGATGCCGACCTATTTGCCGTCATCGATTTCCTGCCGCAGGCCCAGCGCGACTTTATCATGAACAAGCCGGTCACGACCACTTGCATCCAGCACTATCCCCTGGCGCGGCGGCTATACCAGGCGTACCTGTTCCGCATGCCGGTTGCCATCGAACAGCTCGACCTTTCGCCGTATGACCTTGTCATCTCCAGTTGCCATGCCGTGGCCAAGGGCGTCATCACGGGGCCCGACCAGCTGCACCTGTGCTATATCCACACGCCACTGCGGTACGCGTGGGACCTGCAGGAAGAGTACCTGCGGGCAGCCGGGCTCGCGCACGGGCCGCTGTCGGCCATCGCACGGCGCATGCTGTCGGGACTGCGCCAGTGGGACCGGAACACAGCCATGGGCGTCGACGCCTTTGCTGCCAACTCGCGTTTCATCGCCCGCCGGGTGCGGAAAGCGTACCGCCGGGAAGCAACTGTCATCTACCCGCCAGTCGACGTCGACCGTTTTGTGCTGGGCTCGCCGAAAGAAGACTTCTATCTGACGGCTTCACGGCTTACGCCCTACAAGAATGTAGACCTTATCGTCCGCACCTTTGCGCAAATGCCCGACCGTCGGCTTGTGGTGATCGGCGATGGCCCGCAGCTGCGGCAGATTCGTCGCGATGCGACGCCAAACGTCACCATTCTGGGCTATCAGCCAACGGAGGTCCTCGTGGACCGGATGCAGCGAGCCCGGGCCTTCATCTTTGCCGCTGAAGAGGACTTTGGCATCGTGCCCGTCGAGGCGCAGGCATGCGGGACACCCGTTATCGCGTTCGGCCGAGGTGGCGCGACCGAGACCATCATCGACGGACAGACAGGCCTTTTCTTCGACGAGCACACGACGGCCAGTCTCTCCCGCGTCATCGACCGCTTCGAAACGATGACCTTTGACCCCGCAGACAGCCGCGCCAACGCGCTGCGCTTTTCTCCGGACCGCTTCCGCCGTGAGTTCACCGCGTTTGTCGACAACGAGCAGCAGAAGTTTGAGATGTACCGGCAGGGGCAAGGCCACTGATGCGGCGGTTCCGTCCCTTGCTTGATGCACTCTGCCTGCTGGCCGCCTTTCTGCTGGCGCTGCTGCTGCGCTTCCGTTTCGAGACGTCCAGCATCGACATCGGGTGGTACTGGGCGTCGCTGGGCATCTTCGTTGCCGTGGACCTCGGGACTCTGTACCTGCGCGGCATGTACGATGACGGATACGTTGCGAACGAGCGCACGGGCACGATTGTCGACGGGCTGGTCTATGCCACGTTCCTCTACCTCCTGGTCGCGTACCTCATCAAGAACACCCTGTTCTCGCGCCTCACGCTCGCGTATTTCCTGCTGTTCTCGTTCCTCCTGCAGCTGGGACTGGAACGGCTGGCGTGCGCCCTGCGGCGGCGCCGGTACGTGCGTGGGGAGGGGCTGGTTCCTGCGCTGCTGGTGGGCGACAGCGCGGACCTGGACGGGCTGACGCAGGAGGCCGTTCAGCGGGACCTGGGACTGCGCCTGCTGAGGGAGGGTGACGTGCCCCTGACCGTCCAGTCCACCGGCGAGGTGCAGGAGGCGGTGGACCGGTTCCACGCCAGTGCCGTGCTCCTTGTTTCGCCGCTTGAGGACGGCGGCGAGCTGGTAGGTGCCTGTCTGCGGCGCTACGTCACCATCTACGCGCTGGGGGGCACGGTGCACAGTCTGCCCTATCCTTCGGATGTCCTCTTCGTCGGAACGGTCCCGGTGTTGAGAGTGCGCGACCTGCTTATCGTGGGCGTCGGGGCCCGCGTCAAACGCCTCATGGACGTCGTCCTCGCTGGCGCAGGCGTCATCATCTTGTCGCCCCTGCTCCTTGTGCTCGCGCTGCTGGTCAAGGGAACGTCACCCGGCCCGGTGTTG
>DAOOUZ010000151.1:0-2594 GCA_035369785.1 Candidatus Cryosericum sp. | reverse complement strand
ATTTCCTCGATCTGCTTGTTGTTGACCTCCCGGCCGTCGATGGTTCCGCGGAACTTCGTGGTGATCCCCTGCAGGGCAATCTGCTTGCTGACCAGCTGCTGCAGAGTCTCCTTGTCCAGCTGGTTCTCTACCATCATGTCATGGACCAGCTTCAACTGTCTGCGCTGGGCCGGTTCCAGGTCGCTGCCCGCAAGCAGCGTATTCACGGTTTCGAAGCGCTGACGGTCGGACAGAAACAGCCGAAGCTCGAGGTCTGCCGCTTCAGCCTGGGCGGCGTATTCGTCGCGGCCCGTGGTCGACAGATTCCAGCCCGCCACGTTGCACTGCGTGTACAGACGTGCTAACTCGTCGTTCAGCTCGTTCAGGAATGCAGTTTTCTCCATTGCTACCTCCCCGGATACTTACAGTGTAGGAACTGCTGCACGAATGCAACGGGAGCGCGGTCTGACCGGCTGGGAACATCGCTGCAGACAGTTGACAGCGCCCCGGGCCGGACTATACTGCAGTCGTTCTCTGGGGCAGGGTGCAATTCCCGACCGGTGGTAGTAGCGAAGAGCTTAGCCCACGAGCCACGCAGGTGGCACGACCTGGTGAGATTCCAGGGCCGACAGTACAGTCTGGACGGAAAGAGACGTCCGCTTTCCGTCCCCCAGGTTGATGGCAGCTACGGCTGCATCTGCTATGGAGGTAGAGAATGGCATCGAGAAAACTGCGTCTCCTCACGCTGTCAGGCATGCTGGCAGCCGTCGGCTTCGTTCTGCAACTGTTCGAGTTTCCCCTGCTGCCCGCCGCCGCGCCGTATCTCAAGTTCGACTTCGGCGACGTGGCAGTTGTTGTGGCGGGGGCTTCGATGGGGCCGGGAGCGGCGCTGCTGACCGGCGTCACCAAGGGCATCCTGTGGGGGCTCATCGGGCACGGAGCGGACGGCTGGGTCGGGGCCCTCATGAACACGGTGGCGGTCGTGACCTTTGCGCTGCCCGTGGCCTTCGCCTGTCGCAGCAATGTGTTGCGGACACGCGTCCTCGGGGCTGTGCTGGGCATTGCTGCCATGACTGCGGCGATGCTGGGGATGAACCTCATCGTGGACCCGTTCTATTTCAAGCTGCCGATGACGGCCATCAGGGCCATGCTGCCGGTCATCTTTCTGTTCAACGTCATCCGCGGCAGCATCAACGCCGTCGCCTCGGTAGGCGTTCTGCTGCTGCTCAGACGGACGTCCGCGTTCCGCCCCTACCTGTCCACCTGACCTGTCCGCACCTCCCTGCGGTTGGCTGACCCGCACAACTGTGCCGCTTGTCTGGCGTCGGCGCGCGCCTATACTGTGCCCATACGCCGGCGGCCGCTGTGCCCGGCACTCCACGAGGTGACGTGTGAATTCAGCCGATATTCGAGAAGGATTCCTCCAGTTTTTTGAGGGGCACGACCATCTGAGACTTCCCAGCGCTCCCCTGCTGTCGCCGGACCCCACGCTGCTCTTTACTGCCGCGGGCATGGTGCCGCTCAAGCAGTACTACCTGGGCGAGGCGGTCCCCCCGCGCGTGCGCATGACCTCCGACCAGAAGTGCATCCGCACCAACGACATCGAGAGGGTCGGTCGCACCGCGCGGCACCACACCTTCTTCGAGATGCTGGGCAACTTCTCCTTCGGCGACTACTTCAAGCACGAGGCCATCGCCTGGGCGTATGAGTTTTCGACGCGGGTGCTGGGACTGCCAGCCGACCGCATCTGGGTCACCATCTATGAGCAGGACCTCGAGACGGCCGATGTGTGGCAGAAGGTCGGCATTCCACGTGACCGCATCGTTCCCATGGGCGCGGATGACAACTTCTGGACAATGGGGCCCGTGGGGCCCTGCGGGCCGTGCAGTGAGCTGTACATCGACCGCGGCATTCGTCACCCCGGAGACGAGCTGCAGCACATGGGCGGCGAGGGCGACCGTTTCCTCGAGTACTGGAACCTCGTGTTCACGCAGTTCGACCGGCAGCCGGACGGTTCCCTCAAGCCGCTCGGGCGCAAGAACATCGACACGGGCCTTGGGCTCGAGCGCATGACCAGCATCATCGAGGACACGGACACCGACTTCGAGACGGACGCGTTCCGGCCCATCGTCCAGACGGTGGCTGATCTGTCGCACCAGGAGTACGGCGCAGACGCCCGCACGACGGCGCGCATCAAGACGATTGCGGACCACGTGCGCGCGTGCACCTTTCTCATGGCGGAGAATCTGCTTCCCAGCAACGAGAAGCAGGGCTACGTCCTCCGCCGCCTGCTGCGGCGTTCGCAGGCCCTGGGCCGCATGATTGGTATTGAGGGTCCCTTCCTGGGGACAGTGGCGCGCACTGTTGTCGACACGATGAAGCAGCCCTTTCCCGAGCTCGTGCCCGCGCAGAGCCGTATCCTGCACGACATGGAGGTGGAGGAACAGCGCTTTGACCATACCCTGCGCGAAGGCCTGGTGGAGTTCAACCGGGTGGTGGAGGACGTGCGCAGGGAGGGTGGCGATACCCTGCCCGGCCGGACAGCCTTTTACCTGCACGATACCATGGGCTTCCCGGTCGAGCTGACTGAGGACCTTCTGCGGGACGCCGGACTC
>DAOOUZ010000150.1:0-2606 GCA_035369785.1 Candidatus Cryosericum sp. | reverse complement strand
CCTCAGGAGCGGCAGCGGCTGCAGCTATGAACGAAACAACGCTCATCCTGCGCCAGCGCTAGTCCTTGAACCCCATAACCTCATACAGGGACAGGTACGCCTCGGCATCGCCCAGCTCCTCGATGGCAGCAATCACAGCGTCCTTCGTGGCTGGGGGCAGCGCCCGGAACGCGTCGGTATCGGTGAGCTCGGTTCCCCCGAGCAGGACCTGGATGGTCCCGATGTAGTCATCCTCGAGCAGCTCGGCCGCAAGGGCGTCCGCCTGCTCCTCCTCAGGCACGAACAGGGCCTGGCCCAGGTAGATGGTCTCGGCTTCCTCGTCCCCTTCCTCGTCGCCCTCGGCCTCCGCACCGTGCTCCTGAGACTCGCATGAGCAGGCCCCCTCCGTATCGCCGCTCTTGCTGCAGCATCCCTCGCCGCCGCACTCGCAGGAGTCGTCATCGCAGCAGCAGCCTTCGTCCCTCTCCTCGAGTTCGTCCGACCACGGATGGAATCCGGAAATGCGCACAACCGCCTCGCCGGCGGCGCGTTCGAGGACGACGTGCGACTGGTCCTCATCCAGATGGTAGTGCCACTTCTTCAGGATCTCCGCGCCCTGCTCGACGTTCTCGATATTGTTGATGGCTACTTGAATGAGCATGTCAAAACCTCCGCACAATGGTGTGGTGTTCATTGTACACGTGTTTGTGCCGGACACAAAAGCATGTAGACTTCTACCATGAAGAGTGGATTCGTATCGATTTTCGGCAAGCCCAGCGTGGGGAAGTCGTCCCTGATGAACGCCATCCTCGGGACCAAGCTTTCCATCGTCTCCCCGAAGCAGCAGACCACGTGGTACAACATCCTTGGCGTCCTCAACCGCCGCGATGCCCAGGTCTGCTTTGTGGACACCCCGGGGTACCACAAGGTCAGCAAGAGCAAGCTCAACAAGTACCTCGTCGACACCGCCCTGCAATCGCTCGAGGACATCGAGCTCGTCTACTTCGTCATCGACCAGTCTGCCTACCTGGACGCCGAGTACGAGGAGATGGTCGACGTCGTGAGGAAGGTGCAGAGACCTGTGTTCCTGGTGGTGAACAAGCTGGACCTGGACACCGCCCACCGGCACGACATCGTGGCGGCGCCCTTCGTCGAGCGGCTTCACCCGACCGCGGTCTTCCACGTCTCGGCCGCAACCGGGGAGGGCGTTCCCCAACTTGTCAAGGCCACTATCGACGCAATGCCGGTGGGAGAACCGTACTTCGACGACAAGACGCTCACGTCGCACCCCATCGAGCTCATCGTGGCCGATACCGTGCGCGAGCAGCTGTTCGTGCACCTGCAGGACGAGCTGCCGTACTCGGCTGCCGTCGTCACCGAGGACATTTCCGAGTCGGCGAAGGGTGTGCGGGCGCTCGTGAACATCTATGTCGCCAAGGACTCGCAGAAGGGCATGGTCATCGGCAAGGGCGGCGAACTCATCGCCGCGATCAAGGATGTCGCGCGCAAGAACCTGACCCGGTTCCTGGACGAGCGTGTCGAACTCGACGTGCGCGTCAAGGTCGAGAAGAACTGGAACCGCAGGGCTGAGGCCATGAAGCGCTTCGGCCTGGCAGTCAGCAAGAAGTAGCCGAGGACGCCGCCCTCAGACGGGGCCCGGCCCCGCGACGATGGCCTCGCCCTCGATGAGGTCGGCTGGCTCCATGACGATGGTCCCTCCCGTCACGTACTTGACGGCGCCCTTGCGGGCCACCAGTTCCCTCAGCTCCCACGGGAAGTTGAGCTCAATGGCGCCAACCCCGCGCAGGAAATCCGAATGCATGCTGAAGGTCACCTTGTCGCCAGCCCGCTGCATGCGCACGGACAGCTCGCCGAAGGTGGACTGCAGGCCGTGCACGTCGATGCCGTCCCCCGCAAACAGCTCCGGCACGGGAACAGGTATGATACTCAGGTAGGAGCCGCGCTCCACGAAGATGAGGCTGGTCAGCAGTTCCAGCGCGAGCGCCGTTGCCACGGCGCTGTGGCGCGGGCCGGCCAGGCCCCTTCCGCTCTCCTGGTCCATGTAGTCAGGCAGGGCGCCGGAGGGCCCCAGCTGCTCCAGCAGGGCGTGCAGCGAGGCAACGCCCCGATTGTCCCCGTGCAGGATGAGCGCCTTGTCGAGCAGCAGCGACAGCCGCACGTCGCCAAGGGAAGCCCGGTACGGGTTGACGACGAGCCCGTTCCGGACGCAGTGGCCCGCAGCCCAGCTCAGCACGCCGGTCAGCGCCGCGTCCTCCACGCCATGCGCGCCAAAGAGTGCATGGACGGCAACGGCCGCCATGTCGGAAAAGTCCGGGACCGCATGCATTGTTCCGACAGACGCGGCATCAGCCTGCTTGAGAAGTCTGAGCTGAAGTTCGTCACACAGCCGGAGCCGCGCCTCGTCCTTGTCCGGCAGCATGCTCTGGTAGCTTTCGATGGCCTTCCCCAGCATGAGGTGCAGCGCCGGACCGGAACGACGCAGGGAACCTACGAAGCTCATGGCTACCGGCCCGGGCAACATCGGCGACTGCGCAAGCGCGGCCATGAACTGGTCAACGACAGGGAACAGCTGTCTGCGCAGCTGTACCTGGCGCGTCGCGCTGAGG
>DAOOUZ010000149.1:0-2632 GCA_035369785.1 Candidatus Cryosericum sp. | reverse complement strand
AGATCGACGAAGAGCTGGGGCGCCTGGCAAAGACGCCCGCCATGAGTCCCGAGAGTTCGGTCATCCGTACCTATCTCGACTGGCTCATGGGACTGCCATGGGAGGTCAGGACGGAAGACAGAATCGACCTGCGCAGAGCCCGCAGGGTTCTTGACAAGGACCATTACGGACTCGACGAAATCAAGGATCGCATCCTGGAGTACCTGGCAGTGCGCAAGCTGTCTGACAAAGCCAAGGGCCCTATTCTCTGCTTTGTTGGTCCACCTGGCGTCGGCAAGACGTCACTGGGAAAGTCCATTGCGGAGACGCTCGGCCGCAAGTTTGTTCACGTATCACTGGGAGGCATCAGGGATGAGGCCGAGGTGCGCGGGCACCGGCGGACCTATGTTGGCGCAATGCCGGGGCGCATCATCCAAGGCATAAAGCAGGCAGGGACCAAGAATCCGGTGTTTCTCCTCGATGAGATAGACAAAGTTGGCGCTGACTTCCGGGGTGATCCTACCGCGGCTCTTCTCGAGGCTCTGGACCCGGAGCAGAATACGCAGTTCAGCGACCACTACATTGAGATTCCGTTTGACCTGTCGGAGGTTCTGTTCCTGACGACGGCCAATGTATCGGATACGATACCATCGGCCTTGCTGGACCGCATGGAGGTCATCTCGCTGCCGGGATACACGGATGAGGAGAAGCAACAGATAGCAAGACATTTCCTTCTTCCGAGGGCACTACAGCAGCATGGGCTGCGGGAGGGAGACCTGGCGATTGACGACGAGGCGTTGCTCAAGGTCATCCAGCAGTACACGCGCGAAGCAGGAGTACGCGGCCTGGAACGGGCTCTCGTCCGTATCTGCAGGAAGGTCGCAAGGCTGAAGGTTGAGAAGAAGAAGTCGTTCTCTGGTGTCACTGTGCATGCCGACGACCTTGAGGAGTACCTGGACCTGGCCCCGTACTCGCACACGAGCCTGATCAAGGAATCGCGCGTTGGCGTTGCCTGCGGGCTTGTCGTCACACAGTATGGCGGCGATACTGTCTATGTGGAGTCGATCCGCATGGATGGCAAGGGAAACCTGCAACTGACAGGACAGCTGGGCGATGTCATGAAGGAATCTGCCCAGGCAGCCCTCAGCTACATTCGTGCCCATGCCGTGGACCTGGGGCTTGACCCGCACTTCATTGACAAGACAGACCTGCACGTGCATGTGCCAGAGGGCGCGGTGCCCAAGGAAGGGCCCTCTGCCGGCGTCACGATGGCTACAGCCATGGTATCCGCGCTGACGGGCCGCAAGGTGCGTTCGGACGTGGCCATGACGGGGGAAATCACCTTGCGCGGTCAGGTGCTGCCGGTCGGTGGCATCAAGGCAAAGGTTCTTGGAGCCTACCGCGCGGGTATCCGGAAGGTGATCCTGCCAGAGGAAAATCGGCGGGATACGACCAAGATATCTCCAGACATTGCCGGGAAGCTCGAGTTTACGTTTGTGAGCGACATTGGTCAGGTGCTTGAGAAAGCGCTCCTTCCTGAGGAGTTGCCGCAACACGCGGCAGGCCCCGGAGACTGAACGCGATGAATCGGGAGACAGCGGCTGCAGCCTTGCGAGCCAGACGGGTAGAGCGGGGGCTCTCTCTCGATGATGCATCCCGTGAGACACTGCTCCGCAAGTCGGTGCTGGAGTCGCTCGAGGCCGGAGGACCCGATGTATTCGACGGGTTCTTCAAGTCGTACGCGCGCAGATACGCGGAGTACCTTGGCCTGGATGGCGACGAGATGGTTAGCGGCTTCTCCGGTGCCACGAACGAGTCCCCTGCCCCTCAGCACGCCAAGGCAGGTGCTCCTCCTAGGCAGCGGCGCAGCGGCGCCTCCGTCCCCGTTTACCGCAGGAAACGGAGCATCGTGTCGCTGGTGGCGATTGTTGTCGTTGCGCTTGTTTTGGCAACAGTGCTGCTGGCGGGCCGGGGTCGAGCCCCGTCGGCTGGCCCCGGTGATGGGGCTTCCACGCCGTCGGTTGTCGAACCTGGTTCCCCATCGTCTGCCAACCCATCGCAAGGTGACGGCACGACAACTCCGGGGTCGCCCTCTTCCCCCGCGCAGCCGACGGAGCCGTCTACGGACGGGATGCTGACCCTTGAATTCAGCGCGACGACGCGACGTGCCTGGCTCGAGATTACTGCCGACGGCAGAGTCGTGTTTTCCGGGGTTCTCAGTCCGGGCAACAGCACACAGGTGTCGGGACGGTACATCGTTGTCGACTTTGGCAATGCCATGTACACGAACGTCACCATAGACGGCGTGGACAAGGGAGTTGCCTCGCCGGACAAGACCGTCATTACGCTCGAATACGGGTCACCGCATGCGCCATAAGCCGCGCGTGTGCATGATCAGCCTCGGCTGTGCCAAGAATCTTGCGGACAGCGAGGCCATCCTTGGACAGATTGTTGCTGCAAACCCTGGGGCGATTGTATGTTCGGATGCGCGGGATGCGGACGTTGTCGTCGTGAACACCTGCGGATTCCTGGAGGCCGCCCGGGCCGAGGCCGAACAGACGCTGGACGAGCTCGAGACCATCCAGCGACGTGGAAAAAGTGTGCGCATCATAGTGGTGGGCTGCTATCCAGAGCTGTGGAGAAGCGAGCTTGA
>DAOOUZ010000148.1:0-2661 GCA_035369785.1 Candidatus Cryosericum sp. | reverse complement strand
CAAGAATTCTGGATTCGAAGGGCGGGGTGGAGGACGGAGCCTACCCAGCCGATATTCTCGTGGAAGGCGGGTACATCAGGCGTATTGCGCACCATCTGGAGGTCCCGGATGGTGCGGCCGTCATGGACGCATCGCACTTCCTCGTGACCCCGGGGCTGGTCAATGCACACGGGCACCTTGCGATGACGCTGCTGCGAGGCCTGGCTGATGAGGTGCCGCTGCAGGAGTGGCTCACGCGGTACATGTTTCCTCGTGAGGCACACATGAATGGGGATGACGTGTACTATGGTACGCTCCTTGGTCTTGCCGAAGGCATCATGTCCGGAACGACTGCGTTTGCTGAGATGTACTTCCACGAGGATGACGTCGCCCGTGCCGTGACGGAGGCGGGTGTTCGTGCGAACCTATGCATTGGTGCCTCCTCGTCGCCTGACGACGCGGGAAAAATGAAGGCATGCGAGGACTTTGTCCTGCGCTGGAATGGCAGGGAGGGCGGCAGAATCCGCGCCGGGTTTGGACCGCATGCTCCCTACACAACGACGCCCTCCTTTGTGCGGGAGAACTTTGAACGTGCCAGAGACCTCGGCGTGGTCGTGCAGTTTCATCTGCACGAAACCCGGCATGAACTCGAACAGTTTGCTGACCAGTATGGCGCGTCGCCGATAACCTACTACGCCGACCAGGGGCTGTTTGATGCTCCGCCCCAGTTGCTCGCTGCCCACTGTGTTCACATGACGGCTCGTGACGCCGGCATTCTGCGTGCAGCCGGAGCGAGCGTCTCGCTGAACGCGCAGAGCAATCTGAAGCTGGGATCGGGCATTCCCGACTACCGGCTGCTGCTGGACAGTGGCGTCAATCTGTGCGTCGGGACGGACGGTGCCGCCAGCAATGACAACTGTGATATGCTGGAGGAGGTTCGTGTCCTTGGCCTGCTCATGAAGGGGTCAGGCATGGACCCTTCCGGGGTCAGCAACGCACAACTGCTGGCCATGGCGACGAGCAACGGCGCCGCGGCACTGGGATTCGACGGGGTTGGTGCGCTGGAGGAGGGCGCAGCCGCAGACCTGGTTCTGTGGAACCTCGACGACGAATCCTTCTGTCCCGGCAACAACACGCTGTCGCACCTCGTGTGGTCTGCAAACAGTCGCGCGGCAGACTCGGTCATGGTGGCAGGTTCGTGGGTCATGAAGCACAGAGAGCTGACAGGAATTGACCTGGACAGGGTACAATCCGAAGTGGCGACGCGGGCGCGCCGCCTGGCGCAGGCATGACACGAGCGGAGAAGGATCACCTGGTCCAGCGGGCGCGACAACTGCTCGACCTTGTCGAGGCGAGGAACTGGCATCTTGCGACGGCGGAGTCGCTGACGGGAGGCATGGTGGGTGCCGTCGTCACGGCTGTCCCCGGAGCATCGCGCGTGTATGTGGGAGGCGTTGTAGCCTACACGGATGAGCAGAAGATGCAACTTCTGGGCGTCAGCAAGGATGCGCTGCTGGGATGCGGCGCCGTCAGCGCAGAGATCGCCGCAGCAATGGCCCGCGGGTGCAGGGTGCGCCTCGGCGCTGAAGTGGGCGTAGCAACGACAGGAGTCGCGGGGCCCGCCTCCGACTCCAGGGGAACCCCTGTCGGAACAGTGTTTGTAGCGTGTTCGACGCCTCAGGCGGAGGCAGTGGTTTCGCTGAGGCTGACCGGCGACCGTGGCGCGGTGCGTCGAGGCTCGACACGGGAGGCGCTGGAACTTGCCATCCGCGTTGTTCAGGAGGGATATCCCGAGAGGAGGTAAGGGCTATGGAGGCGGCGCGATTGAGTGTTGCCGCTGGGCGGAAGGCAGTCAAGTGCGTGGCGTGTGCTCATGGGTGCGTCATCGCGGAGGGAAGGGAGGGCATCTGCGGTGTGCGGCGCACGGTGGGGGGGACGCTCCAGTCATTGGTGTATGGGCGGCCCGCATCCGTAGCCCTCGATCCTATCGAAAAGAAGCCCCTGTATCACTTCCTGCCCGGTTCCACAGCGTTGTCGCTGGGGACCTTTGGCTGTAACTTCACCTGTGCGTTCTGCCAGAACTATGAACTATCGCAGGAGCGGGACGTGGACAGGATGCTGTCGGATATTCCGTACATGGCGCCGGATGACGTCGTCCGGCTGGCACGACGCCAGGGAGCAGCCTCCATCGCCTGCACCTACAATGAGCCGGCCGTCTGGGCGGAATACGCTCTCGACATCGCGAAAGCGGCGCGTGGCCGCGGCCTTCGCACTGTGTTCGTGTCGAACGGCTTCTACTCCCGGGAACTCCTGGACGAGGCTCTGCCCCTGATCGATGCGTACAATATCGACCTCAAGTCGTTCTCTGACGACTTCTACCGGAACGTGTGCGGAGGTCGTCTGCAGCCCGTCCTGGACACCATCGCCGCCATCCATGGCGCGGGCGCGTGGGAAGAGGTTACCACCCTTGTCATTCCGGGGTTGAATGACAGCGAGCACGAGCTGCGGCAGGTGGCTGGCTACATCGCCTCGATTGATCCAACAATACCATGGCATGTGTCGCGGTTCTTTCCAACCTACCGCATGACCGATCGCCCGGTGACTCCAGCTGCTACCATCGAGCGAGCCGTTGAGGTTGGTCATGAGGAGGGCCTGCTGTATGTCTATCCGGGTAATGTCGCC
>DAOOUZ010000147.1:0-2663 GCA_035369785.1 Candidatus Cryosericum sp. | reverse complement strand
GTTGACGACAAGGTCCTTGACCGCCAGCACGGTACCCATGTCAGTCCTCCTCCTGGCCCAGATAGGCCTCGATGACCCGCTGGTTGTTGTAGACTTCCTTGGGCAGACCCTCGGCAATCTTCTGGCCCATATCCATGACGGTAATCCAGTCCGAGATGCCCATGACGACCTGCATATCGTGCTCGATGAGCAACAGGGTGAAGCCCTCATCGATGAGGGCCTTGAGCAGCGTCATCAGGTCCTCACTCTCCTTGTCGTTGAGCCCTGAGGAAGGCTCGTCCAGGATCAGAAGATGCGGCGCTGTCGCGAGGGCTCGTGCGATTTCCAGGTAGCGCTGTTTGCCGTAGGGCAGGTTCTTGGCCAGCTCGTTGCGGTACTCCCACAGGCCTACCTGGTTGAGCCGGTAGGCTGCTGTGGCCACAATGTCCCGCTCCTCATGGACTTCGCCGATGGTGTGGGCCATGGCCGCCCAGGTGCCGGAGCGCGCGTGACAGTGCGGGCCGGACATGATGTTCTCGATGCAGGTCAGGGACGGGAACAGGCGGATGTTCTGGAACGTGCGCGCAATCCCGTTGCTGATGATGGTGTGGGGCTTGAGTCCCGTGATGTCCCTTCCCATGAAGTCGATCTGACCCGACGTAGGCTTGTAAATGCCGGTGATCATGTTAAACAGCGTCGTCTTGCCGGCGCCGTTGGGTCCGATGAGCGAGGTGATCTTGCCCGTCTGCACGTTGAGATCGAAGTTGTTGACGGCCGTGAGCCCTCCGAACTTGAGCGTCGCGCCGTGCGTCTGCAGAATCATGTCGTCGTCCATCTTGACAGTGACGGGGGGCAGGCGGACGCCGTCGACCACAAGGCTGATGGCGGGTTTCAGGATGCCTGGCGCTGGCTTTCCCATGGCAATGAGGTCGTCATCATTGTCAGGAAGCCCTCGTATGCCCAGCCCCGACAGTCCCACGCCCTCGCGTCTGCGCGGCCAGATGCCGCCAGGCCGGAAGATCATCATGACCATGAGCGCCAGCCCGAAGAACAGCAGACGGTAGCTGGCGAACTGGCGGAAGACTTCGGGGAACACGACGACGATGCCGGCTCCCAGGATGGTGCCGGGAATGGAGCCCAGGCCGCCAAGCAGGACGATGCAGAACAGCAGGGACGACTCCATGAAGGTGAAGCTCTGGGGGGAGATGGACATCTGCTTCGAGGCGTAGATGTTGCCGGCAACGCCCGCCAGCGCCGCGCCGAGGACAAAGGCCAGCAGCTTGTACGAGCGCACGTCGACGCCACTCGCCTCCGCGGCGGTCTCATCCTCGCGGATGTAGTTCCAGGCCCTGCCGATGCGGGAGTGCTGGAGCCGCGTGAGGCCGAACACGACGATGCCGATGATGACCCATGTGTAGAGGTAGAACTGCCGCGACGAACTGATGGAGAGGCCGAACAGGTTGGGGCCGCCGATGCCGTTGATGCCGTTGGGTCCGCCCGTCAGCCCGAACGGGTTGTTGATCATCGTCAGACGGACGATTTCACCAATGCCGATGGTCACGATGCACAGGTAGTCGCCCTTGAGGTGAATGATGGGCGATGTCACCAGATAGGCGAACCCCGCTGCCACGAGCGCGCTGATGGGCAGCAGGACGATGATCGGGACGTGCAGGGTCGTGTTGAGGATGGCTGTCACGTACGCGCCGATGGCGTAGAACGCCGTATGGCCCAGGTCGAACAGCCCAACCTCGCCGAGCACGATGTTCAGGCTCAGGCCCAGCAGGGCATAGATGCCCACAAAGAATGCGACGTCGATCCAGTAGTCGGAGATGAAGGGTAGGAAGGGATAGGCAGCCAGCAGCACCAGCGTCATGCCAAGAACAATGGAGCCGCGCTTGCCGGAAAGGCGCGATGCCGGCTTGCCATTGGATGTGTGGTTTGTGCCGTTTTCCGCGCGGCTCAACAGACGTTCGGTTACGCTCATGGCTGCTCCTCAGACCTTTTCCGCCGTCTTCTCGCCCAGCAGGCCGGTTGGCCTCCAGAGGAGAACGACGATGAGAACGACGAAGACAAAGACGTCTTTCCAGGCGCCGCTCACGTACCCCGCGAACATGGACTCCATGAGGCCCAGCAACAGGCCTCCCAGCATGGCCCCAGGGATGTTGCCGATGCCCCCGAGGATGGTCGCGGTGAACGCCTTGAGTCCGTACGTCCAGCCCATGTTGAAGCTGATGGCACGGTAGTACAGGCCGTTCATGACCCCGGCTAGCCCGCCGAGCGCGGGGCCCAGCGCAAAGATGAAGAAGATGACCACGCGCACGTCGATGCCCATGAGCGTCGCTGTATTGCGGTCGAGCGCCGTCGCGCGGATGGCGGCGCCGAAGGTGGTCTTCTCGACAACGTACCAGATGATGAGCATGAGGGCGAACGAAAGCAGCAGAATGACCAGCTGGAGTGTCGTGACCGGCACGCCAAGCACGGAGAAGCGTGAGGACGGCACCACACTGGCAGGATATGCCTGCGGACGGGCTCCCCAGATCGCCATGATGCCGTTCTGCAGGAAGATGGACATACCGAGCGCAGAAACCACGAGAGGAAGCCGCCCTGCCGGGTAGACAGGGCGGTATGCAACACGTTCCATGAGGACCCCTGCCGCGCCAACGCCAAGCAGGGCGAACAGCATG
>DAOOUZ010000146.1:0-2675 GCA_035369785.1 Candidatus Cryosericum sp. | reverse complement strand
GAGCGGAAACAACGGACCCCCACCTGACGGGTTCAGACGGCACGCCGTTCACGACGAAGACGAGAGGCAGCTTGTCCCGCACCTTGGAGAAGGGCGTCTGGCTGTCCTTGAACACCTTGCACCGGATAGTGACCGTCTTGCCCTCTGTCGGAGTATCGGGGGTATCCCATGAGATGCCCTGGTTCCTGACGACCAGGTCCAGCGGCTCGACTGGAACGCTCTGCGCGAACGTCGCGCCGCTCGAGAGGTCCACCCGCACGTTGAGGCTACCCTGGGCTGACCAGGGCACGAAGAAGCGGAAGGATTCGGTGTCTGTCCCGCCCGGCTTGCTGATGCTCAAGAGCACGTCGTCGATGGTACTGCCGTCTACCGAGCAGACCGCGCGGGCATGCCCGCCCTGCGACGCCGAGACGGTGAGCTGAAAGGTCGCCCACGTTCCGGGGATTGCCACGGACGCGGGGAGCCCTGTGCCGTCCAGCATCCGGCACGCGTCGATGACGGCATCTGCGGCCGGTGGTTTCTTCTCCAGCTTCACGCCCTGCACCTGCATGGACCTGCTGGCGCTGTTGTCGCCTGTGTGCGTTTCGCGCCCCATGTCGTCGGGACTGACCTGCACCTGCACTCCCACGCTGGTTCTGCTGCCCGGCGCCAGGGCCCGAAAGTCATCAAGCGGCAGAGCGTAGCCGGTCTCCACCTGTGTGGACTGGCCCGCGCCCTCGATGTAAAAGGGCACCGTGTCGATCAGGGTCCCGGCTACTGAGAACGCGACGGTTCCGCCCGTGCCATGGTCGGACTTGTTGACGACCTTCGCACGCAGCGTGAGCCGTGCCCCGGGATTCACGATATCAGGAGCCCCCGAGGAGGGCACCGACCAGGAGATATCCCCCGAAGCCACGGCGAGGTCGACGGGACGTTTCGCGATGCCCGCCAGCTCTGCCGTCGTCTTGTCGGTCGTGATGGCCGCCACCCGTGTGGCTGCGTTCCACGAAACGTACCCGCCGAACGCCTCGCCGACGAACCGGAGCGGGGCAAGCGTCCTGCCGCCGACAATCTGAGCCGGCACGTCGAGTAGCACGACGACGCCGTTGATGGTCGGGCGCAGGGAACCCACGGTGATGACGACGGTCGTGTCCTCCCTGATTGCGGTCGCGGTCTGCGTCGTGCCGTCCCAGTCCACGGTCGCGCCCATCGCCTCGAAGATGCCACGCAGGGGCACCATGACCCTGCCGCCCACCAGCTGAGCCGGCACGTCGAAGTCGAGGCGTACCCCGTTGTAGGTGACGGTCACCTCATTTGCGGCCGCCCCCGCCGTCTGCGGCAGCGCGCCGCACAGCAAGCTGACCACCAAAACCACGCACAGCAAGCTTTGTGTGCATCGTCCCTTCACGTCATGCCTCCCTTGCTTCTGGTATGCCGCAACGCGGCGGCTATGGATTCATGGAAATCTCGGCGATCTTCCAGGCGCCGTCCTCCGCGGTGACACTGACATACCGGGTGACTGTGCCGTCCTCCCACAGACCGGGCTGCTCGCCAGGCTTGAGCCGGATGGTCAGCGAGCAGCGATAGTACTGGATACTGTTGCTCCAGTTCTCCTTCAGCCGTTCCTCGGTCTTCGTGAGCGCGATGGAGTCGATGCCTTCGAAGGACACGAGCCACATGGAGCGGGTCTGGTCGTTGCCGCGAGCCCGCGCCGCCATCAGCTGGAGGGCCTGCTCGCCCTCGCCCGCGTCCAGCAAGGCGAAGAACTCCTTGATGACCTCGCGCGCATCTCCTGCCGGCTTTGCAGGCTCGGTTTCTGACCCCACCGGCTTGCCCAGCACGTCCAGCACGGCGATGAGCTTGCCACTCATCCCGTCCACGATGTACCAGCGGCCACCCTCGGGCGAATCGCAGCCAAGCTGCCACACCGGCTTTCCATCCCACGCCTGCGTGGGGCTGTCGAAGGTGTAGAAGACAGCCGGCTCGTTCGGCTGCTCTGGCATGCCTGCATCGCGAGCGGCACTGGCAGCTTGCGCCAGTGACACGCGCGGAGCATCCCGTGGCGCTGACGAGGGGATGGCGACCCTGCGTGACATGGTGGCGTCCTCCTCAGCCCTGGCCACCGCACCGTTTTCGACGTCCACCGTAAAACAGCGCTGATCAGAGGAGCGGGCATAGGAAACAAACCACTCGCCCGCGCGCCCGTTCCTCGTCCAGTTCGCATCCAGCGTTTCCGGCGCAGGACCCAGCTCCCACAGGACAGCATCCGCGCTCCAGGTGCGAGCTTCGCTGACGGCTACGCGGGCCGCCTCCGCCGCTGTCAGGCCGGAGCCGCCGCCAGAAGCATCGCCGCCGGTGTCCGGCGGCGTCACAGCGCCGCCTCCGCCGCAGCCTGCGACAGACAAACAGATGATGATGACAGCGATGAGAACAATGGTGGTGCGTTTCATGCGGCCTCCCCGGGTCGGGCCCACGCCCGCCCTCTGCATGCAACGGCCTGCTGACCTTGATGCGACCACACGCTCCCACTCACCACTCCGGAACGTTCCGGTTGCTGCTGCCCTCATCCAGCCTGTGCTGGCGGACGATTGAATTGACTGAAATGAGTTTACCGCGGAAGGCGGTATTGTGTCAAGAGGGGAGAGAAAACTGGTGGCGGCGGGGGGATTCGAACCCTCGACACTCCGGGTATGAGC
>DAOOUZ010000145.1:0-2708 GCA_035369785.1 Candidatus Cryosericum sp. | reverse complement strand
TCTCCATCGCCGTGGGCATCTTCTTCGGCGTCTACCCCGCCCGCAAGGCGGCGCGGCTCAAGCCCGTGGAAGCACTGCGGTACGAGTAGACGCGCCGCCGTTGTGCCCTATTGCTCGAGGCCGTGACCGGAGGTTGCGGCTAGGCGGTCAAGGATGGGCCGTGACCTTCCGGGCGCGGAGAACGCCCTGACAAGGGAGGAGCCTGCACTTGCACGTCCCGCTTGCTCCCGTCCAAGGGCGTATCCCAGTGCATAGGCAAACACGCACATAGGGTCGATGCTGCGGAACGAATCACATGCCCAAGACACGGGGCCTCCGATGGTTGCTGTCAACTGGCTGTACCAGTGCGTGTATAGTGCCTCGGGGTGTTCTTGGTTTTCCCAGAGGTCCAGTTCAAAGAGCATGCTGATGCAGCAGCGGACGCCCTCAAGGAGTTGGATGCGGGCAGCTTCGCCACGCCATGGCTCCTCGAGCAGGAGCGGTGTTGCGACCTGTTCGAGCATGACGGCTGCAACCTCGGCCTCGGCCGGTGTCCAGGTGGCAAAGACCCCGTCTGCGGTGCAGGAACGGAACGCCACGGCGTGGCACAGTTCGTGGAGGAGTGTAATCCACTGTGCCAGGGTGCGGGGCGGGCGAGCCAGAAGACGGATATCGTCTGGCACATGCAGGGCGGCCGCGTATCCTGCGATGCCTCCCTCATGCAGTAAGGTCCGGGGTTCCCGAAGATGGGCAGGCAAGCCAAGGCATCTGAGGAGCGCGTTCCACAGCGCATGTGGGTCAGACAGGGCAGGGGCGGGCATGAAGCCATCCAGTTGGCGGAACCAGGAAGGCAGCGCAAGCTGATGGCTCTTCGCCAAGTGGAACGCCTCTGGGAGGTACGTGTCCAGAATGTCCAGAAGGCGGCCCCGCAGCCAGGGGAGGGGTATCTCTTCGCAGAACAGGACCGCCTCTGGATAGGAAGGGAACCCCGCCCGTTGGGCGGCACCGCTGCGCAGTTCCATGAGGTGCAGGACGTCACTCCGCGCCTGCAGGGCGGCCTCCTGTGGGGACCTTACCTCGTCCCCTGGCTCAGGGCTGTCGAGCCGGTTGCGCAACGAGCAGACAGCGGGCTGGAGGTCGATGGTGTCGCGCAGGGCACTGAGCCTGAGGACCCTGGAACGTCGGTCGGTGACAGGCAGCGCCGCGATGCGCTCCGCCAGATCCAGCTGGCGCGCATCGAGCGCCTGGAGATCGACTACCCTGTGCTCTGCATAGGTCAGCCATTGCAGGCGCTGTCGCTCCCAGAACAGGGCCAGCCAGGAGCTCTCGAGGTCAGTCAGCTGTGGCACCGGCTACAGTGCACGCACAACCTGGGCAAGGAGTGAGACGCCCTGGTCTATCTCTTCGCCGGACAGGGCACAGAAGGGCAGGCGCACGAAGTTGTCGCCTCGTCCTTCGGCGAAGAAGTCGCGGCCGTTCGTGAGGAGGATGCCCGCCTGCTGAGCTGCGGCGATGAGGTCCTCCGCGCGCACGTTCTTTGCAAGGGTCACGCCCACGAAGAAGCCACCTTCGGGACGCGCCCACGTGCCCAGGTCGCTCATGGAAGCATCGAGGGCTGCAAGCAACCGGGCAAGGCGGGGGCGGTAGAGCGCGTGCAGCTTCTCTATCTGCGCTGGCAGCAGGCCACGGTCGATGAACTCGAAGACAGCTGCCTGGGACAACAGGGAGGGCGTGATGTATGTGTCCTGCGCCGTTCTTCCCATCCGGTCCATGACGTCCTGCGGTCCGACGGCGACGCCCACGCGCAGGCCGGGGGCCAACAGCTTGCTGAAGCTGGTGAGCTGAATGGTGCGCCCCGGAAGCAGCGAGTGGATGGTGGGGAGGTCGCTGCCCACATAGCGCAGACGCCGGTAGGGAACATCCTCCAGAACCAGCAGGTTGGAGCGCTCCGCAAGGGCTGCGAACGCACGCCGCTTGCTCTCGGACATGGTCGTGCCCGAGGGGTTTTGGAAATCGCTGATGACGTAGGCCATGAGCGGGTGAGTCTCCCGGATGAGCTGCTCGCAGGCTGCAAGGTCCATGCCGTCCTGCTCCAGTGGAACGCCAACCACCATCGCGCCTGCACGGCGTAGGACCTTGATGACACGGTCATACGACGGCTGTTCCACCAGGACAGTGGTGCCGGGGGTAATGAGCGAGCGGGCGGCGAAGTCGACGATCTGCAGGGCGCCCTGGCTAAGCAGGACCTGGTCCGGGTGAATGCCGTGCTCAGCTGCAACTGCCTCGCGGAGCGGCGCGTAGCCGCGGAAGTCGCCATACTTCAGAATCTCCTCGCCATGCCTGTCGAGTGCCGCTGCCGCGCAGTCGGCGAGCGCCTGGACCGGAAATGCCTCGGATGCGGGAACCCCTCTCGTGAATGCAATCATGAACCTGCCTCCTCGTCACTGTTGTCCTTGCAGTATACTCCTAGAGCACCATGAACACGGCGGAAACCAGCAGGACGGCGTAGATGAGCCGAGTGAACGCCTCTCCGCTGATGCGGCGGTGGGCGAGGTCTCCCAGCAGTCCCCCCAGGACCAGGAAGGGAAGGGACGAGAGGACCAGGCGGCCTGCCAACCCGGCGAGCTCCTGCCGGGCGATGATGTCGCCGATGATGAAGACGTTGAGGGTCGTCCAGATGGCCACCAGCGTCGCTCGGAAGGCTCCCTTGTCCCTGATTTTCTGAGTGG
>DAOOUZ010000144.1:0-2718 GCA_035369785.1 Candidatus Cryosericum sp. | reverse complement strand
GCAGAATGCGTGAGGCTGCAGAACATCATCCTTGGAGGTTCACATGACCAGTACGGCAGTAGCAGACGGGAGTCTTGATCGTCATACAGACCAGCTGCTGGACGCTCTCGACAGCATGCTGACGGTCAGTTCGATCATGCAACCAATGGAGCCTCAGCCCGGTGTCCTTCGGGCAAAGGACCTCCTGGAGACGATGAAGACACAGAACTTCGACTACACTGCCGTCATGGACCACAACAAGGTCTCTCGCTACGTGAAGCGCGCTGATCTCGAGTCTGGGGGTGGCAAGAAGGTTCTCGACCTGTCCACGGTCATCTCGGCAGACAATCTCGTCGCAGAAAGTTGTCCGCTAGCAGACGCACTGCCCCGCCTGGCAGAAAGCGGTTTCCTTCTCGTCCTGCGGGGCAGGTCGATCGACCGCATTGTCACGCGGTCCGACATGGGTCGCTTGCCTGTCATCATGTACTTCACCTCGGTACTGCACGTCTTTGAGGACAGCCTGACAACCGTCCTGTCCTCGCTCTCTGACGACGAGGTGGTTCACCGCCTCGACGGCTGGTTCGCGGGAATCACTGACGGTGAGGAGCTGAACCGCGAGAGAGGGAAGCTTGCTGAATCCACGAGGATCTATCGGAAGAAGAGGCGTAGTCGTGAGGAGCTTCGCCTGGTAGACTGCCTGTATCTGTACCACAAGATGAGACTGTTCCAGCTGGTACATCCGACATGGTGGCAGCAGCTCGGGGCTGACAGCGAGGAGAAAGCTGAGTCGGACTTCACCGCACTCAACGGGCTGCGCAACGACCTGGCTCATGGCAACGAACTCGCCGCGACAGAGAAGGAGTGGCAAGATGTCCTGGCAACCCTGGGTCAAGCGCAGCACTACGCCAGGGCGTTAGCGCATACGGGAGTTCAGGAGTAGTCTACAACTCTGATCCGTCGACCATGATTCCGCGCCCTTGCGCGCGGAGCAGCGTGTCCGCCTGGGTCAGGTATGCAGCCGGCATGTCTTCAAATGCCCGCCATCCAAACCAGTCACTGACTCCGACTGTTGCTGCCCACCGTTGAACTCGTGCACGTCGCCCTCGAAGCCCAATCGGCTGCTGCAGCTCCTGCAGTGTCATGCCAGCGAGTCGTCCATGACGCGTCCCTCAAACTGCCGCTGCGCGCTTGCCAGGTCACCTGCTTGCGCTGCAGCAAGGGCCTACTTGACCTTCGCCTGCCGGCCAGTGCGCCAGTCTCTTGATAGCATCATGACAACAGCATATGTCGTACCAGTTCGCCGGACCACCCGTCCCACTCCCAGACCGTTTGCGCTACCCTTCCAGGTAGAGACCAGAACCGTCGATGAGCTCGTATCCTTGCTTCTCAAGCTCCGCATTTACGTCGTCAAGATCGGTCGAGTCGATCACGAGACGTGGACCGCTCACGAACGAGTAGCTGGCCTTTCCGTACTTCTCGACGACATCCTCCGGCAACACACCGTGCAGCATCTCCTGCTGCAGCCAACCCGGGTAGTCACAATCGCATGCCCCGGGTATCTGATCCATGCTGAACGTATCTGATCCATGGGGACGCGCCACATCGTTGTCATCGAAGATCACACGGAGAAGCCGCGAATACTCCTTGCGAGGCATGGCACGTCGAAACTCGCCCCATGTCGTGGAGTCCTCCAGCGCATGCTTCACCTGTGAATGGAATGCCGCCCTCTCGGGGGTCGCGTAGATGACCTCTTCTCCAACCAAAGCATCAACCTTGTACATGAGGCACTTCCGCGCACGGCGCGTGTCCACCTGCTCCTTCTGCTCGAACTGGCGATCCCGCGCATCTACCTGTGGGTCATCAGTTGTGCTGGCGACACGGTTGGCCGGTTACGTCTCCTGCCTGCCCAGTTCCGGCCATGCCATTCTGCCGACTGCACTCTGCCCGACGTCGAATGAGTGTTCATCCCATTCCTTGTGTGCCAGGATCACTGACAGCGACCTCGCCCGCTGGGCTGCAGCGAAGTAGAGATTGCGGAGCAACCCCGGCTTGTGGATGAAGTTCGGAAAGAAGGTTGAGAAACAGAGGAGTCCTTCCCGGTAGTAGTACGAGCCAAACCCATACCCCGTGGGCATTCCGGCGAGTTCTGTAGCATTCATGTGAAGCGCGAATCTGGCTCCGTCTGCATCGCTTGACTCTGGCATGGGGAAGGATTGGGTCATGCGGAGTCCGTTCCCGAGAGCGAGATGCGTGTCACATTCCGCTTGGCATAGAGCAGACACGTCACCGAACGGAAACTCGACAGTGAAGCCTGTCTCGCCTGACGTGGCCAGCAGGGCAGGTGGTTGTTGCATACATTGGTCCACTGCCTCGCCGAACTCCTCGGGCGTCCACGCGCACGGAGTGATGCCCATGGGGATGATCAGTGACCGGGTGATCTCAGGTATCTCGTCTGGAGTGGGCTTCTTGCCATTTGCAGGATGTGCGCTGGTCGCCTCGGCACCTCCGACATGATAGTACTGCGTGAGCGTCGAGGACAGTGCCTGGGCCTCTCCTATCTGGAGGACGGCAGCAACGCTGATGAGTTGCTGCATCCACTCGCGCGTGTCATCGTGCACGGGGACCATGGAACACAGATCAAGGCTGCGCCTCTTCTCGTCATACACCGGTCCAGACATCGTGTTGGCGCCCTCTCTGGCAAGCTCATTGACACCGGTCTTGAGCTGGTCGGTCAAATCG
>DAOOUZ010000143.1:0-2727 GCA_035369785.1 Candidatus Cryosericum sp. | reverse complement strand
GGTTATGTGCAGCGATACCAGTTTCTCTCCGGTCATCTCTCGACTGTCCGGGTTCTCCCGTACCGCCCCGGACACCATCAGTCTACCTTCTCCAGTCAGGAATCAAGAGGAGGACCCTGCCGCTGCGCGAGGGCGGCCGCCAGCTCCGTCCACGGCTCCAGCGTGAAGAACCGGCGTGCAAGCCCTGACGTCGAAGGCAGCACCCAGACAACGGTCGCCCCGATCCTTCCAGGCTGGCGCCCATAGGGTACGGCGTGCCCCAGATACCGGGAGGCCACGGTCTTGCTGGTGAAGGCCAGGACGCCGGGCTGCCAGAGCAGCATCTTCGCCGTCAGCGCCCTGCGTGCAGCCTCGATGTCTACGTGTCCATCGAAGATGCGGGCATCCTGGCCATGGTCTGACTTGACCAGGTCCGTGAGGCCGATGCCCCACTCGAGCAGCCGGGCGTACTCCCATGGCTCGAGACGACGCGGGGTGAGCCCCACCTCCGCCAGCGTCTGCCAGAACCTGTTGCCCGGGTTGGCGTAGTAGGCGTGGCGCCGCCACGACACATCCCCCAACGCTGAACCGCAGAACACGACGCGCAGGCGGGGTCCGAGAACATCAGGCACCAGCTCAGCCGTCCCACCTTCCGCCCCGTTGGGCCGTTCAATCGTCTGCATGATGTCAGTATAGCAGTGTGAATCCTGCTTCTTGCAAAAGGCCGATGAACAGGTACTCTCTGAAAAACAGCCTGGAGGAACCCCATGAACGGTTCGCGCATTTACAACATCGCAGGAGGGCAGTGTGGCCGCGAGACCCTGCTTGCCATCCTGCGGGAACATCCCGAAATCCGCTTTGTCTCGCTGGTGGGCATCGACCTCGCCGGCAACGACACCGACGAGCGCATTCCCATTCAGGCCTTCACCACTGACATCGATGCCTTCCTTGCCGGGAAGGCCGTCCAGACGGACGGTTCCTCCGTGGTGCTGGGCACCCTGACCTCGCTTGCGGATGCCCAGGTCGACCTGGTCCCCGATCTTGCTGCCACCTGGTTCGTGGACTACAACGAAGCATACCGGGACGCGGAAACGGGACTGCCGGCCGGAACCCTGCGCATCCCGTCGTTCCTGGTCCACCGGGGCGTCCGCGTCGACTCGCGCTCCATCTTGGAGGCGACCGTCTCCTACGCGAGACGGACCCTCCTGGGCCTCCTGCGCGAGCATGCATCATCGCCGTTCCTCACCCACCTGGAGCCCGCGCGCCTGGCCGACGTCGAGTTCACCGTCGGAACCGAGCTGGAGTTCTGGGTCAAGACACCCACGGATACGGCCAACATCGACGAGCTCTCAGCCGCACAGGTCCTGCAGGAGAACTACTGGCAGCGCACGCGCGGCTCCGCGCGGACAGCGCTCGAGCAGGCGGTCATGGCCCTCGAGGCATACGGCCTGCACCCCGAGATGGGGCACAAGGAGGTCGGCGGGGTCAAGGCAGCCATCGGCGCCGGTGGCGAACTGACCCACGTCATGGAGCAGATGGAAATCGACTGGCGGTACGCCTCGGCGGTGCAGGCTGCAGACAATGAACTGCTGGCCCGCATCCTCGTCAAGGAAATCTTCCGCGCGAACGGGCTGACAGTCAACTTCAAGGCGAAACCCATCCCCGGCGTCGCCGGCTCGGGTGAGCACACCCATCTGGGCATCGCCGGCGTTCTGCCAAGCGGCCGGCGCATCAACCTGTTCGCGCCGGCGGACATGCGCAGTGACTTCCTGAGCGTCATCGGGTACGGCGCCCTCATGGGGCTCCTGCGCAACTACGAGGTCGTGAACCCGTTCATCTCCTCAAGCAACGACGCGTTCAACAGGCTCAGGCCCGGATACGAGGCACCCGTGTGCATCGTAACTGCACTTGGTGCCGACCCCGCCACGCCATCCCGCAACCGCACCGTGCTCGCAGGACTCGTGCGCGACGTGGACAACCCCCGCGCCACGCGCTTCGAACTGCGCTCGCCCAATCCCTACACGAACACCTACGTCGCGGTGTCCGCCTGCATCATGGCCATGCTCGACGGCATCCGGTGGACGCTCGAATCCGGCATGGCGCCGGCGGACCTGCTTGCCGAGATTTCCAAGGAACCGGGCGCGCCCGGCAAGTATCTGGAGCAAGCCCGTGCGTACCGCAGTGAGGAGAACGTCTTCGAACACTACACCAAGGACGAGCGCGACCGTCTCTTCGGTGTGCCTCCGGCCACCGTATGGGAAACCATGCACATGCTGGACCTGCTGCCGGACCGTGTCCGCGTGCTTGGCGCAGGGGACACGCTCACACCCCGCATCGTCCAGGCATTCCGCGCGGCGGCCCTCGCACGTTGGAAGCATGAGTTGCTGGCGCGCATTGTTCCCGACGACCTGGAGGCCATCCGCTCCTGCGTGCCCAGGGACCTCGGCAGCAGGCGGGCGCAGGACCTGTGGGTAGACATCGACGCCCTGCGCCACGACCTGGCAGAGGACACGGCAGACCGCACCTGCCTGTGCGGACAACTCATTGCCGCACTGGAGAGCGACCGGCTCGAGGAGGCCTCGCGCCTCCAGCTGGTCCTCGCAGCAAGAATGGACCGGCTGCGCCAGCTGGAGGACGAGTACCAGAAACTGGTGTTCTAGGGTTCCACCTGACTGACTGCCGCCGTCTACCCGTTCTCTCCCTCCAGGTGACTCGTGCAGTGCGGGCAGCGTGTGGCGTCCACCGGGA
>DAOOUZ010000142.1:0-2733 GCA_035369785.1 Candidatus Cryosericum sp. | reverse complement strand
ACGCTGGCGCTGACGCTGCCACGGCTGACCTCGGTGTCGCGGATGACCTTGTTCCGAATATCGAGCAGGACAACGTAGAAGAACTCCTTGCCCGCGTCGCGCAGCTGCGGCGTGTACCTGTCGCACACGTAGTCGATCGCGTCCTCGGCACTCGTCACGCGCTTCATGCTGCTCGCAGCCCCTTCCTGCAGGCGCTTGCCGATTTCGATGGCGGCTTTGATCTCGACGGCCTTGGCAAGCCCGATGCCACGCACCTGGGTCATCTCCTCGACACTGGTCCTGTCAAGCTCGCTCCAGCTGCCGAACCGGTTGAACAGGTCGCGCCCCAGCTCCTCCGCACTTCTGCCGTGGCTGCCCGTCCTGAACAGAATGGCAAGCAGTTTTGCGTTGCTCAGCGTGTCCGCGCCGCGGCGTGCCAGCTGCTCGCGGGGGCGTTCGTCCATGGCCCAGTCCTTGATGGACAGGTAGGAACTACCCTCTCGCACCCGCCCGCGGACCTCTTTTCGGACGGCTTCGCACGCTTCTCTGCTCACAAGACCGAGCGTGTCCACAAGCTCGGGGCTCCGTGGTTCCTCGACCCGGTTGCCCGCCGTGTCCCGAAACCAGGGACCGCTTCCAGACCACATGGGATACATGGCGTGCTCGACCAGATACGTGACGGCCTCTTCGCGCACTGCGTTGTCCACCCTGTCCTCCTCATCCTTTTCCCGTCAGTTGCTGCTCCATCACCGTAGCACGCGGCCCTGCGGATGCAACACGCACTGGCCGGTCGCCAAGTCCCGGTGCCAGGGACACGCCGGGTCCAGCGTGCACCGGCGGCAATTCTTCATCTCCCCCGACACGGCGCGCACGTCCCGTCTGGGCTGGCGGGACCCTCAAACTGATGGCCGCACGCGAAAGCGCGAGAAACACCTGGTGGAAGGTGTAGCCGCGCATGCCGATGTCGACGCGTGGCAGACGCTCGTGGTCGGAGAGCCGTGTGACCGACCCTGGAAAGCTGTCAAACACCAGCGTGAATCCGGCACGCCGCAGGCTGCTCAGGTACACTGCATCGTATGCTCCGTAGGGGCACGCATAGAACGGCGTGGCGGCGCCGCTTGCGCCCGTGATCAACTTTTGCACGCGTTCGGCATCCCGCGTCAGCGACAGCAGGTGGAAGAACGACGTTTCCAGTGGATGCACGGCCATAGCGGCTGGGACCATGACTCCCCGGGCTTCCTCCGTGTGATGCAGATTCCAGGAATGCCCGCCGATACTCACCAGACCGGATGCGTGCAGTTCACGCAGCTGCGCCGAGGTCAGGGAGGAGGGCGTCGTGTCCACCCTCGCGCCAATAATGTTGACCAAAGCAGGGACGTGGAGCCGCTGCAGGACGGGCCAGGCATACGTATACACATCCTCCAGCCCATCATCGATGGTCACCAGCACTGCGTCGTCGGGCACCTCGGTGCCGTGCTCGAGGAACGCGCGGAACTCATCCGTGCTGATATAGTGGAAGCCAATAGACTGCAGGCGACTCAGCGTTGTCTCGAATTGGTAGGGGGTGATGCACCAGGCTGTCTGCGGCTCAGGAGCAACGTCATGGAACGCGAGGACAACAACGCGGTCCCGATAGAACCAGGGCCCGCCCGATGCGGCGGCACGCGCCTGTCCCATCGGCACGCAGAGCAGGACAACAGTCACTGCAACTATCGTTCGTGCCCGCGCATGGCGGGCTGCATGATATGGCATACCTTTTCTCAACCTCCTCGAAAACCGGACCCATACGGGCATCATGCCCGGGCTCGGCGCTGCGACAGCCGACACGCGCTGGCGTACTGTCGGTCAGACCGTCTTCACTCTGTGAACGTTTCCCAGCAGACAAGCTCTTCAAGCGGCTTGCGTGGACGCGGCCGCCGCGGATGGCCCTCATCGGGGTACCCCAGCGCGAGCAGAGCAACCACTGGATGCTCCGCCGGTATATCCAGCAAGGCAGCCAGCATGTCCCCGTCGTAGTTGCCCAGCCAGCAGGTTCCCACGCCCAGAGACGCGGCCTGCAGCGTCATGTGGTCGAGGGCAATGGCAATGTCGATGACCGCCCCGTCGTAGCGGTGACCTATGTGGTAGCCCTCGCCGTTCTTGACGGCGACGATAACGGCCGCGGCATGTTCCACGAACTGCTGGCCGCCAATGGCCGGAACCAGCGCACGGATGGTCTCGGGCTTCTGCACGACGATCAGCTTCCATGGCTGTTCGTTGACGCCGGACGGCGCCAGCCGTGCCGCCTCCAGGATCTCCTGGAGGGTTTCGTGCTCGATGGGACGGCTGCTGTAATGACGGACGCTGTAGCGTTGCCGTATGGCTTCAAGTATCATCGCTCCTCCCTGCCCTGCCTGTGTACCATCGGGCAGAGCTGCAGAAATGGTGTCTCGACAATCAGCAGTATACTACCACCATGAGACTACTGCATACCGCCGACTGGCATGTCGGCAGCACGCTGGCAGGGCTGGACCGGTTTGACGAAACAGGAAAACTGCTCGACGAAGTCTTTGACGCAGCCCGTTCCGAGCGCGTCGACGCTGTGCTCGTGGCAGGGGACGTATTCGACAATCCCATGCCAGGCAACGTCAGCCAAAAGCTGGTGTTCGACTTCTTTGCCCGCCTGAGCGGCGCAGGCATTCGCGCCATCGTCCTCGCGGGCAACCACGACGGACAGGTCTTCGTTCCCAGCAAGAGTCTGCTGAGCCTTGGCAC
>DAOOUZ010000141.1:0-2747 GCA_035369785.1 Candidatus Cryosericum sp. | reverse complement strand
ACATCAGTGATATCGCCGTCCCAGCCGGACGCGCCTGGGACTTTGCAAGCACTGGCCTCTCCGCATCACTCAAGGAACTGGGGTTTGACATGCAGCGCTTCAACACCGGAACGACGCCACGCATCGACAAGCGCAGCGTGGACCTTGCCAAGTTCGTGCCCGAGGAGGGCGACTCCACGCCGCTGCACTGGTCGTTCCGCACGGCCCCGCGGGTCTGGGAGGACCAGCTGCCAAGCTGGCTCAATTGGACAAACGAGGAAACCATCGCGGTGACGCGGCGCTACCTGCACCTTGCGCCCTCGGTCATGGGCGTCATGGTGCACACCGGCCCGCGCACGTGTCCCAGCATCGAGGAGAAGGTCCGCTGGTATCCGGACAAGGTGCGGCACCAGCTGTTCCTCGAGCAGGAGGGCCGCCACACGAACGAGATGTACGTGCAGGGTATGTACATGAGCGTGCCCCTGCCCATGCAGGAGGAAATCCTGCGGACGATTCCCGGTATGGAGCATGTCGAGGTCATGCGCCCCGCCTACGCCATTGCCTACGACTACGTCAACCCGAAGGAATGCAAGCTTTCGCTCGAGACCAAGCGCATCGAGGGCCTGTTCCTTGCCGGCCAGATCAACGGCACGACCGGCTATGACGAGGCGGCAGGCCAGGGCATCCTTGCCGGCATCAACGCCGCCCAGAAGGTGAAAGGCCGTGATCCGCTGGTTCTGAAGCGTTCGGACGCGTACCTGGGCGTCCTGGTCGATGATCTGACGACGAAGGATCTCATCGAGCCCTACCGCATCACGCCCAGCCACTGCGAGTATCGTCTGCTCCTGCGCGAGGACAACGCAGACCTGCGGCTGACTCCCATCGCGCACGAACTGGGCATCATCGATGACGGCGCCTACCAGCGCGTCGTGACGAAGCAGGAGCAGCTGGACCGTCTCAAAGAGGTCCTGCGGGCGCAGATGCTCAAGCCGGACGCAGACACACTGACGCGGCTTTCTGAGCTGGGAATCGGGCCCATCCAGACGCCAACGGCGCTCGCAACCCTGCTGAAGCGGCAGGATTTCGGCCGCGCGGACCTTGTCGCACTTGACCCGCAGTTCGCGGAGGTGGATGACGAACTGCTTGAAGAACTGGAGACAGAGGTCAAGTATGAAGGCTACATCCGCCACCAGATGGCCACGGTCAACGACCTTGCACGGCTGGACGGCTACCCGGTGCCAGCGGACCTCGACTTTGCCCTTGTTCCGTCTCTCTCCAAGGAGGGACGGGAACGCATGACGGCGGCCTGCCCGCAGACGTTGGGCCAGGCATCGCGCCTGTCGGGCGTGCGCCCCGCAGACATCGCGGTTCTGCTGCACTACCTGCAGAACCAGCACCGCTCTGCCGCGGCCTCAGACTCCTAACCCCGGCCCTGCTCACCTGCCCCGGTAGACGGAGGCCAGTTTCGAGAGTTCGTCAAACAGGGCCAGCGTCGCGGCGGGGTCACCATCCGCATTAGTGAATGCGATGACGCCAATGCCACGCGAGGGCTGAAGGAACACAAAGGTGTCGAAGGTATCACAGGTTCCGCGGTGCCAGCTTGTCTGGACCCCATCCACCAGCTCCTCATGCCATCCGCAGCTGTACGCCAGCACCGCCTGGTGCAGCCTCTGGATGGCCTCGGCGGACAGGATGGCGCCGTCCCGTCCCTCGAGCCCCAGGAGGTGCAGACGCGCGAACAGACTCTCGTCGAGGATGGACAGACTGACGTCCCCGGCAGGAGCAAGCACGGTCGGCACGCGGTAGTTGTCGGCCGGGTCATGCGGGATGACCGCTCCGTTCTTGAGACGATGGCCCCAGGGTTCATCCGAACTGCTGAGGAGAGGCCAGCCATAGTGGGGGGTGATGCCAAGAGGCCCAAAGACACGCTCCTGCATGAGCTCCTCCCAGGACTCTCCAGTTACGCGTTCGGCAATCGCGGCAGCCAAGCTGTAGCCGGCATTGGAGTAGCGGTAGACTCCCGCCGGACCGATGGGCGGACGCGTCAGCAGCATGCGTGCAAACGCCTGGCGCTGCTCCGGCGGCGTCCCGCCGAACGCAGGAATGCTCTGCCATTCCGGGTCCGTCGTGTACCGTGGCAGGCCGGAGGTGTGTGTAAGCAGCTGCTCCAGCGTCACGTCACGGTACCGCCTGTCCATGGTGCCCGCCACCGCCGGAAAGGCCTGGACCATGGTCATGTCCCAGCTGAGCTTCCCGTCCTCCACCAGCGTTGCCAGCATGGTCGCCGTCATCGCCTTCGTCATCGACCCGAGGTGAAAGAGGTCGCCAGAGCCGACCGCAGCGGCACCACCTGCCTTGCGCACGCCCGTGCTTGCGAGGTCGACGATACCGTCGGCGTCGAAGACGCAGAGCTCGAGCGCCGGCAGGCGCCAGGTTTCCCGAAGGGTGACGGCGTCAAGCTGAATTGCAGTGGGCCGTGCGGGAATGCTTGCTCCACTCGCCGGGTAGGTCGGCGCAGTCACGGACTCGCGCGGTACGCCCACAAGGACGATGGCAAGGAGAAGTGCCAGGACCACGCCTGCTGTCTGAACTATGCGCCGCCGTTTTCTCATGCAGACAGTGTAGCATATGGATGACCGCTGCGCTCGCATTGCCTCCGGGCCCATTGCAAGCGAAACTGCCGACAGCCGGGAACAACGGGGACCCCTTCACAGTCTAATAGGTGTTGGGAAGTCACGTGGATAGGAGGAACCATGAGAAGAATACGT
>DAOOUZ010000140.1:0-2754 GCA_035369785.1 Candidatus Cryosericum sp. | reverse complement strand
AGGTGGTGTATGCGGTATGTCATCAAGCGCACTGGCCAGAAGGTACCGTTTGATCAGAACAAGATCCGCATTGCCATTACCAAGGCCAGCAGGGCAACGAATGAGTTCGACGATGCCGAGGCTGAAAGGCTGACGCGCATTATTGTTGTCCAGATCCCCGATGACATCGCCACAGTCGAGCAGATTCAGGACCTTGTGGAGCAGACACTCATGGAGTCCCGCCACCACAAGACAGCCAAGGCATACATCCTCTACCGCGAACAGCATCGCAAGCTGCGTGACCTCAAGTCGCTGCTGGACCCGCGCGAAACGATCCAGAAGTATCTCGAGAAGCTGGACTGGAGAGTGAACGAGAACTCCAACACCAGCTATTCCCTCCAGGGGTTGAACATGCACCTCGCCACCAGTGTCGTCAGCAGGTACTGGCTCAACGAAGTGTATCCGCCTGAGGTGCGAGACGCACACGTAAACGGCGACCTCTACATTCACGACCTGGGGTATCTCGCGGCGTACTGTGTCGGATGGGATCTCAAAGACCTTCTGATGCGAGGCCTGGGGGGTGTCTACGGTAAGGTCGAGAGCAAGCCTGCCAAGCACTTCCGTTCGGCGCTGGGACAGATGGTCAACTTCATCTTCACGATGCAGGGCGAGGCCGCCGGGGCGCAGGCCTTCAGCTCCGTCGACACCTATCTGGCGCCGTTCATCCGCTATGACGGCCTAGGATACGACGAGGTCAAGCAGGCCGTTCAGGAGTTTGTGTTCAACATGAACGTACCCACGCGGTCCGGATTCCAATCCCCGTTCAGCAATATTACGCTCGATCTGAAACCTCATGGGGCCACCGCAGGCGAGCAGGCCATCGTTGGTGGCAGGGCTGTTCCCGAAACCTATGCCGACTTCCAGCCTGAGATGGACATGTTCAACCGCGCGTTCGCCGAAGTCATGCTCGCTGGGGACTCCCGTGGGCGTGTTTTTTCGTTTCCCATCCCTACGTACAACATCACCCGGGACTTCGACTGGGAGAACCCGGTATATGACCCCATCTTCGAGATGACGGCCAAGTTCGGGATTCCCTATTGGAGCAACTTTGTCAACAGCGACATGAGCCCAGACGACGCGCGGTCGATGTGCTGTCGGCTGAGACTGGACACACGACAACTGCAGAAGAGAGGCGGCGGCCTCTTCGCTGCCAATCCTCTCACTGGCTCCATCGGGGTCGTCACCATTGACCTGCCACGCATCGGCTACCTGTCGCGCTCGAAGGAAGAGTTGTTCGAGCGGCTCTCCCATGTCATGGACCTCGCGCGCACATCGCTTGAGATAAAGCGCAAGATCATCGAGAACTTGACAGCTGCCGGGCTCTACCCGTACTCGAGGCACTACCTTGATGCGGTCAAGGAACGCAATGGCTCCTACTGGGCCAACCACTTCAACACCATCGGGCTCAACGGCATGAACGAGCTCCTCCTCAATTTCTCCGGCGTCTCGATTGCTCAACCCGACGGGCAGCGCCTGGCGCTCGAACTTATGGACTTCATGCTGGGCAGACTCGAGGAGTTTCAGCACGAAAGCGGGCAGTTGTACAACCTTGAGGCAACGCCTGCAGAATCTGCCACATATGTGCTGGCAAAGCAGGACAAGGCACTCTACCCTGATATTGTCGTGGCCAACGAAGAGGCATTCCGAAGTGGCGCAGACCCCTATTACACCAATTCGACACAGCTGCCGGTGGGATACACGACTGACCCCTTTGAGGCGCTTGGCCTGCAGGATCCTCTTCAGGTCAAGTACACAGGCGGCACGGTTGTGCACCTCTTCCTAGGTGAACGACTCGAGAGCGCCGACCAGGCAAAGCGGCTGGTGCGGGCCGTCACCGACAACTATCGGCTGCCCTACTTTACGCTGACGCCCACGTTCTCCATTTGTCCGCGGCACGGCTACATCGCGGGCAACCACCCCTTCTGTCCGAAGTGCGACGAAGAACTGGCAGCCCAGGCGAGCGCGCCAGGAGCAGACGATGTGCCATGCATGACCCATGCAGAACCTTAGGGAGCCGGCGGCATGAAGAGCTTCCGCAAGACGAACAAGAAGGGTGTTCTGCTTGCTGTCCTGGTTGTCGGGCTCGCGTTGTGCGTCTATCTCCTCGCTCGCTATGTAGGCTCCAAGGGAACGGGAACAACGCCTGCTGCCCCGTCGACCGCGGACGTGGGCCTGTACCTGGACAAGGGAGACCTGTGGCAGAGCTCGGGACGCCGTAGGACGCAGCTCACCAAGCTCGGAACTGTCAGCGCGTTTGACTGGCATCCAGCAGGACAGGAAGTCGTCTATGTGTCTCGCACTGCTGATGGGTCCTTCAAGGTCATCGACCGAAAACTGGCATCAAAGCAGGAGCTGGTGGTCTTCGAGGGCAAAGGCGAAACGTCGCCGAAGGTGTTGTGCACAACGACCGGCGTGCTCATTGCAGAGTCGGCGCCTACCACTGTTCCTCGCCTGTTGCAGCTTACCATCACTGCCATCGGCTACGATGGAACAATGGCGGGTTCGTTCTGGACACAGGTTCCCCTGACAACGGAGCAGTTCGACCGCACGACCTGGCTGACGCTGGCAGACTCCACTCCGCTCATAGCTTCCCCAGGCGGCATCTGGAGCATTTCCACGTCGAGCCTGCTCTTTGATACCGCGCACACATTCCTTGGCTCCTCGGGCGTGACCTTTTCCGATGGCACGTTCTTTGGCCTCATGCAGGACGCTCAT
>DAOOUZ010000139.1:0-2757 GCA_035369785.1 Candidatus Cryosericum sp. | reverse complement strand
GCTGGTCCATGTGTTCGCGCCCACCTATACCGGCGCCCGCTACGACCTTGCCATCAAGGTGACGCGCCTGCTGGTCCCGATGGGTTTCTTCAACGTCATGACGGGCCTGGTGACCGGGCTGTCGCAGGCGGAGGGGCAGTTTCTCATTCCGCTCGTCGTGAGCCTGGCGGGTAACGTCGTCATGGTGGCCTGCCTGGTCTTCTTCTCCTCTCCCCTCGGCATCCAGAGTTACTCGCTGGGCCTGACGCTCAACGCGCTCATCAGCTTCCTGCCCGTGCTCCTCCTGCTCGCTCGGCGGTACCACTTCTTCACGCGCCTCGACCTGCGGCACATGAACTGGGCCGCCATCGGCGGGTTCGCGGCGCTGCTCGTTCCGCTGGTCATCTCGGGCGGTGGCGGCTCGCTGAACACGCTGGTGGACCGCTGGTTCGCCTCGCACCTCACGCAGGGCAGCGTGTCGGCGCTGGACTATTCCAATCGTCTGTGGAACCTGCCGCTGTCGCTGGCCGCGACACCCATCGTAACAGCCGTGTTCCCGTGGTTCTCATCCATGGCGGTCGACGGCACGGCCCTTGCGACCTACGAGGACCGCGTGCACAAGACCATTTCGCTCATGGTCTACATCATGGTGCCTTGCATCGCCGGGCTTGTCATCCTTGCGCAGCCCATCGTGCGCCTGCTGTTTCAGCGCGGCGCCTTTGACACGACGGCCACGGTGCTGACCGCGGCCTGCGTGCAGATGTACTGTCTGGGCCTCATCGGGCAGGCGCTGTTCCCGGTGTTCCACCGCGTGTTCTACTCCTTCAAGGACACGCGCACCCCGCTGGTCGTCGGGCTGACCATGATTGCCGTGAATGCCTTCACGGACTGGCTGTTCGGACGCTGGTTCGGAGCCCCTGGCATCGCCCTCTCGACGACCACTGCTGTCACGGTCGGCACCATCATGGACGCGCTGCTCATCCGCCGGTTCTTCCGCGGCGAGGTGCGCGCGACCGCGCGCTTTCCGCTGGGCACGGAGGTGCTCAAGACGTGCGTCGCTGTTGTGCCCGTCATGGCGGTCGCCCTGCTGGGCAGGTCGTGGATTGGCGTGCCCGGCACGTTCCTGGGCATGACCCTGCGCATGGTCGTCGTCGTTGCTGTGGCTGCGCTTGCCTACATGGCGGCCAGCGCGTGGCTCAAGTGCGATGGTTGGCGCGTCCTGCTGGGACGGCTGCGCCGCATCCTGGCCAGCTCGCCCCTGGGGGCGGCGGGCAAGTAGCGGCACACGCTCAGTGCGCCTGTTGTGAGCTCAGCTCGCGCAGGCGCTGCACGGCCTGCACCAGGTTGGGGTTGATGCGCCGGGAGTACTCCAGCTCGGTGCGCTCCATGGCCGTGTTCCCCTCCGCCCGATAGCAGAGGGCCAGGCCAAAGTACGCAAACTTGTTGGAGAAGCTGGCCTTGACGATGGGCGTCAGCAGGTTTCGCGCTTTCACTGGGTCGCCCTCGGACAGCGCGCAGAACGCCTGCGCTGTCACGGCGTAGGGTTCGCCAGGCGTGATGGCCAGGGCCTCGGCGGCCTTGGCCTGTGCCGCCGCCGTGTCGCCGTCCACGTACACGTCTGCAAGCGCCAGCCACCCCTTGATGGTTGCCAGCGTGGGGTACAGCTTCTCGGCCTGCTGCAGGTATGTGACAGCCTGCGGGCTGCGCAGGTTCAGCTCCAGCATGCCCAGGCTCCACCACGGGCGGTAGTCGTCGGGCGCCAGATCGCGGGCCGTGAGATATGCGGACCGCGCGGCATCGGTCGCCGGTCCGGTGACGCCCCCGGACAGCATGCCGGCATACGTGCTTCCCAGCATGCTCCAGTAGGTGTCGTTGCGCGGGTCGAGGACCGTCGCGGTCGCAAGGCGCCGTGCCTTCAGGGCGGGGTCGAGGTCCCCCATGTTCAGAGCGACCAGTGATGCGGCGCCGCGCTGGATGGGGACAAGGGCAAGCACCAGCGCGAGTCCGCCGGCGACCAGGCAGGGAATGCGGCGCCTGCGCAGCAGCATGCCGCGCTCATCGCGGCTGGGAAGGTCATACGTGATGACGCGCGTGGCAAGAAGCGCCAGACAGAAGAACAGGAGGACGGGCGCGACGGCGTAGACGTAGTCGACGTCCATGCACATGTGCAGGAAGAAGGCCAGCGTGCCGGCCCACAGTCCCGCGACCGCCATGTCCGCGCGCGAGCCAAACACCCTGTCCAGGCCGCGCAGTCCCCTGCGGGCAATCCAGGCGAACAGGGGCACGGTTCCCAGCAGGCCGGTCTCGGCCAGGAAGCGGAAGAACAGTGAGTGGGGGTCGATGCGGCGCGCCACGTCGGGCACCCATTCGGCCGCTGTCCACACGTGGCCGAAGGAGCCCAGGCCCGTGCCCGCTGCGGCGTGCTGCGCGAAGACCCGGGCTGCGAGCGCCATCATGTGCAGGCGCGTCTGGTTGGACTGGTCGTCGCCCCCGCTGACGAAGCTGCCCAGGGCTTCCCCTTTGCCGACGTTGATCGCCGTCGTTGCCCACGTGACCTTGTTGAACAGGGTCAGGCCGGCGGCCGCGGCAAGGACCACGAGTGTCCGCAGGGCGAGCCTGCCCCTGGACCCGCGTGGGGCAAGGAGCAGCAGGGCTGCCAGACCGACGCCGGTCATGAGGAAGGCGCCGCGCGAGGTCGTCAGATACAGGACCATGAACAGGAAGCCTGCGCACACGCTGTACAGCAGGCGCCAGTCGCGTCGACTGTCGCCCGAGGCC
>DAOOUZ010000138.1:0-2758 GCA_035369785.1 Candidatus Cryosericum sp. | reverse complement strand
GACGGTTGGCGCCCCAGGAGGGAAGGGGGGCAACGGCGGAGGCGAGGGCTCGGCCCGATCGGCCAGTGAGCTCTCAGAGGGGAGGTGCCCGCAGACAGGAGCGCGAAGGCGCCACGAGGAATCAGCGAGCGCTCAGCCATGTGGAGCGCAAGTCTACACCTACAGGGGGCCCACAACATGGATATTCGCATGGTCGGAGGTCGGCAGAATCGCACCGTAGAGGTGCTGCGGTCGGCCATCCTCAGTGCTCGCGATGTGAGGATTGCGGTTGCCTTTGTCTCCTGTTCAGGACTGGAACTGGTATGGCCAGCCATCAACAGCATCCTCGACTCGGGAGCTGAGGTCGAGTTCATGGTGGGTCTGGACTCGTTCATCTCAGAGCCCGAAGCCCTTCTGCAGCTCTATGAACTGGCAGGCGCGAGGACCAATGCTGACCTGTACTGCTACTGGAGCACTCAGGGCCACGGCATATACCACCCTAAGCTCTATCTTCTCCTCGGCGAAACCGAAGGGCGCTGCCTGTTGGGCTCGTCGAACCTGACGAGGCCAGGGCTTGCGGCGAACCTCGAAGTCAACGCAATGGTGGTGGCCCCGCGTGACAGCGAGTTCATCTCTGACGCACTTGAGATGTACAACGGCCTGAAGTTCCGCCGGGACCGGGTCATACCTGACCGACAGTACCTAGACCTCTATGCCGAGCTGTTCCGAAGGAATGCGACACTGCAACGCAGGCCGCTTGACCGCGACCTGATGCGTGCTTTCAGGGAGAGGATGGCGGTACTCCACCGCCCTCCGGCGCGGCGAAAGGACATAGTTGGATGGATGGAGTTGGTGTACGACGCCCTCCCGGCGGGCGAATTCGGCAACCAGGATGCGTATGCACATGAGGACGCCTTCTCGAAAGCCTACCCGGGGAACCTGCACATTCGCGCCAAGATAAGGCAGCAACTCCAGAACCTGGCCAAGCTTGGGTTCCTTGAACATCTCGGGCAAGGCCGGTGGCGAAAGCTCTAGAAGCTAGCTCAAGACCTGTCCAGACTTGGTCCGTGGTGGCGCAGACACTCCTGTCCGCGCTTCTGGAGCAGGCAGGAGTGCCTGCCCCACCGAGCGGTGGGGTCTAGCTTACCTGCGCGGGGAAGTCTAGCCGATGCAACCCCAATCTGTCGTCTAGACGGGCACTGGCTAGGCTGAGGTACTGACGCTCCAACTCGATCCCGACGCACTGGCGTCCGTTGGCCAGACAAGAGACAGCAGTCGTGCCGCTGCCCAGAAACGGGTCGAGCACAAGGTCATCCGGCTTGCTGGCGGCAGCCAGAATGCGGTTCAGCAGTGCCAGAGGCTTCTGTGTCGGGTGCTTGCCATGCGTCCTCTCGTCCTTGCGTGGCGGCAGAATGCCCCACACGTTCTTCATCTGGGCTCCCGCCCGGTCGAATGGGTCATTGGCCATCATCTTGAGGTCCGTGTAGTTGAATGTGTGGCGCGACCGTCGCGAGCGCGCTGCCCAGAGGACGATCTCCGTGGAATGCGTGAAGCATCGGCAGCCGAGGTTGGGCGGTGGGGTTATCTTGTACCACACGATGTCGTTGAGAATCCTAAAGCCCAGCCTCTGCATCGCAAAACCCACCGAGTAGATCATGTGGTGTGTTCCCGACACCCAGATGGTGGCGTCGGGCCGCATCACCCTCCGGCACTCCGACAGCCACTGCATCACGAAGTTGTGGTCAGCCAGCACCCCGTGCGACCTGTCCCACGTCCCCTTGTTCACAGAGACCTGCTTGCCGCTCCTGCAGGTGACGCCGTCGTTGGACAGCAGGTATGGTGGGTCAGCGAATACCATGTCAAAGTGCTCCGCCGGGAAGAACGGCAACAGCTCCAGGCAGTCACCGTGGTACAGCGTGACACCTTGCTCCTCGTAGTACTTGGCCGACGGGACCTGGGTCATCGAGCAGCGCGCATCTGCCAGGGAGATCACTAGTATGATCGAAAAGCGGCTGATCTTAGATCGCGCACTGCCCAACGTCAAGTACCATGATCGCGCCGACAGCGATCTAGAAGGATTCCCCCCCTCCCCCGGCGCATAGTCCTCTCCCACATAGAGGAGGCTTCACTCATGCCCAACCAACCCCTCGGCTTCGGCCTTGTCGGCTGCGGCCTCATCTCACAGTTCCACGGCAAGGCCATTCAGGCCGCCGCCGGCGCGCGGCTCATTGCCGCCACCGATCCCCAGCAGGAGCGGCTCAACAAGTTCTGCGCCGACTTCGGCTGTGAGGCCGCCGCATCGTTCGAGGCGCTGTTGGCCGACCCGCGCATTGATGTCGTCAATGTCCTGACCCCCAATGCCATGCACGCGCAGTTCGCCGTCCCCGCCATGGACGCCGGCAAGCATGTCGTCATCGAAAAGCCGCCGGACATGACGCTGGACAAAGTGGACGCGATGATCGCCGCCCGCGACCGCAACCACGTCAAGACCGCCATCTCCCTGCAGGTGCGCTTCCGCAAGCCCATCCAGGCGATGTACCAGGCCATCCAGTCCGGACGGTTCGGCAAGCTGTACTACGCCGGGGCGCACATGAAGTGGTTCCGCGACACGGCCTACTACCTGTCCGACGACTGGCGCTCCAAGCGCGACCAGGGCGCCGGGGTCACCATTCAGCATGCCTTCCACTACATTGACCTGCTGCACCACCTGCTGGGCGAGGCCGAGGCCGTCGAGGCCCGGATGTTCAATCTCGCCCATCCGCAAGTAGCTCTCGAGGAC
>DAOOUZ010000137.1:0-2800 GCA_035369785.1 Candidatus Cryosericum sp. | reverse complement strand
CTTACCGATACAGGAAAGTCCATGATTGGGGTTCAGGAGTCTGTTGCCAGCAAGCCTGCTACTCCGGGGTGGCTTTCATTCAACCCGGACAAGCTTGAGGGTGCTGTTCTTGCCATTCCAACCGCCGAGCAGATCGGGGTTCCGATCAACACGCGTCTTGTCATCGAGTACTACTCGAAGTAGGAGCCTGCCATGATAGAAGGGCTTGAAGGTATCAGACTCACGTCGACAGAAGAGACGGCCGAGTACGGCAAGTTCGTCTTCGAGCCATTGCAACATGGCTACGGAACAACGATGGGCAATGCGCTGCGCCGGGTGTTGCTGTCTTCAATCGAGGGGAGCGCCCCGGTGGCAATCAAGATCAACGGTGCGCTTCACGAGTTCACATCCTTGCCAGGCATCAAGGAAGATCTTCAGGAGTTGATCTTCAACATCAGGAATCTCCAGGTATCTATTCTTGAGGGCAGTGAGGCGACGCTGGTTCTGAAGCACAAAGGCAGGGGCGTCGTGACTGCGCAGGACTTTGAGAGGAACTCCCTCGTCCGGCTGTACAATCCCGACCTGCGGATTGCTGAACTGTCAGGCGATGACAGCGCCATCGATCTCGAAGTAATGCTCAGAACTGGGGTCGGATATGTGAGCAGTGAGGAGAACTATGAGTTGCTCGGCGGCACGGTCGACACGGTTGCTGTGGACAGCATCTACTCGCCGATACGCACTGCCAATTTCAGTATCGAGCCCGTCCGCATCAAGCAGAAAGCGGATTACGAACGCCTGATCATCGAGATTGTCCATTTCCCGACGGTCGGTGCCCGGGCGGCTCTCAAGGAAGCACTCGAGATTATCGAAGGCCATTCCCGGCAACTGCTGGGCTGTCTTGAAAGTGCAACGGCATCGGGTAGCAGTTCCGAGCCTCCAGCGTCAACCGAGGATCTTGGCTCGAGAAGCATTGAGTCGGTATCTGGGGTCAAGGCCCGGTGGGTCGAGGTGCTCCGCAAGGCAGGAATCGAGACGGTGTCCGACTATCTGAACCATCGCGCGGATGCGATTCCGGGTTTTGGCGACGCCGGGCGCAAGAGCGTGGATGATGCCCTGCGGGACGCTGGCATGGTCATTCCGGAAGAATAGCGCGTCGGCGCAAACGTGACGAGAGGAGTATTTGTGCTATGAAGCATGGAAGAAAGCTCAAGAAGCTTGGAGCGTACAGCGGATTACGCACTATGATGCTGCGCAATCTTTCCACGTCCCTCATTGAGAAGGGGCGTATTGAGACAACCGTTCCGCGGGCAAAGTCTGTGAAGCGGGTTGTTGAGAAGCTTATCACAACCGCAAAGGTTGATAATCTGACGACTCGACGCAAACTGCATTCCTATCTCTTGTCACAGGAGGCGGTCGACCAGGCGTTTACGCTGGCCAAAGAGCGTTACCTGTCACGGCCAGGTGGCTACCTGCGTGTCCTGAAGACCGGATATCGCAGGGGCGATGCCGCCGAGCTGGCAATCCTGGAGTTTGTCGAGAAGTAGATGACCCTTCGCCTCGATAAGGTCTCGTACCAGGTCGAGACCTCCGCGGGGGCCGTCGAGGTTCTTCATGACGTCGATCTGGAGTTGCCTGAAGGGTCGATCTCCGCGATAGTTGGACCAAATGGCTCTGGAAAAAGTACACTAGCCCGCCTTGCCAGCGGGCTTTTGCGTGGTTCCTCGGGAACCGTTGCGCTTGTCGAGGGCCCCGGGGGCCAGGCGAGTCGGGACGTGCGCCCCGGGCTGGACGTGGGACTTGTGTTCCAAAACCCCGACAACCAGCTGGTGGCCACCACAGTGGAGGACGACATCGCTTTTGGCCTTGAGAATCTGTGCCTGCCCCATGACGACATGGTGCAGCGCGTGGACGATGCGCTCGACCTGCTTGGCCTGAGGAACTTTCGCGACTATCCTCCGCATCGCCTGTCTGGTGGTCAGAAGCAGAAGGTGGCCATTGCTGGCGTTCTTGTCATGAAACCTGCGTTCCTTGTGCTGGACGAGGCAACATCGCTGCTGGACCCGTCCAATCGCCGCGACGTCATGGACACCGTCCTGCAGCTTAACCGCGAGCTGGGCATTGGCGTGCTGATGGTAACACACCTGCTCGAGGAAGTGCTGGTGGCCTCGCGAGTCGGGGTCCTTGCAGGCGGCAGAATGGTGGCATGGGACACTCCCCAGGCGGTGTTCTCACAGGAGAGCGTCGTGGAGCAGGGCGACCTGGTGCTTCCTCTCAGTGGGCGCGCCTCGCTGCTTATGCAGGGGCGCTGGCCGGCATTCCCACTGTGTCTGACAGCCGAGGACTTTGTGGGGGCGGCATGCCGATTGAACTGAAGAACGTTGATTACGTCTATGACAGCGGCGAGCCCTTCGAGTACTTTGCGTTGCGAAACATCAATGTTCGCATTGATGAGGGCTCCTTCGTAGGAATAGTGGGAAGAACCGGTTCTGGCAAATCCACGCTCGTGGAGCACCTTAACGGGCTTCTGTTTTCGAGCCATGGGGAGGTCCTGGTGGACGGTCAGGCGCTGTCGCGTGACCGAAAGGTGCTCAGCGGCGTACGCCGGAAGGTTGGAATCGTGTTCCAGTACCCGGAAGATCAGTTTTTTGCCGAAACCATCTTTGAGGAAGTCGCGTTCGGGTGTCGCAATTATGGCTTCAGCAAAGAGCAGGTTGATGCCAGTGTCCAGAAGGCAATGACTATTGTCGGGCTGGATCCGGGGCACTTTCTACCCCTGTCTCCATTCCAGTTGAGCGGAGGCGAGCAGAGGCGCGTCGCGATT
>DAOOUZ010000136.1:0-2827 GCA_035369785.1 Candidatus Cryosericum sp. | reverse complement strand
CGGAGGACATGGACCTCTACCGCGCCCTCGGCTTCGACCCGGCCTCCGGCAAGCACACCGTCTTTGCCGCATACCCGACGTGGATGCTGCTCGGAATGAAGCGCGACGGCGACCCCGGTAAGGATGTGCGCTACGTCATCGACGCCTACCGCCTGAAGAGCGGCGTTGAGGACCTGCTCGACGTGCTGCTCGACGGCAACCCGTCCATCCCGCACCCTGGCTTCTACGCGAAGTACAAGTACGATGTCTGCATCATGGAGCAGAACGGCTTCGCCAACCTGATGACCACGCACGCAAGGATGACGCAGGCGAAGAACCGGGGCATCATCTTCAAACCGCACGAGACGCAGCGTAACAAGCGCGACCCCTACGTCGGCGTGCAGAGCATGGCAGAGTCAATCAAGGCTGGCCTCTGGTCGTTCCCTTACAAGACCGACGAGGACAAGAAGCTGACGGATGAGATCGTGACGCAGTTCGTCGACTTCTCGTTCACGCGCTCCGGCCGCAAGCGCTCCCTCACGGACTACGTGATGGCTCCACTTGATGTTGACACACCACTCTGGACTACATCTGGGTGGAAGACGATGGGGACCGTAGAAACTGGCGACGTTGTTGCCACTCCGAGTGGCGACGTATCAGAAGTAGAGGCGTTGTCCCCGGTCAAAGTTGATGACGTGTATCGAGTCGTCTTTGATGACAACACGAGCCTCCGGGCGACGATTGATCATAGGTGGTTCGTGCATCCTGTAAGCAAGGGATCCGAGGGGCTCCAGCCAAGATGGATGACGACCGGCGAGCTGATGCATCACGATTTCAAACGGCTTATGGTTGAGCGTCCACGTCCAATTGACTCTGCTGCGAGAGAGTATCAAATTGACCCATACGTCCTTGGTGTGTGGCTTGGTGATGGCGACAGTAGGCAGGGGACAATTTTCGGTCACCCGGACGATACTCCGCATATTAGGTCAGAATTTGAGAAGGCTGGGGTAATCACCACAAGCCAAAAGAGAGCAATGTGTTTTGGCACACACGGACTGCGTGGAAAACTAAATGATATTGGCGTGCTGCGGAATAAGCATGTCCCAGAGGAGTATCTTCTTGGGTCAATTGACCAGCGACTCGCGCTTCTCCAAGGGCTTATGGATACCGATGGAACAGTAATGAACGGTAGTGGTCGTGTCTGCTTCGGGAACTCCAATGAGGCGCTGATATACTCTGTATATTTGCTGGTCAACTCGCTGGGGTTCCGCGCAAACATCCAAGAGCAGGCTGCAACTGCTGGGGTAAATCCGTCTGGTGGAATGTCATTTCTTCGGCCATTTTGGAGAGTTGTCTTCACTGCATCGAGAGAGACACTCTGTCCGTTTAGAATGCCAAGAAAGGCCGAAAAGGTCACTGCGTTTTGCAACGACAAAAGGCCAAGAAAGTTCCTCACCGTGCGCGGAGTCGAACACGATGGGGTTGCTAACGTTAGGTGTATCACTGTTTCCCATCCGTCGCATCAGTTCTTGGCGGGACTGTACTTCATTCCAACCGGCAACTCTTGGTTCGCGGAACTTGAGCTGAGAAGCCTGAAGCGCGAGCGCAAGTCCTTCAAGCACAGGAACTCGCCGCGTGGCTGGACGGTTCAGAACCGGAGAGGACGTGCTTCTGCATAAACGCCTCCTATAGTGTATACTATGCAGTCGATACTCACACTGACTGCAGGAGGTGGCCGTGGCGCGAGTCGGAAGACCCCGGACCAAGACCGGAAAGGCGGCTGCCAAGCACCGGGCGCAGTCGAGAGAAGAGTACCGGAGTCTCCCCCCCGCCAAGAAGAAAGCCCGCGTAGCCAATCGCGACAAGGCGGCACAGCGCAAGGCCGACGCCAAGAGAGCATCCCAGCCGAAGCGCAGGGCGTACAAGCGTCAGGACGCCAAGGCCGTGCGCGGTATCCCCAAGGGCACCAAGTGCTCCAAGTGCGGCTCTACGCGCAACGTCCAGCGCCATGTCGTGAACGGCAAGTTCAAGTCCTATCTTTGTGGGCGCTGCAACACGAACGCCATTGGCGGCGGACGATGAGTAAATCTGGATGGTGGGAGATATGGACAATTGTCCATGAGGAGTCTGAGTGCTCAAAATGTGGGACAGTAGGAACAGGGCACCAGAAGCACGAAGATGAAACTCTGTGTAAAAAGTGCTTTATTGACAAGCTAGTTGAGTCTTCGCAATGAACACCGACGCAATCATCCGCCTCCGCACCGCGCTCGTCGCAGACGGGGCCGAGAGGCACTCCAAGTACGACTTCCTCATGGACGCATCGGGCGGCGACTACGAGACGCGCCGCCTGCAGGGCCTCTGGGACCAGTTCATCCAGTTCGTCGGGCTTGACCAGAAGATGCCGCTCGACCGCGAGACGTTCGAGTTCCGTCTCAATCTCATCCCCTCCGTCATCCGCGCCTCGCGTTCATTCATCTCCACGATCCCGTCGCTCAAGTGCCCGCCGAGCGACCCGTCCGACCAGGAGGCCCGCAAGACAGCAGAGAAGCTGGAGCGCGTCATCCTCGGCATGTGGAACTACTCGCACATCGGCAAGCGCATGAACCAGCTCGGCTACTTCAACCCCGCCCTCGGCAACACCATCGGCGTGGTATGGCCGGATATCAAGAACAAGCGCCCGACGCTCCAGATGCGCTCCCCCTACGGCTTCTACCCGGTCATTCGCGACATCGACGGCTTCGACCTTGAGTGCGCCATCTTCCATACCAAGTACACGCGCAGGCAGTGCAAGGCGATGTACTCAGACCTCCCGGCCTCGTTCGAGGCGTCCGACGACCTCTGCAACGTC
>DAOOUZ010000135.1:0-2853 GCA_035369785.1 Candidatus Cryosericum sp. | reverse complement strand
TTGAAACGCGGTCCCACCTCGAGCACCCGGTACCGGCCCCAGGGCCTCCTGACCTCCACGGGGTCCGCTGTCTCCGTCCGCCGCTGCGCCTCGAGGGTCTGCGCCAGCTGTCCTACCTCCTGCCCTCTGCCACGACCAGCTACCAGGACAGCGTCGCCCGTCTCGACAACAGTCACGCCATCGATGCCAACAGTCCCGACGAGCCGGCTGGTGCTCACAACCAGCGAGTTCCGTGTGTCAAGAGCCACCGCGTCGCCTGCAAGGACGTTGCCGTTAGCGTCCGGTTTCTGCAGACTGTACCACGAGTCCCAGCTGCCGACGTCGCTCCAGCTGACATCCATCGGGACTGCCGCAACATTGGACGCTTTCTCCATGACGGCATAGTCCAGCGAGATGGACGGCATATCTGCCCAGCAGCCGACCATCTCGGTGTGCCCACGGACGGCCAGTGCGGCAATATCCGGTGCACACTGAGTGAGAGCCGCACGGAACACAGCGGGGGTGAAGGCAAAGATGCCCGTGTTCCACAAGTACTCTCCCGAGGCGACCAGCTGTGCAGCTTCGGCCGCCTGCGGTTTCTCGACAAACCTTGTACACAAGTCGTACGGCCCGCGCTGCTCGCCGACCTGCAGGTATCCGTAGCCCGTCTCAGCCCGTGCAGGCCGGACGCCGAAGGCCACAAGGAAGCCGTCGCGCGCCGCCGCTGCGCCTGCCTCGAAGAATCGGCCCAGCTGCTCGGCCGGGGTGAGAAGGTGATCCGAGGGGAAAACAAAGACAGGCTCATCCTGTCCTGTTTCCATGCTCTCGACAAGGTACGCGACTGCCAGGGTGACGGCGGGAGCTGTACTGCGAGGCTGCGGCTCGCACAGAACGTGCGGAAGCGCAGCCGGTGCGGCCATGCGGACCGCATCCTGCACGAGCGGGACAATGGCCTTGCCCGTCACGATGGCCACGCCGTCCTCACCCGCGACCGAGACTGCTCGGCGCAGAGCGTCCTCAAGAAGGGAACGCCCGTCGGCAAACGGAAGGAACTGCTTCGGAAAACCGCGCCGCGACAATGGCCACAGACGGGTTCCACTGCCGCCCGCAAGAATGATGGCCTTCACAGCGTGCCATCCCGGCTGGCCATGGTCTCTGGACGGCGCACTTCCTGTGACACGGCGCGCCAGCCCTCCAAAAGCCCGCGAAATCTCTGCCACCCGCCGTGCCTGAAACTGATGACGACCTGGCCGAGCTGACCGCGCAGGTACTGGAACCAGCGCCAGGCTGTTGGCGGTCCGTCGGCGGACCATACCAGAAAGATGTTGTACGCGAGGGCGGCTCCACGTGCCCGCTCGTCGCCGCGTCCACCCGGCACCGCATGGTGGACGCCCAGCGCGGCACGACACTGCCCCAGCTTGAGCCCTGTCTGTCGTCGCACCATAACGCAGAGCAGATTATCCTCCGCCAGCGCATAGCCGCTGAACCGCTCGAGCTTCGTATCGAAGACGGCCGAGTCTCGAATGATGAGGTCACGACGAAACGCCATGCAACAGCCGCCAAGCCACTCGACATCGCCGATAGTCCCTGCTTGTCCCAGAAGGCCGGGCCCTGAACCTGCTGGTTCCGGTTCTGTTCCGTCGGGGAACCCCGAGGGCAGGACAACCGGCTTGCCGGTTCCTGTCGGCAGGCCGAAGAGGTGCATAGTACCACGCCAAACTGCCTGCCGCAGCGGGCCGTGCCGCAGGCAGCTGGCCGGCTCCACTGGCGCCACGAAGGTACACTCGAACCCGGCGTACTCCCGTCCGCCGTCACGGCGGAAGGCACTGACCAGCTCATCGAGCGCGCCGGGCAGCAGCTCGAGGTCATCGTCCAGAAACAGGACGATCTCCCCCTGCGCTGCTGCCACGGCCTGATTGCGCTGGCTGCAGGTACCTGCCCGGTCGGCGCGCAGGTAGATGGTGCGCCACTCAGGGTGCGCGGCGGCCCACCTCCCGATGAGTTCCTCGGTCGTCCTGTCATCAGTTGCATCGCAGATGATGAGCTCGCGCGGGACATCAATCTCCTGCCGCGCGAGCGCTGCGAGGCAGATATCGCGCAGCGCCGCAGTCCTGTTCCGGGTAGCAACAATGACCGAGAGCAACACGTCAGCTGCATGACTGCCGGGCATCCCGACATCCCGCAGCTCCTGCCCGGCGCAGGTCATCCGCTGACCGGTCGCCTCTCCTGTCCCTCCCTGAAATCCTGCTCCCTGTCCCATGTCCACCTCTCCCTTGCCTCGCTACCATACCACGAGCGGCCGGGAGTGCAACTGGCGGCCCTCGCCCGGAGGGCGGTCAGTCAAAGATGGCTTCCAGGGTCTCGCTGAGGAACTGGCGCAGGTCAGCGGACAGGTCGGGACGCTTGAGGGCAAGGGCGATGTTGGCCTTGAGCAGGCCCATCTGGGTGCCGATGTCGTAGCGCGTGCCCTTGAATTCGCAGGCGTAGACCTTCTTGAAGGGGAGCATGGCCTGCAGGGCATCGGTCAGCTGCACCTCGCCGTTGTGGCCGGGGCGCGTCTGCTCGATGGCCTCGAAGATGCCGGGCGCAAGGATGTACCGTCCGACGATGGCCAAGTTTGTGGGCGCCTCTGCAGGGTCGGGCTTCTCGACCAGGCCTGACACCTCCCAGACACCGGGGGCGACGGCCGTACCCTCGATGATGCCGTAACTGCCCGTTTCCTCGCGGGGGACCTGCATGACCGCCACCACCATGCCGGGGAAGCGCCGGGCCACCTGCTGCATCTGGACCAGGCAGGGCACGGGGGCCTCGATGATGTCGTCGGCCAGCAGGACCGCGAACTCCTCGCCGTCCACATAGGCGCGCGCCTGCAGA
>DAOOUZ010000134.1:0-2857 GCA_035369785.1 Candidatus Cryosericum sp. | reverse complement strand
AAGCACCAGGCCGTCATTGTTCTTGCGCACCATGAGCTGCTGGGTCAGGACCGCCGACACCACGCTGGCCAGTTGGACACGAATCTGCTGCTGCTGGTAGGGCGGGAACACGTCCACGATGCGGTCGATGGTCTGGGCCGCGCTGTTGGTGTGCAGGGTTGCAAACACCAGGTGGCCTGTCTCGGCCGCCGTCAGCGCCGCGCCGATGGTCTCGAAGTCGCGCATCTCGCCCACCAGGATGACGTCCGGATCCTCGCGCAAAGCGCTGCGCAGGGCATTGGCAAAACTCTGCGTGTCGGTGCCCAGCTCGCGCTGGACCACGATGCTCTGCTTGTGCTGGAACAGGTACTCGATGGGGTCCTCGAGGGTCACGATGTGTGCCTGCCGCTCCTGATTGATGCGGTCGATGATGGAGGCGAGCGTCGTGGACTTGCCATGACCCGTGGGACCCGTCACCAAGACAAACCCTCGGTTCAGCTTGGGGAAGGTGAAGGCCGCAGGCGGCAGACCCAGCGACTCCATGGGCGGTATCTCATAGGGAATCTTGCGCAGGGCAGCCGCCATGGTTTCGCGCTGGCGGAACACATTGATGCGGAAGCGCGCCAGGCCCTTGATGCCATAGCTGAAGTCGTACTCCATGTTCTGCTTGAACAGCACCTTCTGGTGGTCGTTCATGATGGGGAACATCAGCTCCTCCACCCGCTCGGGCGACAGCTTCTCGGTCCCGAGCGCAATCAGCTTCTTCTGGATGCGCAGGATGGGCGGCAGGCCTACCTGCAGGTGAATGTCGCTCGCGTTCTTTTCCGTGGCAACCTTGAGAATGGTGGCAAGATCGATACGATGTGCTTCTGTCTCGGCAATCATGGGGGCTCCTTCAGTCCGACTCGACGGTCGATACCACGCGCAAGACCTCTTCCAGCGAAATAATCCCCTCCCTGGCCTTGACCAGGGCGTCCTCAAGCAGGGTGCGCATGCCATGGCTGCGCGCGGCCTGCGAAATGTCCCGCGCCGTCGACTTGTGCAGGATCAGGCGGCGCAGGTCATCATCGATCTTCATCATCTCGTGAATGCCGGTACGGCCGCGGTACCCCGACCCGCCGCACTTGGCGCACCCGGTGCCCCGGTAGAACGTGATGTCCTCCAGCTTGCCGCGCGTGCTCAGCCCCAGGCCCTCCAGGGCCGAAGCCGGCGGGATGTAGGGCTGCTTGCAGTCCGGGCAGATCTTGCGCGCCAGACGCTGGGCGGTGGCGCCGATGAGCGAGGACGAAATCAGGAAGGGCTCGATGCCCATATCAATCAAGCGGGTGGCAACCGAGGGGGCGTCATTCGTGTGCAGGGTCGAAAGGACCAGGTGGCCCGTCAGAGCTGCCTCGATGGCAATCTGCGCCGTTTCTCCGTCGCGGATCTCACCGATGAGCACGATGTTGGGGTCCTGCCGCAGGATGCTGCGCAGGCCATTGGCAAAGGTCATGTCCGCCTTGACGTTGACCTGCACCTGGTTGATGCCGTCCATCTGGTACTCGACCGGGTCCTCGACGGTCACGATGTTCTTGCCCGACGTGTTGAGGCGGTTGAGGACGGAGTACAGCGTCGTGGTCTTGCCCGCGCCCGTGGGGCCTGAAATGATGATCATGCCGTAGGGCTGGCTGATGACGCTGTTGAACAGGGTCAGCGTATCGCTGAGGAACCCCAGGTCCTCGAGCGGCACCATGGCCGAACTCTTGTCCAGGATACGCAGGACGATCTTCTCGCCGAAGATGGTGGGCAGGGAGCTGACGCGGAAGTCGATGGCCCGGTTCTCGATGCGAAGGGAGATGCGGCCATCCTGTGGCTTCCGCCGCTCGGCGATATCCATGTTGGACATGATCTTGATGCGGGACAGGACGCCCGGCTGGATGTTGCGGGGCAGCTTCTGCTTCTCCTGCAGGATGCCGTCGATACGGTAGCGGATGCGCAGGTGGTCCTTCTGGGGCTCGACGTGGATGTCCGAGGCGCGCTCGACGATGGCCTGCGTGATGATGGTGTTGACCAGCCGGATGACCGGCGCGTCCTGGCCCATCTCGCGCAGCTGCTCGATGCTGACTTCCTCGCCTGCGCCCGGCTCGGTGACAACTTCGGTCTTGGCCTCGGAGCTGGCCTCCTTGATGGAGTTGCCGACGACGTAGTACTTCTCGATGGCCCCGTAGATGGCATTCTTGGGCGCGACGAAGAAGCGGGTGTCCCGGCCGTAGGTGGCCAGCAGATAGTCCATGAGCTCGATGTTGGTCGGGTCGCTGAGGGCGATGCTGACAGCCCCCTCCTCGCGCTTGAAGGCGATGAAGCCGTAGCGCTTGGCGCGCTCCTGGTCGACGATGGCCAGCACGTCGGCGTCGATCTGCTGGGCCATGACGTCCACGAAGGGCATGTGCCACTGCTCGGCCAGCACCTGCGCCTTGATGTCGTCGTTGATGAAGCCCTGGTCGATGAGAATCTTGAGCAGGGGCTCGTTGGTCTGCTGCTGAACGGCAATCGCGCCGTCCAGAATCTCCTGCGTGATGAACCCGTGCGACAGCAATATGCTTCCTACCGACCGTCTGCCTTCCACCGTTCCTCCAGTGTCACAATCTCACGTCCTTCGCATCCTGCGCGCCGATCTGTTCGAGCAGCACCGCAGTGTCACGGAAGCCCGGGACCAGCTCCCCGACCTCCTTCAGCAGTCCGGCGGCCTCGGCAGCGTTGCCCTGGCCCAGCTGAATGACCGCCGCGTGGTACTTGAGCAATGCCTTGATCTCGCCTGAAACGCCAGTCTGACGAGCGCCGCGGTCCAGCTCGCGCACGGCCAGCTCCGGCAGACCCAGACGCTCGAACGACAGCGCCA
>DAOOUZ010000133.1:0-2873 GCA_035369785.1 Candidatus Cryosericum sp. | reverse complement strand
GACGACGACCGCCTGGCGTCCACGCACGGCAGCGATGTCAAGCAGACCGCCCTCATCCTCCGCCACAAATTCAGCGTTTGGCATCCAGGGTACAAGCCGGCTGGCCAAAGCACGAGAGCCCCCAACAACCAGCAAGCGCTCTGCAACCGGAACCAGCGGTGACGCCGCATCCTCGGCTGGCCTGGCGTCTCGCCGCGCTGGCATATCCCTCTTCTCCTCCCCGCGCTCGGCGCGCTCGCGTTCTCTTCGGAGTTCGGCCTCCAGCCTTCGCGCGAGACGCCTGCCAGATAGCAGCGAGGCTTCCAGTGCACCGTTCCTCGTGCGCTCCGCTGCAAGCGCCTGACGCGCCTCCTCGAGCTCCGCTATGAGATGCGCCTCGGCGCCACCCTCCTCCTTCCGCGCCTCATGCGCGAGAGAGAGCGCCGCCATCCACGCAAGGGCCTGCGCCGCATCAGCATCGCGACTGCGCGGTGCGACCGCTGCCAGGGCCCTGCAGGCAGCCTGGACTGTCTCCGGGGAGACATCGGCGAGCGACATGTGCGTGTCGCCGAGCATCGTGTCCGCCAGCTTCATAACCCGCTCACCGATGGCTGCCAGGTCCCCTGCCGCCCCCTCCCCTGCGACGCGGGCCCACAGGTCCGCAAAATAGGAGAGGGCGTCGCGCGCGGCCACGGGGGCCGGGGCGCGTGGGCGCATGCCGTCAAGCGCCACAAAGACCGACCACGCCAGCAGGCTCTGCTGCAGTGCCTGCAGGCCGGGAGACTGCACAATGTGGTGCCCCTGCCTCCGCGCTTCCCAGACCAGGACAACACTCTCCACGTCCAGCATCTCCGAACCGGCAGGACGCCCATGCCTCCCTTCGGTGAACTCCTCGACCCGCACGACGTCATGATTTGCCACCCAGCTCCAGGCACGATGCCAGCCCTGCTCGACCAGCCGGTCCACATTGGCCGCAAAGGATGGCTCCGTGTCCTCGTACACCAGTATTCCCAGGAGGCGCCGGGCAGTTGCCGCGCCAACGCCACTCAAGCGGGTGAAGAGAGGATGGCCAACCAGGGGACTCTTCGAGGCGAGCAGCCCGAACTTCTGCGCGTCCGTCTGATAGAGCCGGTCAACTCTGCGGTATGTGGCGGGATTGACTCCAAAACTGAACAGGACGGCGGGAACCAGGTCCAGTTCCGTCGTACCGACGGGAACCGCACCCGCCGCGGTCCCTCGCATAAGCGACTCTCCGGCTGGTGCGCGCGGGGTGACAGCAAGCCCCGGAAGAATGCGGGCACTGTCAAACCGCCCCCTGAGGGTTACGTGCCGGTGCTGGCTCTGTTCGGTCACTGCACGCCGAGAGCCCCCTGGGTGGCTTCGATAGGCGGCAGCCACTCAAGGGGATTGGTCGCCTGTCCATCCTGGCGCACTTCAAAATGGAGGTGCGGCCCCGTGCTGAATCCAGTGTTGCCCGAGTAGCCAAGCAGTTGACCCTGTTGAACCAGCTCATAGGGATGGACGGCAAACTTCCACAGGTGGCCATACACGGTCGCCACACCGCCACCATGCAGTACGACGACCATGTTCCCGTACGTTGTCTGCCGGCCAGTATACAGCACCACCCCCGCTCCAGCAGCCAGAACTCGCGACCCATAGCGAGCGACCAGGTCCACCCCGCGGTGAACAGCTTCCTCCCCGATGATGGGATGCATGCGCTCCCCGTACGGAGAGGTAATCTTCATCGGACCAGCGAGTGGCCACTCAAGCTCGGTCACCGCTTCGAGCTGTGCTGCGACCGCCGGGTCGCATCCAGCGATGATTGTCTGTATCAGCTGGTCTTCCCGACTGCTCTGCCGCAACATCGCTTGCTGGTCACCTTGACCGATGGCAGCGATGTCCGCATCCTCTTCCGCCTGAGCAGCCTCTGCAATCTGTTGCTCATGGTTGACGAAGGCATGCGACCGAGTATCCGCCTCTTGCCAGACGAGAGCCTGTCGCGCCCGCCAGACATCGGGCGACTGCGGTTCCAGGGCGGCATGAGCGTCACCCATCCGGGAACGGTTGAACCCCAGCAGCGCGGCCGTTCCCGCTGCTCCGACCAGTATCACAAGCAGGATCACTCCTGCTGCCTTCCGCATGTTCACGTGCCAGACCTCCACTGTACATCAGTCAGTATATGGCACTCCAGCCATGCGGCAACCGGTCGTCCGCCCACATGATGATGAGCAGCACCCGCCCTGTGTGCTAGCGCATGGTGCGCCAGGGGGAATCGCGCCGCCTCAGGCATGGTGCTCCTGCTCAGATTGCGCCGCAAGGGCGCGCTCGACCTCCTGGAGAATGTGCTTCGAACTCCGCCACTGAAGCGGGAGAACGGGAACGTCCCTCTTGTGCGCCGCGGCCACCACCTTGCCCGAGAACGCATGACTGATGTAGGACGTCAGAACAACCACAAGACGCACGGTGGAGAGCACTGCAGGGTCCAGGGACTCCTTGCCGTTCGTAGGGATGAAGATGCCGTTGGGCAGCCACGCCTGCAGGTTGTGCGAGAGCGTCTCATGGCCGCCTGCCACGAGCACTTTGTCCGCAATCGGGTGGACGGTGTACTGTATCTCCGGTTCCACCTCCTCCTTCGCAGCCAGAATGCCAAGCAGGCGTGAGATCTCCGCGTCCCTGGCCCCAAGGCGGGCCTGTGCACGCCTCAGCTCGTCTTGCTGGCGGCGCACCTCGCGTTGCGCCGCTGCGACCTGCGCTGGAACGCCGCCGCTTTCCGGGCTCTCGGCGGCAACTCCGGCCGAGGGCCGCAGGTCGCCCGTGACAGCGGCCGTTTCCGTATGCCGGTCGCCGAGTGCAAGAAGCATCGCCAGGAGCGTGACGGCACTCATCTCCTCGAG
>DAOOUZ010000132.1:0-2908 GCA_035369785.1 Candidatus Cryosericum sp. | reverse complement strand
CATGCTTGACGGTCTCGCCAGCATCGCAACCGGGCCCGCATCGCCCAGTCGCTCCGCCAGCGCCACCGCTGGGTAGATGTGCCCCCCGGTGCCGCCTCCGGCGATGACACACCGCATCATGAAATAGCCTCCGGGCTTCTGGCGATGGCTCCAGCAATGCCCAATGCTGCCATCGCGAAGACGATGTGGTTGCCACCCTGACTGAAGAATGGCAGAGGAACCCCCGTCGTGGGGAGAAGGCCGATCACCACGCCTATGTTGACCATCGTCTGCACAGCGATAAACACACCGAGACTCATTGCGTAGACACGGGCAAAGGGCTCGGACGCCCGGGCTGCCAGCTGGAACAGCGCAAACACAATCCACAGGTACAACCCTAGAATCAGCGTTACGCCCACCAGCCCGAACTCTTCAGAGAAGATGGCAAACACGAAGTCGTTTTCCTGCGCAGGAAAGTGGATGAACTTCTGCACGCTTCTCATGAATCCTCTTCCTGTCACCCCACCTCGAGCAATGGCAAACATGGAATTGACAAGCTGGTAGGCAACACCTTTCGCCTTGTCAGGAGACAACGGGTCGATGAAGGACGTCATGCGCACCTTCCACGAACTCTTGAGACTGACAGCCACCACGGCGAGCAGTCCCAGGGCCGATGCACGACTGAGCCAGTAGCCGAACGGAGCTCCGACTGCAAGCAAGATGACCAGTGCGGACCCCGCAATGACAAATGCAGTGCCGAAGTCCGGTTCCACCGCAACCAACCCTGTGAACAACAGCGCAAAGAGCAGAAAGGTCCTGAAATAGTGGCGGTCGTACTGGTTCAGGTACTTTCCGCTGAACAGTTTCGCCGCAAGCAGGGGGACAACAACGGTGGCTGCCTGGGACGGCTGTATGCCGATTGCGCTGGTCCCGATCCATCGGTAGGATCCGTTCACACTGCGGCCGACGCCAGGCACGAAGACAGCTGCGAGCAATCCCGCCAGACCGTACGCCAGCAAGGCGGTCACATCGGCCCATCGCATGTACTTGACCCTGGAGAAGATCCAGTAGGCCACGAATCCTATGCAGACGATAACACCCTGCTTCACGACGCTTGCAGGTACGGCGACCAACTGACCTCGGGCTGCGCTCAGGCTTGCCGTGATGCTGTAGTTCTGCAGGACGCCAAGGCAGAGGAGAAGTGTGACTGGAATGAGGATACGCTTCACGGTGACCCGGCCGCGCACCGACGCAACACAATGGTCTTGAACGCATCACCACGCTGCTCGAAGTCGCGGAACATGTCGAAACTCGCACAGGCGGGGGAAAGCAGAAGCGTTCCTCCACTGGCCATCAGGTTTGCTCCGCGCTCGACCGCCTCCTCCAGCGACGCCGCGCGAACGATGCGGTCCTGGCCCAGGCCCGCCCGCTGCAGCGCCTCTTCGATCGCCGGACCGGTTTCTCCCATAACGACCGCAGCGACCAGCCGGTTGTCCTGGGCGAGACGCGTCGCCATGCTGTCATACGAAACACCCTTGGAGCTTCCCCCCAGGATCACAGCGAACGGGCCGCTCAAGGCGTCGACGGCCGTCATGACGGATTCTGGCGTAGTCGCCTTCGAGTCGTTGATGTACGTGAGGCCGCCGGACGAACACACGTGTTCCAACCTGTGAGGCAGTCCTCCGAATGTACCCACGGCCTTGCGAATCACTTCAGGAGAAACCCCGTACAGGAACGCGGCAAGAGCGGCGCTCATCGCGTTAGCCACGTTGTGGCGGCCAGGGATTCGCAGGTCACCGGTGTCGAACAGTTCCACTTCCTGTGAACGGTCTCGAAAGACGACGCTGTGCCCCACCAGGTGCACACCGTCATAGGGCATGTCTGCAAACCCGAACCAGTATGTGTGGGGAGTCAACGCGGGCGCCAACTCCCGAAGGGCGGGATCATCCAAGTTCAAGACTGCGTCATCCTCGGCACTCATGTTCTCGAAGATGCGCTGCTTCGTTGCGAAGTAACGCTCCATCGTGCCGTACCGGTCGAGGTGGTTGGGGACAAGGTTCGTGAACACGGCAACGCGTGGATGGAACGCGTGAATCGTTTCCAGCTGAAAGCAGCTCACCTCGAGGACGGCCCGACCGGCAGATGGCTGCTCAACAAGCAGTTGTGATACGGGGTGACCGAGGTTGCCCCCGGTCACGGTGTCGTGGTACTGAGACGACACGAGGACCCCCAGGAGAGCAGTGGTCGTGCTCTTGCCATTACTGCCAGTAACCGCAAGAACTGGAATGTCGGCATATGCGGCAATCTCTGTTTCGCCGATCACCGGCTTTCCCAGGGACCGGGCGGCAACCAGAATTGGCGCATCCGGCGGCACGCCAGGGGACACCATGAGCGCATCGTACTGTGCCATGATGCTGGCGCTGTTCACCCCAAACTCATGGGGAATGTCCGCACTCTCAAGCAGCCTGGCCGCCTCGCTGAACTTCGTGTCCGACTCAAATGGTTTCGACTCGGACACAAACACCCGAACGCCTTGTGCGTGAAGATAGAGAGCAGCGTACAGGCCGCTTGCCAGCGATCCGACGACAAATGCAGATTCAAAGGGAATCACTCGTTACCTCCATGCGGTCATGACCAGCACCCCGGCAAGCACGAACAGCACGCTCGCGACAAAGAACCTGGCGACGATCTTGTTCTCGGCCCACCCCAGCTTCTCAAAGTGGTGGTGAATGGGAGCCATGAGAAAGACCCGCCTCCTGCGGCCGGACAGCCTGAACACGCCAACCTGAATCATCACACTCAGTGCCTCCACAAGGAACAGACCCCCGACAAGCAGGGAAGCCAGCTCCTGGCCCGAGGCAAAGGTCCATGCCACGAAGACGGATCCCAGCGCGAGAGAACCAGTATCCCCCATGAACACGGAAGCCCT
>DAOOUZ010000131.1:0-2969 GCA_035369785.1 Candidatus Cryosericum sp. | reverse complement strand
CTCCGCCCGATTCTCTGCTGGACAGCCGCCATGACATCTCGCGCCTTGGGTTGAGATAGCTGGCATGCAGCAGTACCGCCCGCCACGTCACAACATCGCCGATGATGCCCCCCCGAACCACCGCCCGCGCAGCCGCCATGGCAGGAAGGAATCGATAGACAAGGGCCACCTGGTTGAATACATGCGCAGTCTCAGCTTCCCGTGCCAACTCCAGGGCCAGGTCTCCACTGAGGTCCACCGGCTTTTCGCAGTATACCGGCTTGCGCGACGCCACTGCCGCCATCACAAGGGAACGGTGCGCCGCATTGGGTGTGCAGATGTCCAGCAGGTCGGAGCTGTCGAGTGCTGCACCAACCTCGTCGTAGGAAGCGGCATGGACGAACGCGAGCTGTTCCGCCATCTCTGGTCGCGAGGTCAAGACCGTCTGGAATGCGACCTGTGCGGGACTGGCACTGTAGACAGCCGGCAGCGCTCGATAGCAGAGCCAGTGGATGCGCCCTATGTAGCCCGGCCCCGCAAGCGCGAGCCGGACGGTGCTAGACACGATACAGGCGGTCGGCGTACCTGGCCGTATACTGCTTGTTGAACTCGGGGCCGCCGTCCACGTTCGCACTCATGTAGACGGGCGGAACGTATCCCGCTGCCACCATCTCACGAATGGCAAACACGATAGACTGGTCGACGAGCATGGCAGAGGCAATGCTGGACGTTCCCGCGATACGGGTCGGCAACCCGGGAATCTCGATAGCCGCGTCTCCCTCAACGCTGTGGTTGTCAAGCACGACGTCGGCAAGCTGCCACAACAACTTGCCGCTCGAGTGGCGCGACGTGGTGTGTTTGCCAACCTCAAGCGCTGTCACGGCGACAATCGGAGCTCCTACAGCGCGCGCCGCCAGGGCCATCTCAATAATGAGCGGATTGCGCCCAGAGTTGCTGATGAGGAACAGGCAGTCTTCCTTCCGAAGGTCCCATGTCTCCGCAAAGGCGGCTCCAACCCCTTCGATGCGTTCATACAAGCCACCAGATGGTTCCTTGATCTGCTTGGACGGGATAAGCCCGCCAGCCCGTCCGCAAATCTCCATGGCAGATGCTGCGGAATGCCCGCTCCCGAACGCCTGCAGGATTCCTCCGCCCATGATGCTCTGGGCTACGATGTGCCCGGCCTCGCGCATGTGCCGGTCCTCGCCTCTCAGCACGGGAATCAGCTGTTCGATTGTGTCAAAGAACTCAAGATCCATAGCACTCACCTCAGTCCTGTTTTCGTAGTTCCTCCGGGTTACAGCAAGCCCTTCTTCCCGAGCAGTTCGACCAGGTCCAGCGCACGGTCGCTGCTGCTCCGTTGAGGCGTGATCTTGTATCCCATATCACTCATGGCCTTGAATGCCTGAGCGTCCTCCTTCGTGGCTGCAATCCAGGGAAGCACCATGACATACTTCGTCCCCTGAACAGGCGCCTGGTTACCCACGTTGATGCTCTTCGGCCTCAGGCCTCCCTGGAGAAGAGCCAGGGCCCCCTCGGCGTTGCGCGCGATGATGAGGACGCTTTCGTGCGCCGGATCGAGCGTTGGCAGCAGCTTCAGGGCGTCCGCAATGCTCACGACAGAGGTCGGAAGCCCCCGTGCGGCTTGCGGAAGAATAATGCGCTGGATCGGGTCGGCGGCGACCTTGTCGTCTGCGACCACAATACGTTTCGCCCCATAGTAACTGCACCAGCTGACAGTAACCTGCCCATGAATGAGACGGTTGTCTATATGCAGGAAGAAGGCCATTGTATGCTCCTAGTCGGTTGAAGATGAGGGTGTACCCTCATCAGTCGTCTGCGAACCCTTCAGTGCTTCGCGCATCATTGCGCTCAGGCTCTCGATGGAGGCTTTTCCCGCGTTCATTGCCATGTCGGCGACATCGCGGAGGGGCATGCTTCCACGAACCCCAAGAATCTCCAGAATCATGGGAAGGTTGACGCCGGCAATAATCTCGACATCGTCACGGACCAGGTATGCGGCCGCATTCGAGGGAGACGCGCCAAGCATGTCTACGAACACCAGGCATCCGTCGCCCGTGCTTGTCTCGGTGATGGCGGCCTGAATGCGCGTCTTGAGTTCATCAATACTGTCCCCTTCGCGCAGGGCCACCGTCTTCAGCTGCTCCTGTGGCCCGGCAATCAGCCTGACGGCATCCGCCATGCCATCTGCAAGTTGACCATGTGTTACGACAACAATTCCTATCATCCCAAACCTCCGGTCCCGGGCCATACGCTGGCCCGGGATACCGCATTGTCAGAAACGAAGTGGCGTGCTCGGGCTACAGGAGCTTGAATGCTCCAAGCACAATTCCAACGACGACCAGGAGAAGCAGGACCTGAAGGTTCGTCCAGTGCTTCTTCTTCAGCAGCCAGTAAACACCAAAGGTCAGAAGCAGGGGAAGCATGTAGGGCAGGATGGCGTCAAATGTGCTCTGGAGCTTGACGGTCTGCAGGACCTCTTTGCCCTCGATGGTGACCTTCTTCGTAAACTCGATGGGAGTCTTGACACTGGCCAGGATGCTGGGAATAAACCCACCCATGATGAACAGGGCAGCTGTGCTCGCAATATCAGTAATGCGGGTAACGGCTCCGCTGCTCATCTGGTGCACCAGGCCAAGGCCTTGCTTGTATCCAAGCCAGAATCCAGGGAACATCAGATAGAACCAGATGAACCCAAGAGCAAGCATGAGCCAGGCACCGCCTGTGCTGCCACGAAGCGCCATGGATGCAGCGAATACGGCAAAGATGGGCTTCATCAGGATGGCCATGACTGTGTCGCCGATGCCAGCGAACGGACCCATCAGGGAAACCTTCAGACTGTCGCTGACCTCGGGCTGCTTCTTCTCTTCAAGGGCGCATGCCGCTCCGAAGATCGTCGGCGACCCGATGGCGGGATTGGTGTTGTAGAACACCATGTGTCGCTTGAGCGCCGCGAAATAGTCATCCTT
>DAOOUZ010000130.1:0-3012 GCA_035369785.1 Candidatus Cryosericum sp. | reverse complement strand
GCGCACGGGCGGGTGTTCGGCGAACCCGTGCGGCATGCGCTCACGGACGTCCTCGAGCGCAACGTTGGTGACAATTCCGCTGCGCGCGTCCCTGCGATTCCCCGTTCCTGCCCGAGTGGAAGCGGATGCGCCGAAGGGCGACCACGAGACACGGCCGCCCGAGGCGATGAGCGCCGTGCCGTCCAGCTCGGCGGGGTCGAGCCCGGCAAGGAGAATCCCCAGTTCGGCCACCTTGCCGAACGTCTCCTCGCGTGCCTGCTGTCCATCGAGAACCCCAAACAGGAAGTCTCCCTCGATGGCTGACCAGACGTCCAGCAGCGCCTGGCCCATGAGGCCGTAGCCCTGGTACCCCAGGACATCGGCGCGCGTCTTGGTCGCCAGGAAATCCAGCACGGTGGCAAACACCCCGTGCACTCCTGAGAACCTGTTCAGCTCCAGGCCGCGGACCACCGCAAACCTGTCCGCATCCGCAAGGCAACGGGCAACGTAGGCATCCTTGATGAGCCGTCGTTCCGCGGTCTGCATGCCGTGCACGTCGCGCATCGATGAGCGAAGGGGAACCCGGAGCGCCTCGTACTGCCCCGAGCTGATGTCGATGAGCTGACCGCGTGTCCCCAGCAGGCCTGCAAGATGCTCCCTCAGGGCGGCGTCGTACCGCGCCAGCGTCGGTGCGGCAAGGTCGACGCGCGCGGCCTCGGAAAGCGACCCGACAACGGCCTCCAGAAGGTCCGCCCCGGCGGGGTATTCGCCAAGCAGGACTACCACGCTCCTGTCCCGTACGTCGTGGCCAGGGTTCACCCACCGCACAACGTGCTCGATGGCCTCCGTCCGCACTCCAGGGACTTGCCCCATTGCCTCCAGCATCACTGTCTCACTCATGCGTCCTACCTCCTCGACCCTACCAGTATACATGTGTTGGCCGCCGGCCTTTTTGACAAAGGCTTCCACAGTGGCTACAATAGCTGGCACGGACAACTCATGAACAAGCTGCTGATCAAGAACGGGACGTTGCTGACCATGGAAGGCGACCGTCAACCTCGCAGGGCAGACCTTCTGGTTGAGGGCGGGACCATCAAGCGCATCGACACTGCCATAGACCGCGGCGAGCGCCCTGACACGGTTATCGACGCCTCGGGGATGATTGTCCTGCCGGGCCTGATTTTCGCTCATTCCCGCCTTGCGTTCAGCCTGCTCCGCGGTCAGACCGACCAGATCCTCGACGACGCAGAGCGCGAACGCCTGGCCCTCAAGCTTATCGCAGGCTTTTCGCCGGAGCAGGTGCGCTGTTCCGCCGCGCTGGGCATCTGCCAGGCTGTCCGGAGCGGGATTACGACGCTCTTCGACGGAGGCGCCGTCCAGTCCGCCGACCAGATCTTCGCGGCCGCCCGGTCCATGGGCTTCCGGCTTATCGGAGGCCGCATGCTGGCGGATGCCACGCCAGAGTGGCCCGAGAGTCTCCGCATGCCTCTGCGCGAGCAGCTGGCCGAGGCTCAGTCGCTCATCAGGGCAGTTGCCTCGGATGACGCGGGTGGCCTGCTGCGCTCTGCCGTCACAACAACCAATGCCCTGCTGTGCACAGACGAGTGCCTGTCGCAGGCGCGGGCTATGGCCGAAGGCGCCGGCCTTCCCCTCAAGATCATCCTGACGACGGACCGGAACCAGGTGGGGGGCATCCGCAGCGAGGGGGGGCCGCAGGAGCTGGCGACCCTCGATACACTGGGCATCCTCGGCGAGCGGACCTTCCTCGTGAACCCGTCGTTCGTCTCGGAGCTCGAGCGCAACCTCATCCGCAAGGCGGGCGCGCGGGTCGTGGTCAATGTGTCCGCCGACCTCAAGCTGGGGCGCCCGCTGCCCCGCGTCCCCGAGTTCCTCCGCAAGGGAACGCCAGTGCTGGCCGGTTTCGACAGCCCGGTGTACGGCGGAAGGATGGATGCGCCGCGCGAGCTGTTCATCATGGCGACGGCGTTCCGACCCACGTCTGGCCCCCAGGCGATGACCCCGGAGCAGGTCCTGTCCATGGTGACGGTCGACGCGGCCCGCAGCCTTGGCATCGATGACATCGTAGGAACCCTCGAGCCGGGCAAGCGCGCTGACATCGTCGTCGTGGATCCGGGGCACGACGTCTTTGCGCAGCCCTCCGCCCATACCAGCGCCACCTGCCGCCTGGTGTACGAGTCCTCGGTCTGCAGCATCGCATGCACCATCATCGATGGCAACGTCGTCTACCGCGACGGGACCGTGACCGTCTGTGATGAGCAGGCGCTGGTCGAACAGGCCAACGCCGAGCTGGTCCACGTCCTCGAGAACATATGAGAGCCTTGCATGAACGCTAGCAACGACACAACCCGCGAACGCATCGCCCGCCTCATCGACGTCGCCACCGGCCGCCGGCCCGCGGACCTGGTGATTCAGCACATCAACCTCGTGAATGTGTTCGACAGCCAGATAGAGGAGGACGTCGACATTGCCTTCTCAGGCAGTCAGATTGCGGGCATCGGCCGCTACGACGGCGTCAGCGTAGTCGATGGCAAGGGCTGCTATGCTGCCCCCAGCTTCATTGACGGCCACATGCACATCGAAAGCACCATGGTCGTGCCTGCGGAGTTCGCCAAGGTGGCCCTGGCCTGCGGCACGGGCAGCGTCATAGCGGACCCGCACGAGATTGCCAACGTTGCCGGCGTGCGCGGCATCCGCTTCATGCTGGAGGCGACGCGGACCTCCCCGCTGGACTTCTACTTCATGCTGCCCTCCTGCGTGCCCGCAACACATCTGGAAACCAACGGAGAAACACTCGATGCCGACCGGCTGTCCGAGCTGCGGCGCAACCCCAGGGTCCTGGGGCTGGCCGAGTTCATGAACTATCCCGGCATCCTGTTCAAGGACCCCGACGTTCTCGACAAGCTGGCCGCCTTCGACGGACAGCTCATCGACGGGCATGCCCCGTTCCTGTCCGGGCGGGACCTCGAGGCCTACATCGCGGTGGGGATTTCGACCGACCACGAGTGCACGACA
>DAOOUZ010000129.1:0-3040 GCA_035369785.1 Candidatus Cryosericum sp. | reverse complement strand
TGCTGGTTGTTGGGGGCTCTCGTGCTTTGGCCAGCCGGCTTGTACCCTGGATGCTAAACGCTGAATTTGTGGCGGAGGACGAGGGCGGTCTGCTCGACCTCGCTGCCATGCGTGGACGGCAGGCGGTCGTCGTCCTGACGTCGCATATCAGCCACGCACTCGCAGAGACCGTTTCAGACGAGGCAAGACGTCAAGGCGTTCCACTCATCCTCGTGGGGTGGAGCAACTCTGCGCGCATCGTGCGTGCGGTCCAGCAGGCACTGGGCCGGGAGGGCTAGAGGGTTACGCCTTAATCACCTGCGACGATGCCGCCCACCGCAGTCAGCTCGAGGCCATGGGCCCGCAGCACCCGGACGAGGGCATTGAGCCCCACCGAGTCGCTTGCGATGTGTCCCGCCACAATCAGCGTACCGGGGTGAGGCAGGGAGCGCAGCTTCTGAATGTCCGCCACCTCCATGTGAAGGGTCATGACGGTGTTCACGCCATGGCGCCAGTATGCCTCGACGACAGCCGCGCCCCCGTTCGTCCCTCCCGCGAAGGCTGTGACTACCTTCCCGGCTGGCCAGTCCACGGAACCGGTGACAACTGCCGGCCTGGTCTTCGCATGTGCATACTCCGGCAGTTCAAGCAGGATGTCTGTGAGCTGGTGCACGGTGGTGGCGGGGCCGGACTGGGCCAGCCGCCCCTGCACGTGTGCGTCGACAATGCGCTCCATCATGAGGTCGCACGGATAGTGGATGTTCATGAAGGGCATGCCCATAAGGCGGGCAATACTCGGCATGTAGTCCCAGTTCCGCATGTGGTTGGTGTGTTCCACGCTGAACTGGCGCGGCTCGAGGGCGACGCGTGCCTCATCTTCGGGAACGCCCGCCCTGGTCATGGTCTGCAGCTGCCGGTTCATGACAAGGTGAAGGCCCATCATGGCGTCGTCCCCCTGTGGATGGTGCACGATGACCCCATCGTACCCGAGGCTGCGCGCAATGCTCAGCAGTCCCGTGTCAGCGTCGATGGTCACCAGCGCCCTCGTGATGTCACCGGGGACATAGACCTGGGAGTCCTCCGGTACCGTGGAAAGTCCTGCCATTGCAAGTGCCAGCTGCATGATTTCATCTGTATGCATGATGTTCTCCTTTCATGGATGAGCGACTGTTCCTGCCTCGCCGTACCTGCAGCCGTGGAACGTCACGGCGCCGGCCATGTGATGATGATCGTCTGCGTCTCGGCTCTCCACTGCACATCGGCTCCGAGGCTCTCACCAACGAACCGCAGCGGCAGCAGCGTCCGGCCGTTGACAATGCGCGGCACGACCCTGGGGTTGTCGGGGTCGATGGGCGTTGGTGCGCCGTTGAGGATTGCCTGCGGCTGCCCGACGACCAGACTCAGATCCGTCCCGCCCAGGGCGATGCCGACCCGCCGTGCTGAGTCGTCCCATGATACCGTGCCGCCGAGAGCCTCGACGACCGCGCGGATGGGGACCAGCGTGCGACTCTCGATGATGATGGGTGCAGTGTCGAGTGTCACCGCGACACCGCCTATGGTCATGACGGGAGAGCCGATGCGAAGGGTCAGGGTTGCCGGCGTCTCGTGGCTGGCAACGTGCACGAGGATGGAGCGTGGCCTGCAGGGGAGCGGGCTCTTTCCCTCCGCACCGCCAGCCGCCTGGGCCTGGTCTATGTCCAGTTCTGTGGTGACAGCCTTGAGGGCATGGAATGTCAGGAGCGCGAGGGTGCCATCGCTGCTCACAGGCGGAGCGCCATCCGTCAGCGTCGCCGCGCACGTCACCATGCCGCTCTTGGAGTGGTCCTCGAGAAAGAGGCCGTCCTCCCGGGCGAGACTCCCAGCGGTAACGCCGACAAGTTCAAGCGCTGTGGCGTCGTAGGTCACTCGGCATGCCGCTGCATAGAGCTCCTGTGCGTTCTGCACCTCGAGCGGAATCTCAATGGTGGAACCGGAACCAACCTGCAGAGCGGACCCGCCGACAATGAGCGCGGGAGCACCGATGATCACGATGGCCTTCACCTCCGTGACAGCCGTCGGGTCCCGGGAGCTACGAATCTGGACGGCAATGCTGCACGCGGAGCCAGCTGGCGTATCCGGTGGGGTCTGCACCGCAACGGAAACCGCAGCGGTGCCACCGGCTGGAAGCTGGACCGACGCTGCGCTGAGAGAAGCAGACCAGTCGCCGGTGCCGTAGGGCGTCACATTCAGGACTGCGGTGTCTGGCTGCGCACTCCTGTTGCGAAGGGCCAGCTGGAATGTCGCAGTGCCCCCGGCCCGGGCCTGCCTCTCCGGCGTGTCGAAGCGGGCTGTGAGCGCGGAACGCGCAGGCGCCGCAGCACCGTAGCTGAGTTCCCTGACCACATTGTGGAAGCCATCCGTCACGCAGAGGGTCCCAGAGGAGGTCCAGGCCATGCGGCCAGGCATGTACCACGACCGTGTCGTCGTCCACGCGACGGAACCGTCCAACCGGAACGCGATAAAGCGCCCGTTCTCGGCGTCGCTCACCAGAACAAGGCCATCCGGCAACTGGACAGCATCGTGGGGATAGTACATCTGACCGGTTCCCCGGCCACCGCCCGGTATGCCGAACTTCGCCAGCACCGTGCCCGCCGGGGTAACGTGGAAGACCTGCTGGACCTCTGTGTCTCCTCCCCAAAGGCAGACCAGCAGGGTCCCGTCGGCCAGGACTGCCAGCCCTCCAGGCATGGCGGGCACCTGGAAGCGTCGCAGCCGGGCGTTCACGTCGTCCGAGAGGGCCAGTTTGCGGTCCGCCGCCAACTGAAGCGTCGCCAGGGCGGTGAACACCTTGGATACCGAGGCGGCCCGGAACACCGTCCGCTCCGGGTCTACGGGGCGTCCCGTTTCCAGGTCCGCCTGTCCGTACCCCCGGGCCAGCAGCACCTTCCCGTCCGCCACCGCCACGAAGACCGCTCCGGGAACCCCCCAGGAGGACCGATGGGAGGCGAAGAACCCGTCGACGAAGGCCCCCAGGTCCCGAGGGTCCTTCAGGGTGGGGACCCCCTTCTCCTCCGGGACGATC
>DAOOUZ010000128.1:0-3059 GCA_035369785.1 Candidatus Cryosericum sp. | reverse complement strand
CGGCCCCGTCGTGGTGCTCGCTGGCCTGGGAGGACGCCTGGACCACCTGTTGTTCAACCTTCAGCTCGCCGTGCGGTACATGAAGGTCTTCGAGGACATCTGCTTCGAGGACGAAACCTGCCTGGCGCGTCCGCTTGCGGGAGCCATCGACCTGGTGCTTCCTCCCGGTCACATTGTGTCGCTTGTGCCGCAGACGGAGCAGGTCCAGCTGACGCTGGACGGATTCGAATACCCGCTGGTCCATGCGACTGTCGCGCAGGGGTCGACCCGGACGCTCAGCAACGTTGCGCGTGCCCCGCTACAGCGTGTTGCCGTGGAACAGGGCACCGCTCTGATGATTGTGCTCAAAGCTTGAACGAATGAAAGAGGTGACCGTGGAAACAACAGATCTGGACCGCGAAGCACAACGACAGGTACGTCTCCTGAGGCGCGGAGCGGCCGAAATCGTCAGCGAGCCAGCGCTTGAAGCCAAGATACGCAGCTCCCTCGTCTCGGGAAAACCGCTGCGGGTCAAGCTTGGCGCCGATCCCAGCGCCCCTGACCTTCACCTTGGTCACGTGGTGGTGCTGGATAAACTGCGCCAGTTTCAGGACCTCGGCCACCAGGTGGTCTTTATTATCGGGGACTACACCGCCCGTATCGGCGACCCCTCCGGGCGCTCCAGGACGCGTCCGCCCCTGAGCCCTGAGCAGATTGACGCCAACGCCCGTACCTATTTTGAGCAGGTCTACCGCATTCTGGACCCGCAAAAGACAGAAGTCCGCTACAACGGCGAATGGCTGGCGAAACTCACCTTCGAGGAGATCATCCGTCTGGCCTCCCGGTTCACGATTCAGCAGATTCTTGAGCGTGATGACTTCTCGAAGCGGTACCACAGCCAGGTTCCCATATTCGTTCATGAGTTCTTCTACCCACTCATGCAGTCCTACGATTCGGTTGCTGTTCAGGCGGATGTGGAGCTGGGCGGCACAGACCAGAAGTTCAACCTGCTCCTTGGGCGGGAGCTGCAGCAGCAGGTGGGCCAGGAGGCGCAGGTGGCGTTCATGATGCCCATCCTGCCCGGTCTGGACGGCGTGCAGAAGATGAGCAAGAGCCTGGGCAACTACATCGGCATTGCCGAGAATCCCGTGGACATGTATGGCAAGTGCATGTCTATTCCCGATGGTCTGATGCAGCAGTACTACACCCTTCTGACGTCTGTTCCCGAGGATGAGGTGAAAGCCATGGCTCTGGGTATGGCCGATGGGTCCGTGCACCCGATGCAGGCCAAGAAGCGGCTGGCGTTCCTGGTTACGGAGCGCTTTCACGGAACCGACGCGGCACAGGTCGCCCAGGACAACTTCGAGAAGGTGTTCAGCCATCGTGCGTCGACGGCCTCTGCTGACATCGTGTACGAGGACGTCGACCTGCCTGAGCAGTTTGAGGGGATGCCCACGGCTGGCATCGTCGACATTCTTGCAGCGCTCGGGGCTGTCGCGTCCAAGTCCGAGGCGCGTCGCCTTATTCAGCAGGGAGGCCTGGAAGTGGACGGCGTCCGGGTGACCGACGTGGGCTTCACCCTGGACCTGACTCACGCTCCAGTGCATATGCGGGTCGGCAAGAAGCGTTTCCTCTCGCTGATCCCTTGACGTGAAAGGAGGCAGTCATGGCACAGCAGGACAGTTGGAACGACGGGGCGCCCGGAGCGTCTGACCGCTCACGCGTTCCGCCCAACCAGCGCGTTACGGACAAGTTCTACACCTTGACGGCAGAGGACATCCCTTCTGTCGACACCACGTCCTTCGTCTTCAGGTTCTGGGGTACCGTCAGGAAGCCCGTCGAAGTAACGTGGCAGGAGCTCATGGCTCTCCCGCGCGTTGAGCGGGAGGCCGACTTTCACTGCGTGACCGGCTGGTCCATGCTGGGAACGACGTGGGGTGGCATCGTTGTCAGGGACCTGCTTGCGGCGGTGCACGTCGAGCCCGCGCCCGAGGCGCGGTTTGTGATGGCCCATTCTGTCACGGACTACACGACCAATCTTCCACTCGAGGACCTGCTGGCAGCGGATACGATGCTCGCGTGGGAATGGCAGGGCGCTCCCCTGCCTGCCGAGCACGGCGGACCTCTGCGGCTGCTGGTGCCTTCCCTGTATGCCTGGAAGGATGCCAAGTGGGTGAACGGACTGGAGTTCATGACGGAGGACCGTCCAGGCTTCTGGGAGGAGCGCGGATATCACATGCATGGCGATCCATGGAAAGAGGAACGATACGGCTGAAAGCCGCTTGCCTGACTTGACAGACGCGCACTTCCCCCTAGAATAACGATTGGAAAAGGAAGCTGCACGTGGGCCTCTAGCTCAGTTGGTTAGAGCGCGTCCCTGATAAGGACGAGGTCTCTGGTCCGAATCCAGAGAGGCCCACCAATGTATGTTTGTCGCTGCTACCTGTGGGGATGTGGCTCAGTTGGGAGAGCGCATGGTTTGCATCCATGAGGTCGCGGGTTCAAATCCCGCCATCTCCACCATCGAAAGGAGGAGGTGCTCCTTGTCGGGTCACAAGTACACTGATGTTCCCCTCTGGCAGGACGTTTCGCAGCAACAGTGGGATGATTGGCACTGGCAGGTTGCCAATCGGATTCAGACAATTGACAGACTTTCTCAGGTGCTTTCTCTGACGGATGACCAGAAGGCTGGTGTCAGCGCGGCTCTCTCCAGGTTTCGCATGGCCATCACGCCCTACTACGCTTCGCTCATCGAACAGAGTACGCAGGATGACCCCATTTTCCGACAGTGTGTGCCCACTGCTGACGAGCTGGTTACGGTTTCCAGCGACTTGGACGACCCTCTCTACGAGGAGGTCGATTCGCCGGTCCACGGGCTGACGCACCGGTATCCTGACCGCGTCCTGTTCCTCATCACGGACCAGTGTGGCATGTACTGCCGCCACTGCACGAGGCGCCGTCTTGCGGGCATGACAGACGGCAGGCGCTCAAAGGCCGAGGTCGACGCAGCCATCGCCTACATCCGACAGCACGAGGAAGTGCGGGACGTTCTGCTGTCCGGCGGTGACGTGCTGCTGGTT
>DAOOUZ010000127.1:0-3083 GCA_035369785.1 Candidatus Cryosericum sp. | reverse complement strand
CTGACGTATTTTTCCGTTCCGATGCGGTGATACGGCAGCAGGTCCACGCGGTGGATGCCCAGGTCATGCAGGAGCGCCACCAGCTGCTGCGCATTGGCCTCGTCATCGTTCGCCCCCGGGATGACCGGAAGACGGACCACAACCCGGGCGCCAGCCTGCGTGAGTGCGCGCAGATTCGCCAGAATCTCGTCGTTGCCGTGTCCGGTCCACTGCCTGTGGCGCGATGCGTCCACCAGCTTCACATCGTACAGGAACAGGACGCCTTGCTGCACCAGCCAGAGAAGGTCGCCCCGTGCCCCGATGCCACACGTTTCCACCGCAACCGGCAGGTGCTCGCGCCCACATGCTTCCACAAACTCGCGGAGAAAGGCAGCCTGCATGAGCGGCTCACCTCCGGAAATGGTGACCCCGCCCCCGGATTCCTCCATAAAGACACGGTCGCGCAGGACTTCGTTCAAGACATCGGACACGGTCATGCGCCTGCCTGCGAGTGTCCGTGCACCCTGGACGCATGCCTCGACGCACTCTCCACACGCGGTGCACGCCTCCGTTACGCACGGGACGCCGTCTACCAGCCTCGCAGCACCGTGTGGGCACGCGCGCACGCAGTCGCCGCAGGCCGTGCACCGGTCGGCGAACAGCATCAGCTCCGGTCCAGACGTCTGCCCCTCAGGGTTGTGGCACCACAGACAGGACAGCGGGCAGCCCTTGAGGAACACGACGGAGCGGATGCCCGGACCGTCGTGCAGCGCGTAGTGCATGATATTGAACACCGTGCCGTCCATGCCTCTAGTGTACCCTCTGCCCGCCAAACTCCATGACCCTGCCCTCCTGAGGTTCACCCCTGACGTCCGCAGCTACGACCTCGAGCGCGGCTGTGATGGCGATCGCATCTGTTTCCACTGACATCGTCGGCGTCGACGGTGCCTTGCCCACCGCCTGGGCAGGGGCGAAGGGCACGTGGATGAACCCGGCCCGAAGACCTGGGAACTCCTCGGCCGCCATGTGGAGGACGCAGTACATGACATAGTTGCACACGTACGTGCCGGCGGTATACGAGACATGCGCCGGTACTCCCCTGGCACGAATCCTGTCCACCATGGGCTTGACGGCAACTGTTGCGAAGTAGGCGGCATCTCCCTCATCACGAATCCGCTGGTCACGCGGCTGGTTGCCCTCGTTGTCGGGAATCTCTGCGTCCATGATGTTGACAGCAACGGCCTCCACGCTGATGTCGCTGCGGCCGCCGGCCTGCCCGATGCTCAGGACCGCGTCGGGACGGCCGTTCAGGACAGCCTCCCGGACAACCTGGTCACATGCCCCGAACACGGTGGGAATCTCCAGTTTGAGTATCTCCGCGTCAGACACGACGCCGGGAAGCAACCGCACAGCTTCCCATGCAGGATTCACGTTTTCTTGCCCGAATGGATCGAATCCAGTGACCAGGATGCGCATCTCTTCACCTCACAACGACTGGACAGCCTCGTCCGCGACCGCCACAAGCGGGCGCAGTCATGCCACAGTGCTGCCTCTCCGGGCACCCTAACACCGTTCGCATTCCGTGTCAAGGCCGCCTCCTGACCGGTCCACAGAAGGCGGGCACCCGAGTGAATCGTGCGCGTCAGGTCCTCCGTCCAGGGTTGAACGTCACAGCCCGACCCGGTACAATAAGAGTGAGGTGATAGCATGGCAGCAGTGACGGTGCGCGTCTTCCTGACGGATGCCTTCAAGCAGGGACCGGTCGCACGGACGGCGGACACATACGTAGAGGCACTCCGCTCGCTCGTGAACGACTACCCGGTGCTCAAGGGCATCATTCTCACCGAGGACGGCCATCTGCAGCGAACCTACATCTACCTGCTCAATGGCAGGAGCGTCGAGTTCCTGGGCAAGGAACATGCGCCCCTTGCGGATGGCGATACGCTCTCGGTGTTTCCGCCCGTTGGCGGCGGATGACGTTCGGTTGCCCCAGAACAGGGCGGCCCTACAGGGCCGCCCTGAATACAGACGGATAGAGGTCTGCGGAGGCAACGGTTCCCTGCAGAAGCGGTGTGAGAAGTGAGCTGATATCGGTCTGCTCCCTCATCATCCGCAGGTACACGCCGGGGTTGTTCACCCCTTCGCCCACAAACACGAAGCCACGCAGTCTGCCGTCTCTGACAAGAATCTTTCGATATTGCCCGTCGCTGGTGTCGCGGTAGACGTCTCCCTCGTCCCGCGTGCTCTCCCCGCCCGTGAACACGGTCAGGCCGAACACGGTCAGGATGTTGCGGAGGACGTCGCCGGGATACGCGGTCTCCTGACCGACCATGTTCTGCGCGGCGCACCGTGCCTGCTCGACCGCTACCGGCCAGAGGGCATGGACAGCCTTCTGCCCCAGCAGGATGTCGTCGGTCTCGACCGCATCGCCGGCGCCGTACACCCCGGCGGCAGTTGTTTCCAGATGCGACCCCAGGACGATGCCTTTGTTGACCTGCACATCTGTTCCCTGGAGGAACCCTGTGTTGGGCCGGACACCCTTGCCATACACAACACAGCAGCCACGGAGCGTCCTCCCGGAGGCAAGCCGGACCTCGAGGGCGTTCCCCTGTTCCGTGATTTCGACAATGTCCTCGCCCTTCAGGAGCTCCACGTCGAGCCCCTTCAGCGCCTGTTCAATCATGGCAGAGGCTTCACGGTCGACAATCTGCGACAGCACCCGGTTTGAGGAAACAACGTACGTCGCGGGGACGCCCAGCTTGACGAGCGCGTCCCCGACCTCGGCATTGACCAGTCCCGCGCCGGACAGGATGACCCGCTTCTCGCTGGAGGAGGCGATGCACTTGCGCACGACTTCGATGTCCCCGATGTTGCGAATGCCAACAACACCGGGAAGGTTTGAACCAGGCACCTCGGGAATAACGGGCGACGTGCCCGTTGTCAGCAGCAGGCGGTCATAGCTCTCGACCATCCCGTCCCTCGTATGAACCGTCCGGGAACCCGCATCCAGACCGTCGACGGTCGCGCCCAGTCTGAGCTCCACGCCCTCGGGCGCCTGCAGGACACAATTGTCGAACCATGTCATGCCCGACAGGATGTAGGGC
>DAOOUZ010000126.1:0-3151 GCA_035369785.1 Candidatus Cryosericum sp. | reverse complement strand
AACTTCGCCGGTGAAGGCTCCCTCGGCCTCGGCGGCGACGTCCTGTGCCCCCAGGGACAGCCAGGGAGGAACAAGCCCCGAACCATGCAGCGCACCCAGCGCCACGTAGTTGGGGAAGAGGATGGCCCGGACCTTCTCTTGTGGTGGCGTACCGAACGCAGCCACCTCGCGGACGTACGCCTGTGCCTCGTCGATGGTCTTGTACATTTTCCAGTTGCCTGCAACGATCTTCATGGTTCTCCTTTCGGCTCGTATTACTCCTCATCCTCAGGAGGGCGCTCGGGCGCAGACACCTTCTCCGCTCGCACTCTCGAGATCCTCTTGCCCACGACATTCACGATGACAAACCTGATTCCGTTACGTTCCACCACGTCTCCGACCCGCGGCAGGCGGCCGACTTCCGACAATACCAGGCCCGCGATGGTATCGTAATCCTCGCCCGACAAGTCTTCGCCGAACAACTCCGACACCTTGTCGGTCGGTACCGAGCCCTTGATGAGGTACGCATTCTGACCAGCTGGCTCGATTTCGGCAGCCTCCTTGTCGTACTCATCCTGAATCTCTCCGAAGACTTCCTCGAGAATGTCCTCCACGGTGATGATTCCGGATACTGCACCGTATTCGTCGAACAGGATTGCCGTCTGGACGCGCTGCCGCTGCATCTCCTGCAGCAGACTGTTGATCTTCTTTGTGTCAGGAGCAAAGAACGGCTGGCGCATGATGCTGCTTGCCTTCAGGTTCGTCCCGGAACTGGCCGCCATCGCTCGTAAGGCATCCTTGGCATAGACAAGGCCGACAACGTTGTCGTCGTCCATGACGGGAATGCGGGAGTGCCCCGTTTCGTTGATTGCTCGGACGGCCTCGCCGATCGACGCATCCTTGTCAACGGTGGTGACGTCGACAAAGGGTGTCATGATTTCGTACGCCAGCGTGCTGCTGTAGTCAAAAATGTTGTAGATCAGACGTTCTTCGTCCTTGTCGATGACGCCGTCCTCCTGCCCCACCTTGAGCAGGTACCGGAAATCGTCCGAGTCCGCGAGGTAGCCGGGATGCTTGGCGTTCTTCAGCAGTGGCCGCGTAAACAAGTCAGACACCGCCGCGAGCGCCCGCGCAGCAGGATACAGAACAACGTAGATAGGGTACAGCAGCACGGCCGTGCTCAGCGTCACCTGGTCAGGAAACGCCTTGCCGATCGACTTTGGAATCGTCTCCGCAAAGATGACGACGATAATGGTCAAGGCAATCGTCGAAATGAGCGTCAACAGGTCGGGGTTCACCTGTGCGAAAGCAGCCAGCACGACACGGGCGAAGACGAAGGATGCGCCGAGATTCGCCATGTCGTTCCCCAGCACGATGGCGGCGAGCAGCATGGAGCGATTCTCAGCCATCCGCTCCCTCAGGCGGGCGCCCAGTGAAGGAGAGTTCGACGTCCTTTCCAGGGCCATCGGCGTGACGCTCATGTAGCCGTATTCCAGCATGGAGAACAAGAAGCCCAGCAGCAGGAGGACGATGAGCCCAACGATCTGACCTGTCATGCAGCCCTCCTGGCCACGCCGGTCGGTACGCTCAGGCGGCCGAAGACGTCTTCCTCACGCGCCTCCATCGCCCCGCGGTCACGCTCGGAGCCATGATCGTAGCCGACAAGATGCAGAAGCGAGTGCACCAGCGAAAAGGCCAGCTGGTCGTCGAGGGTGTTGCCGCTTGCCCCTGCCTTGTCCGCAACGGCGTCAAGGCAGATGACGATGTCTCCAAGAACCCACCCCGTGCCGGGCGCGGCATAGCCGAGCGGAAAGGACAGCATATCGGTTGGCGCATCGATCTGGCGATGCTGGTTGTTGAGTTGCCGCATCCGCTCTGCGGGAACGATGAAGCAGGACACTCCGACAGCATGGCGCACGCCATGGACCCGGACCAGGTCACTCTGCATCAACTCAAGGCATTGACGCACAAGACGTGTCAAGTTCTCTTCATCAACGACCCACTCGGGGTCAGAGGTTTCGATGCGACAGTGTACCGATAGGTCAGACTCTTTCATTTGCCTCCTCTGTGGTTGAATATGCATCACGAACGTGATAGAACGAAATCAGCGATGTCAGAAAGTACTCTTTGACGGCCGCGATGTTGCCGAGCGTAAGCTGCGATTCGGACAACTGGCCATCACTCATCCTCGCGCCCACGATGCTCTCTATCAGGGCCTCGAGAGAAGCCTTGTCAACCCGGGGAAGCGATCGCGCCGCAGCCTCAACCCCGTCGGCCAGGAACACGAGCGAAGACTCCTTTGAGTGCGGCTTGGGCCCCTGGTACCGGAACGCATCGGGGGACAGGTTGGCACGATCAGCGGCGGCCTTGTCGTAGAAGAACTGAACCACCGTCGTCCCATGGTGCTCGGCAATGATGTCAATCACTTCTGATGGAAGGTGGTGGCTCCCCGCAATGGTCACGCCTGCCTGAACGTGTTCGAGAATGACCTTCGTGCTGAGTTCGGGTGAAATGTCCTCGTGTATGTTCGGCTGCTCGCCCCGGTTCTCGCCAAAGAACTGTGGGTGCAGCAGCTTTCCAATGTCGTGGTAGTAGCCTCCCACCCTGGTAAGCAGCCAGTCGGCCCCCACGCGCTGGGCCGCGCCCGAGGCAAGATTCGCAACATTCAGGCTGTGGTGATAGGTACCAGGGGCACTCTCGAACAGCTCAGTGAGCAGCTTGCTCCCAGTATCCAGCAGCTCTCGGAGCCGCATGCCAGTAGCCACGTTGAACCAGCGCTCGAGGACATAGGTCAGCCCAAGCGCCAGCAGAGCGGCAAGCACGCCGCCCCCGGTCAGGTAGAGGGCGTTCGCGAGGATAGCCTTGAGTCCCTGCTCTGTAAGACCGGCCAGAAAGGCGTATACCAGCGCCGCCGTCAGTCCGCCAAGCGGGCCTGCGACCATCAGCGCGCTGGTCTCGCTGACCTTGCGCATCACCATGACCACGACAATCGCTCCCACGACGAGTCCACAAAGGACCTCCGCTGTCGTCGGGCCCATGATCCAGGCGACCGCCATGGTCCCGATGCCCAGTACCGCAGCCAGAAGGTCGTCAAAAAAGACGAATCCCAGCAACAGGGCCAGGAGAAACGGTGCCAGCATGGCCAGGACACCGTCCACAAGCCATACCAGCG
>DAOOUZ010000125.1:0-3177 GCA_035369785.1 Candidatus Cryosericum sp. | reverse complement strand
GGAAGCCGGCCAGAGCCGGGAAGAAGAAGTCGTTTTACTTCAGGGCGCGCAAGAAGTTCTGCCCCTTCTGCGCAGACAAGACTGATATCATTGACTATAAAGACGCTGCACGTCTGCGCCGGTTCGTGAGCGACAAGGGCAAGATTCTCCCTCGTCGTGCAACGGGCGTGTGTGCGAAGCACCAGCGAGCCCTGGCATCTGCCGTCAAGAAGGCACGTGTGATGGCGCTGCTGCCGTTCGTGAGCAGGTAAGAGCAATCGAACCATGGACAGGAAGGTAATCCTGCTTGCCGACGTCAAGGGTGTAGGCCACAAGAACGACGTGGTCAACGTGTCGGTTGGCTATGCGGCAAATTACCTTCTTCCTCAGGGCCTCGCCGTAGATGCTACTCCGCAGAGGCTTGCGGGTCTGGCGAAGCGCAAGGTTGCCCAGTCTCAGGAAAAGGACGCCGCCCTTGCCCGCGCCAGGGAGATTGCCGCAAAGCTGGGAGGCCAGACTGTGACAGTACACGCCAAGGCAACTCCACAGGGACGGCTCTATGGGGCCATCACTCCCGAGGAAGTTGTGGCCGCTCTTGCAAAACAGCTTGGCGTTGCGGTGGAGAAGAAGACTGTAAGCATTGATGAACCGATCAAGGCGCTGGGCGTCTACCAGGTCAGTCTCAGGCTTAATCCAGAGGTGATCGTGCCGCTTGCTGTGACGGTGGCGGAAGCTGTTTGAGGATGCCCGAGCAGTCTGATTCGCAACTTGACGAAACGCGCGAGGTGCGCCCATCCACGGCTGGTGGAGTTTCAGAGCCCGCCGCAGTCGTTCCTCCGTATGACATGGGAGCCGAGCAATCCCTGCTCGGCTCTTTTATTGTGGACAATGCCACCGTTGACGAAGTCATGGATTATCTCAAGGCGGATGACTTCTACTTCGACGAGCACGTCACGATCTGTGACTGTATCTTCCGTTTGAGGGCCGCCAACAAGCCAGTCGACGTCGTTGTTCTCAGCAATGAAATCAAGAGTCATGGTGACCTTGACCGCATAGGCGGCGTAGCATACCTGGTCAAGTTGACCGAGCTGGTCCCGACGACGCAGAACGTCAAGTACTACGCTGAAATCGTCAAGGAGTGCTCTGTCAAGCGCAGCATCATCCAGGCTGGGCGCGACATCTATGAACTCGGATTCTCACCCGTGGTGACAGCCATGGAGCTCATTGACCGCACCGAGCGGTTGGTGTATGAAGCTTCGCAGGGCATGGTACGTGGCGACTTTCAGCCTCTTGAACGGATTCTTCCGAATACCCTGCAGGTACTCGAGGAAAGGTATGACCACCGCGGTTCCATACGCGGCATAGCGACTGGCATCAAGAATCTCGACCTGCAGCTCGGCGGCCTTCAGCCACAGGAACTGGTTGTTCTGGCTGCACGGCCGAGCGTTGGCAAGACCTCGCTCGCCCTCAATATTGCTGCCTACAATGCAGTTCGTCTGCACAAGCCTGTTGGGATTTTCAGCCTTGAGATGTCCCGCGAGCAGCTCGCTGAACGCGTCATCTCCTCGGAGGCGATGATAGAGGCGGACAAGCTGCGCTCGGGGTACCTGTCTCAGGAAGACTGGCAGGCGCTGACACAGGTCAGCAACAAGCTCGCAGAAGCTCCACTCTTTATCGACGATACAGCAGGACTTACAGCCCTGGAAATCCGTGCAAAGGCAAAACGCCTTGCCGTTAGTGCCCGGGCTCAGCTCCTGATAGTCGATTATCTGCAGCTTGCATCTTCCGGTGAAAAGGTCGAAAGCAGAGTGCTTGAGGTGGCGCAGATTACCAGGATGCTGAAGAACCTGGCACGCGAGCTGAACGTTCCCATCATTGTCGTGTCGCAGCTGTCGCGCGACATCGAGAAGCGTGACCGCAAGAAGCCCCAGCTGTCCGACCTGCGCGAGAGCGGCGCAATTGAGCAGGATGCAGACATCGTCATCTTCCTCTACACAGACGAGTCGGTCGACACTGCCGAGGTCAATACCAGGACACCGACGAACGCACTCGTCGCCAAACACAGAAATGGAAAGCAGGGCAACGTGAAGTTGATGTTTGACAAGCGCTATACCCGATTCGAGTCGCTGGACATGGCAGCTGAGGACTGACGCGCCTGTCCGCTGACCGCAACTATTGACGAGGAGCCGGTTCTCAGTAGAATAGAGCGGTGCGCGGGCCGTTAGCTCAGGTGGCAGAGCATCTGCCTTTTAAGCAGAGGGTCACAGGTCCGAGTCCTGTACGGCTCACCAATGCCCTCGTAGTCTAATGGTCAGGACACGGCCCTTTCAAGGCTGCGATAGGAGTCCGATTCTCCTCGAGGGCACCACAGGTATGGGCGGATGGCTCAGCGGTAGAGCACCTCCCTCACACGGAGGGGGTCGCAGGTTCGAACCCTGTTCCGCCCACCATTTTCTTGAGAGCGCTTACAACAAGCGTTTCTGAACTTGCAGGGCCGGGAAACCGGATGCATGCTTGACTTATTGCAGAACGACGTATACTTGCATGGTACGGGGTCGTGGTGTAGCTGGTCTAACACGCTGGCCTGTCACGCCGGAGACCACGGGTTCAAATCCCGTCGATCCCGCCAGAGCGGGAGTAGCTCAGGGGTAGAGCACTGCCTTGCCAAGGCAGGTGTCGCGGGTCCGAATCCCGTCTTCCGCTCCATTTCTTTTAGGTACGCCGGCGTAGCTCAGTTGGTAGAGCAGCTGATCCGTAATCAGCAGGTCGTCTGTTCAAATCAGATCGCCGGCTCCAGGTTTTGTGCGAGCCTCGACACACCTACATGGGAGGACCTCGGTCATGAACGTTCCTTCGCAGGCGGCGGTCAGTTCTAGTCTTGTTCCCATCGCATTCGTTCCCCTTGTCGCATTGCTCGGACTCATCGTTGTCGCGGTACTCGCGCGTTCCATCGTCCGCCATCCTCTCGAGGATCCTGCCATTCTGCAGGTCACGCTTACCATCCATCGGGGAGCCACGACGTTCCTTGCCCGCGAGTATGCGCTGCTCTTTCCGATCCTGGTTGTGGTGGGGACCCTTCTCTCCCTCGGCAACGGTCTGGTCGCCGGCGTCGCTTTCCTGGTTGGCGGCGGGTTTTCGGTCCTGGCCGGCTACATCGGTATGCGTATCGCGACACAGGCCAACGGGCGCACAACGCTC
>DAOOUZ010000124.1:0-3189 GCA_035369785.1 Candidatus Cryosericum sp. | reverse complement strand
CCAGCACGTGGTCCCAGTGGTGATGGGTGATGATGACGCTCTCCACCTGCAGGTGGTGCGCTGCGCAGAAGCGTGCGACGTCTTCCACTTCGTCCGGCAGGAGGGCCGGGTCGATGAGGACCGCGTGCGCGCCGTCCTGCACGATGCCGGTGTTCATCGCCAGCGCGCGGCACCTGGCCACCCACAGGCCGGGCGCCTGCAGGGTGAACTGCAGGCTCATCTCAGCGCGCGGACACGAGGGGCATGACGTAACGCCAGACCATGACCACGAAGCAGACGCTGCCGCCCAGGACGAAGAGGTGCCAGATGCCATGGAAGCCAATGACGCGCGGCCAGGGGTCCGGCCTCTTGAGGGCATAGAGGAGCGCCCCGGCGCTGTAGACGACGCCGCCCGCGAGCATCCAGGCCATCCCGGCCCACCCAACTGCGCGCTCAAGCGGCACCAGCACCCAGATGGCCACCCACCCGAGCGCCACATACAGCGCGGTCTTGATGCCGCGCGGCGCCTCCAGCCAGAACACGTCGGTCAGGATGACCGCCGCGGCCAGGCCCCAGACGACCCAGCAGACAATGGCTCCCAGACGGCCCCGCAACGCCACCAGACAGATAGGCGTGTAGGTGCCCGCGATGAGCAGGGAGATACTGATGTGGTCGAACCTGCGCAGCAGCACGTGCAGCCGCTCACCGACGTCGAGCAGATGATAGGTCCCGCTTGCGAGGTAGAGGAGGACCATGCTTGCGCCGTAGACGATGAACGGCAGGGACGCCCGCGCACCGCCCCGAAGCGCCGCCAGCCGGGCCATGAGCACGGTGACGAGAACGGCGGCCGCCGCGCCGGCAAGATGCGAAATCCCGTTGAAGGGCTCCTTGATGCGGACCACGGCCCCTCCTATGTCTGTCTGGTCATCGTCACCGTGACCGTCTGCTTGACAGCGTCGTAGAAGATGTCCGCCCCGAAGGTCTCACTGATGAAGCGCAGCGGCAGCATCGTGCGCCCCCCGACGATGCGCGGCACCACCTTGGGGTTCCCTGGGTCGATGGGCACCGAGACGCCGTCCACAAGCGCCGTCCCTTTACCAATCCACAGCTCGACCTTCTTTGTCCCAACGAGCGTGACCTTCTGCTCCTTGGGATTCCAGAGCACCTGGGCTCCGAGCGGGGTCGCGATGTACCGTACGGGCAGGATGGTGCGCCCGTTCTCGATGACCGGGGCCGTCTCCATCGGAACCGTCACGCCATTCATGACGACCGCGGCCTTGCCCACGGTGAACACCAGCGTCACCCTGGTTGTGGGGTCTGTCACGATGATGGGCACCGCCTTGGCCGGTCCCACGGCGCCGCTCACGTTGCCCTTCGTGTCCTCGGCCATGATCCAGTAGTAGTAGCTGTCACGCTCCAGAGGTCCACGGTCGACAAAGCTGGTTGTGTCGGGCCCGGGCTGGCCGACAAGCTCGGCTGCCTGCAGGTCCGCTGTCCCCTTCGTGCGGTACACGTCGTACCGAGCGAGAGGATAGGTGCCCGCCGCGGCCGCGGTCCAGCTCAGGCGCACGCGGCCCTGCTCGCCGACGGCACCAAAGGCACCGGGTTCGCCAGGCGCCACGAAGCGCGTGCCGACCGTCACCGCGCAGCCGCCCATGGTGACACGCACGGGGGAGCCAGCCAGCGTCACGGCGCCGCGCAAATTGATGCCGGTCTTGTCGACGGGCGCAAGTGCCTTGAACTGCACCGAGGCCAGCACCGTCTCGCCCGTGGCAAGGCCCTTCACGTCGCTGACGATGCGCAGAATGCCTGTATCCACCGAAGGGGTGATGGTGCCGGTCAGCGAGATCGAGGAGACGATACTCTCCAGACTCATGAGCTGCGTGTCCCAGGCGACCGTCAGGTCGACGTGGTCAAAGAGCAGCTGGACGTTGCGCGCCGTCAGCGCAAGGCTGAATGTGTCGCCCTGCTGGACCTTCATGGCCTGCGGGGCGAGGACGAACCCGACGGAGGAGGTGGGGGCAAACCCCGCCTTGACCGGCACGCTGACAGTCGACGTTCCCACGGCGAAGGTGATGGTGCCCGTGTTGTTGGCGCCGGGATCGATCCACCGCGCGTCGATGCCCACGGTGAACACGCCGCTGCCCTCAAAGGTCAGCGGACTCACGCGAATCCAGTTGGCCGATGTGGACACGATGCCCTGCCTGCCCGGCGTGCCGCTCATGCGCAGGACAAGCTGCCCCGTGACACCGGCGCCCGCCTTGAGGACGCCGAAGTCAAGGTTCGCAGGCGTCGCTGCAAGCACAAGAGGCTGGACCGTCACGGGCGTGAGGGACGCACGGACAAGGGCAGCTGGCGACTGCGTCGTATCCGCTGTCCCCTGGAAGGGAGCGTATCCCGCTATGGTGACGTCCACGGTATGGCTCCCCGGCACCGTCTGGACAGCGCACGGCGTCAGCGTTGGCTGAACAATCCCGTCCACTGCCACGCTGCCCCCCGCGGGCGTCGAGTCCACCACCAGAAGGCCAGACTGGGTGGGCGCGAGCACGTGCAGAGGCGCCGTCATGGTGAAGAACGGAGTTGTCCCGGAAAGGCCGCCTACGTCAGCCGCCGCGGCAGTCAGCGTCACCGTCAGCTGGTAGGTTCCCGGGCTCAGGAGCCCTGTGCCGCTGCTGCCAGCGAAGAAGCGCAGTTCGCCCCCCTGCGAGCCGGATGTCGCGCCAGCGCCGGTACCGCCTGCACGGCGGAAGGCCTGCAGGGAACTGTCCGCCAGGCTGCCGGAGGCATCACGCAGCTCAAAGGCAGGCGTGACCATCAGCTGTCCGGCGCCCGTCACGGTGAATGGAACCGTCACGAGACTGCCCAGCGTGACCTGCGACGGCATGGTGACGGCTGCGCTGATGTCGGCGAGCGTCACCTGGGTGAACCATGCCGCCCCAAAGGCTGTCGCGCCGTGCTGCATGGCAAGCGACAGGCTGAGTGACCCCGCCGCAAGGCCGGGAGGCAGCAGGAAGGCGACCTCGACACTGGCCCCCGGAGCGACGGGCTGGGCCAGCGGCTGACCGGCAAGCGTCGCGACCGCCGGGTCCCCGACGGTCAGCACGGCCTGGCACGTGGCATCCCAGGTAGTGGTGCCGACGTTCTGCACGAGGAAGCGCAGGGGCACCTGTCCCGTCGTGGAGAGAACGGCGCCCGCGGGGGCTTCCAGCA
>DAOOUZ010000123.1:0-3267 GCA_035369785.1 Candidatus Cryosericum sp. | reverse complement strand
CGCCGACGAGCCTGTTGCCGTGACCGCCCTTCCCTACCCGCATGAGCGTGTTGTCATGCGGTTGAATGGCGCCAGCGACGACGTGCGCGGCGACTACGCGGCGAGCGTCAGCACCTTCATCCGGTGGCTGACGGGACAGATGGACCCGCAGGACATCAACGTATTTGGCGCGCACCTCATGGTAGGGGGAGCCCAGTTGACCGACACCGAGCGGCCCGCCTCGGTGAGCCCCTTCTTCGCTGTGCCCGCCCAGAGTCTGCCCTCGCAGACGATGTACAACGCGCTGGGACACGTCCACCGGCATCAGCAGATGACCTCGGCCCCAGCGCGCACCGAATATGCGGGCAGCATCTTCCGGGTCAACTTCAGCGAGGAGGGAACGCCGAAGGGCTTCAACCTCGTCGAGGCCGATGCCCGTGGCAATCTCGCCGTGCGCTTCTGCGAACTGCGCTCCGCGGTCCAGCTGCACAACGTCGACTGCACGCCGGAGAACTGGCAGGCGCAACTCGAACCGTACCGAGGGCAAGGCTACACCAAGGCCCGCGTTCACGCCGACAACCCGACCCTGAATCTGCAGGGCGACATCCGCGCAGCGTGCCCCTGGGTGATCAAGGTCGAGTTCATCCGCCAGCAGGCCCAGACCACGGAGAGGCCCTCCATCGATGCCCTTGCGAGCACCAGCCTGGAAACGGTGCAGTCGCTGTACCGGGCGTTCAACAGCGACGCGGACGACGAAGCGGTGAAGACCGTGAACGACCTCTACCAGGAAGTGACACATGCGGATACAGACGCTTGAGGTCGAGAACTTCATGCCCTACCGCGACCCGGTCACGGTCGATTTCCGCGACCTGTCGCTGTTCGCCATTCAGGGCGAGACTGGCTCGGGCAAGTCGTCCATTGTGGATGCCATCTGCTATGCCCTCTACGGCCGCATTCCGCGCATCCGTACGGAGAACGGCCAGCGTGAGAACATCATCAGCCACGGCGCCAAGCAGTTCCACGTCGCCCTGACCTTCGAGCTGGGAGGCGCAGCGTACCGCATCGTCCGCCATGGCACTGCGGGCCGCGAGGACGTCCAGGTTTTCAAGGACGGCGCTCAGCTCAGTCAGCTTCTCAAGAAGAAGGACGCCGACCACTACATCGAAGAGGAGCTGCTGCGCATGAACTTCGACGTGTTCACGCGCATCATCGTGCTGCCGCAGGGTCAGTTCGACCGCTTCCTCAAGCCTGACACCCCGCGCGAGCGTCGGGACATTCTCATCTCCCTGCTGGGTCTGGACATCTACGAACGCATCGGCAAGGCGGCGAGCGCGCATGCGAGCAGCCTTTCGGGCGAACTGGCCGGGCTGGAGCGCGACCTTGCAGGTATCGACCCCTCCAGCGTGAGCGAGGAGGCACTGCAGGAACTACGGCAGACGGCAGACGCGGCGCAGAGCCGGCTGAGTCTCGCGCAGGAACAACTGAGAAGCGATGAGCTGGCCCTTGCGATGACGAGCCAGCGCAGCGACAAGGCCCATCAGCTCACCACAATTCGTGCCAGCCTGGCCTCGCTGCGCGCGCGCTCAGACCACGTGAACGAGGAACGTGAACGCCTGGCCACCGGGACGGCGCTTGCAAATCTGCAGCCGACTCTTGTCAACTGGACCCGAATGGGCAGCGACATGCTCAGGCTGGGGCACGAGCGAACTGCCGCAGCAGCAGCGGTACAGGCGGCGGAACAGGCGTTTCAGTCGGCTCATGAAAGCAGCGTTGACACGGCCCAGCGGGTCGAGGCTGCCAACTTTGGCGCAGCGCTCGATGACCTGGCGGCGAAAATTGCGCGCCTCACCGAGCTGCAGCCCTATGCAGCCCGGCTGCAGGAACTTGGCCACAAGCAGTCAAGTGCTGCTGCGAAGGCTGCGCAACTGGAGGACAGCCTGGCCACGACGCGGCAGACCATCGCCGCAGGGGAAGAGCGTCTGCCTGCCCTGCGTCAGGCGGTCCTCACGGCGCGGGGCACACTGGAACAGGCGCAGAACGCACTCGAGCAGGCTCAGTCCGACAATGCGGCTGCAGCCCTGCAGCAGCGCCTGAAACCAGGGGACGTCTGCCCCGTGTGCGGTCATGTCATCGACGAACTGGTCGCCCATCCGGTGCATGCCGGCCTGGCGCAGCTCAAGTCCGTCCGCGACACTGCACGGTCGGCCCTGGAACAATGCCAGGCGCAGGTTGCAGACCAGGAGAAGCGGCTTGAGGCCGAGCGAACACGCGCGGCCGAGCTGACGCGTCAGCTTGATGCGCTGAAGAAGGAGGATGCCGACGACCAGCGGGAGGCTCATGAGCTGACACTGCGCCTGTTCATGGACCCGACCGTGGCGCGCGAGGGCAGGGACGACCCCGCTGCGTTCCTCCAGGCCTGCCTGACGCGCCTGCGGGGTTCCGAAACTACGACAAGGACAGCACAGAAGGCACTGCTGGACCAGCTGGAAAAGCTGCACCAGAAAGAGGAAGGGGCCCGGTCTGCGCTCACCGCCGCCCAGACACGGCTCGCGTCGCTGGACGGCCAGTACGCCCAGGCGGCCGCACAGCTGAAGGCCCTTGAGGAGGAACTGTCCACACAGGCACAGGCACACGGGTTTGCCTCGATTGAAGCGATGCAGGCGGCCCTTCCTTCCCGGGAGGAGCTGGAACGACTGCAGGCATCTGTGCGCCAGTACGAACAGGATGTTACGAGTCTGACCGCACAGGAGCAGATGCTCAGTCAGGAACTGGGGCCGGACCTGCCCGCTGATGACGACCTGCAACGGGCGCAGGCCACCCGCAACGCATCAGCGGCGGCCGCTGCTCGGGCACAGGCCGAGCTTACACAGGCACAGCAGGCGCTCGGGGACCTGACAGCGCGGCGGGCGTTCCTCGTTGACCGGACAGCACGCAGGGAACAGGTGACGCATGCCCTCGCGATCTACCAGCAGATTTCCCGGGACTTCAGCAGCAAGGGAATGGTCGCCTATGTGAGCGGCGGCATCCTCGAGCAGCTGCTGGTGACGGCCAACGACCACCTCGACAGCCTCAGCAAGGGACGCTTCGAGCTGCAGCTGGCGGGGGACCAGATGATGGTGCAGGACGCGTTCAGCGCGGCAGGTCCGCGCGACGTGGCGACCCTCTCGGGCGGAGAGACCTTCCTGGCATCGCTGGCGCTGGCCCTGGCAGTCAAGGATCTGCTGTCTATCAGTGTCAATCTCGACAGCTTCTTCATCGACGAAGGGTTCGGAACCCTGGACGAGAACA
>DAOOUZ010000122.1:0-3295 GCA_035369785.1 Candidatus Cryosericum sp. | reverse complement strand
ATTGGTGGCGGATTTCCTATCGGCGCCGTCGTTGGGCGGCCGGACCTGCTGGACCTGACGTCGCCGACTTCTGCCGGCGGCAGTGTATTTCACTCTGGAACCTTCAATGGAACGGTGCAGGTGCTGGCGGCAGGACTTGCCACACTGGACATCCTCTCCGACGAACCGCTTGTGCGCTCCTTTTTTGACAGGACAGAGGCGTTCAAGGCAGACATTGGCCGCCTTCTGGAGACTCACCATGTGCCTGGCCGCGTTGCCGGCATGGGCGCCAACTTTGGGGTGATGATGACGCGGAGCCCCATCCGCAACTACCGGGACCTGCAGAGCGAGGACGCAGCGCTGCGCGAAGCGTTTGACTATGCTTGTCTGACCGAGGGCATCTACGTTCATCCGCACAAGCCGTTCTACACCTCGCTGGTACACTCGGACGCGGACTATGAATCGACCCTCAGGGCACTCGACCGCATCTTTGCGGCGATAGGGTAGAACCCAGACTACTACAGAGGGAGGGAACCATATGGAGCCGGTCGTCATTGTTTCCGCAGTCCGCACGCCTGTCGGCACCATGGGCGGTGCACTGCGCGACCTGTCGGCGGTGGACCTGGCGACGGCCGTACTCGACGCGGCAGTCGAGCGTGTGGGGGTCAGCAAGGCCATGGTCGACGAGGTCATTCTGGGTCAGGCCAAGCAGAGCACAGACGCGCCGAACATCGCGCGCGTTGCGTCACTGACTGCGGGGTTTCCGGAGGAGGTTCCCGCGTATACCGTGCACCGTCAGTGTTCCTCCGGGCTGCAGGCTATCATCGACGCTGTCTGGCAGATTCAGGCCGGCTACGGGGACGTGATTGTTGCGGGCGGGGTCGAAAGCATGAGCACAGCGCCCTACTATCTGCGGGCAGCCCGCTACGGGTACGGCGCCGGCAACGGGGAGCTGCTGGACCCCAACACCGAGAGCCAGCCACGCTCCCAGCCTGAGCATGTCTACGGTTCCTTCACGATGGGCATGACCGCCGAGAATCTGGCAGAGCAGTACCACATCAGCCGCGAGGAGCAGGACGAGTTTGCCTTGACCAGCCATGTGCGGGCTGTTGCCGCTATCGATGCAGGCAGGTTTGCGCACGAGATCGTGCCGGTCACTATTCCAGGACGGAAAGGCACATCGACGGTAGTGGACACGGATGAAGGACCGCGCAGGGACACGAGCCTCGAAAAGATGGCGAAACTCAAGGCGGTGTTCAAGCAGGGCGGCACCGTCACTGCGGGCAACAGCTCCAGCCGCAACGACGGAGCGGCCGCGGTCGTGGTCATGTCCGAGCGGAAGGCGCATGACCTGGGCATCCAGCCTATGGCACGTTTTGTGGCCGCAGGCATTGCAGGAGTGAATCCGACCATCATGGGCATCGGTCCCGTCCCTGCGACGCGCAAGGCACTGGCCAGGTCCGGTCTGAAGCTCGAGGACATGGGTCTCATCGAGCTCAACGAAGCGTTTGCTGCGCAGAGCCTGGCCGTAGTTCACGAGCTGGGCTTGCCCCGCGACCTGCTCAACGTCAACGGGGGGGCCATTGCCCTGGGACATCCACTCGGCTGCTCCGGCACGCGCATCTCGGTGACGCTCTTGCACGAAATGCTGCGGCGCGGCACGCGGTATGGACTCGCGACCATCTGTGTCGCCGGCGGACTTGGTGTTTCTGTCATTTTCGAAAACGCGCAGGCATAGACCGGGGAGGCACAGGGATGGCAAGCGACAAGTTGCGTAGCGTCGAGCAGGCGATTGCTCTGGTGAAGCCGGGGTCTCGCATCATGGTGGGCAGTTTTGGCATGGCAGGCTACCCGCGCGAGCTGATTGAAGCTCTTGCTGCAAGTGGTGTCTCTGACCTCACGATCATCAGCAACGACCTGGGCGCGCCGGATGAGGGGCTGGGAAAGCTGCTCACAAACAATCAGGTCAGGTCGCTCATCGGCACCTACTACAACTGGAACCCCGACGTGGCCGCTGCCAACAATGCTGGCCGCATTACTGTTCAGCTGGTTCCACAGGGAACCTTCGCCGAGGCAATCCGCGCCGCCGGCGTTGGTATCCCGGCCTTCTTCACGCCCACAGCAGCAGGCACGGAGCTTGCCGCGGGCAAAGAGACGCACGTGTTCGATGGCCGGACATGCCTTCTCGAGGAGGCCATTCACGCCGATGTCGCGCTCATCAAGGCGCACAAGGCAGACGAACTGGGCAACCTTATCTATTACAAGACCGCCCGCAACTTCAACCCCCTCATGGCCATGGCGGCCGATACCGTCATTGTCGAGGTGGATGAAATCGTGCCGGTCGGCGCGCTGGACCCTGAGTGCATCGTGACGCCGCACATGTTTGTCGACATCCTGACGATGAAGGGGGCATAGCATGGAGATCATTCCCGAACAGCAGGCCAAGGAGCGCATCGCCACAGTCATCGCCCGGTACTTCGACCAGCAGGCCGCAAGCGGGCGGCTCTTCATCAATCTTGGCGTGGGCATTCCCACGATGGTCGCCAACTACACCACCAACCCCAACATCTTCGTGCAGGCCGAGAATGGCATGCTGGGCGTTGGGCGCGCCGCGTCCGAGGACTGCATGGACCACGACCTCATCAATGCCGGGCGGACCTGTGTCACCGAAACGCCCGGGTGCGTCTACATGGACAGCGCGATGTCCTTTGGCATGATCCGCGGCGGACATGTCGATGCCACGGTCATCGGTGCGTTCGAGGTCGATGAACAGGCCAACATCGCCAACTGGATCATCCCCAACGGCAAGCAGTTGGGCGTCGGCGGCGCCATGGACCTCGTTTCCGGCGCGCGCCAGGTCATCGTCGCCATGCAACACTGCAGCAAGAATGGCCGGCCCAAGCTGGTCCACCAGTGTTCCCTTCCCATCACCGGCTTCGGCGAAGCCGACATGATCGTCACCGAATACGCCGTGTTCGCCTTCGAACACGGTCATCTCGTGCTCAAGCAGCTCGCTCCCGAACTCACCCTCGCAGAACTCCACTCCCTCACCGAAGCCTCCTTCCTGTAACACCTTCGGGGACGGTTCCAAACTGTAACATTGAGCGTACTGTACGACCATGGAGACGGTTCCAACGTGTACCATTCAACCCGGTGCGCCGGGGATCAGGTGAAGGGGGCAACGATGAGCAGACATGCACGACAGAGTATCGCAGGCGGCGTCTACCATGTGACGACGCACGGCAATGGCGGGGCGGTGGTGTTTGACCAGCCGTACCAGAAGGTGCGCATGCTGGACCTGGTAGCGGAGACCGCC
>DAOOUZ010000121.1:0-3299 GCA_035369785.1 Candidatus Cryosericum sp. | reverse complement strand
GACGCGCGAGTTCCGCCGTGTCCGTGATGACGGAGGGACGAGGGCCGGTATAGCCAGCTCGGGCCGCCGCCTTGTCCCAGATCTGTTCCCACCCCTTGGGTGGAACTGTTCCAATGTAGACTGCCACTGCTGCACCTCCACAACGCTCGATTCTCTCGACCACAAGTATATCATGCATTGGGAACTCCAGGCACCACCACAGAGGCTGGGTTGATGACCGCTCCAGGCTGACGTATACTTGTCCTATGGAGCAGGAAGAACTCAGGTTGCGCAAGGGAGGAGCCGTCACGGTGCCAGTTGCGGGGAATGCAGCGGCGTATGTGGACACATTCCGTCGCCGCTACGACCCGCACGTGGACCTCATCATGCCGCACATCACTCTGGCGTTCGCGGCAGAGCTCGACGCATGCGACTGGATGCCCGTTCGCTCGCGCATTCAGGCGGCGCTGGCCGACATGCCGCCGTTCGACCTCCAGGTACGCGCCGTCGACACCTTTCCCGACAGCCTCGTTCTGTGGCTGAAGCCCGATGACCCGGACGGTCAGGTTGCGACACTCAGGAACTGTATCATGAGCACCTTCCACGGGGTGGAGTTCGACCATGCAGACAACTTTGTCCCACACATCTCCATCGGCTTTTTCGAAACGCCGGAACAGCTGGAAGCGGCCAGAACTGTGGTCGCCCGTGAACTGGTTCCTTTCTCCTTCCATGTCTCCTACCTGTCGTTCCTGCAGGCGGACGAGGGGAACGTCTGGAGGTGTGTCGATACGGTGGAACTGGGGACGGGAACAACTCATGCATGCCATACGCAGGATTCAGACCAGGAGGAATGATGAGCATCTACTACTGTGATACATGCCACATGAAGTTCGAGGCGGAAGGCTCCAAGACCGAATGGAAGGACCGCACCTACGGACTCTGCTCCCGATGGACCGCGTCGTGCCCGACATGTGGAAGTGAGTCCGGCTTGGCCAGAATGGTGCACAGCCACAGCGGGGAGGACGAGGGCGACGGCTGTGGATGTGGGGGATCCTGCAGCTGCGGCGGAGGGGAATGCTCCTCCTGCGGCGGTTGCTGACGGTCCGCCTGTGGAAACAGGTGAACAACAGATCAAATCAGTCGTCTGAGCGGCACAGCAACAACGTCTGAGGTTGTGGATAGTCTGTCAGCAAGTTGATATGGAGTGTCAGCACAAGTCTGTAGACGCTCATTTCATGCAGTTTTCTCGGTTTGCTGCAACCGGTTGCACGGTGTGGATAACTCTCAGGTCAGGATTGTGACAGGCGTCATCATAGTTCGCAGGACTACTTGTCGTAGGGCTCGCCCTTCAGGATCGAAAATGCCCGGTACAGTTGCTCCAGAAGAATAATGCGCGCCAATTCGTGCGGCAGGGTGAGTCTTCCGAGCGACAGGACGCTGACGCCGGGTGATAACGGCCGTACGTGTGCATTCTGTTCAATGAAGCCCTGCAGCGACGGGTTGAACCCCTCAGCTCCGCCCACGTAGAAGGACAGTTTTCGCGTGCCCATGTTCATGAGGTCCTGCAGGCGGTCGGCCAGTTCGCGGGAGGACAGTTCCTGTCCACGGGCATCCAGCAGGACACGGGCCCCCTCCTCAAAGCGCGCGTAATTGGCCAGCTGTCGCGATGCGGCATCCACCACACTCACATCGCCATAGTGCTCAAGCCGTCGGCAGTACTCGTCCTGAGCCATGCGGTTGTACGCCTTCTTCAGCCCGCCACCCTGCGCATAGACAACAATCTTCATGGGCTCAGTATAGGTGGCGCCCGCTGCAGAGCAAGCGGAGCCGCCTGATGGCGCCTATCGCACCGTAATGCGGCCTTTTCCCAGTCTCTTGGACTGGTACAGACGGTCATCCGCCACCTTCACGAGGTCCTCCGCCCCAGCATCGAGCGCATAACTGGCGATGCCAGCCGAGAACGTCACGCGTCCAAGCGATGTCGTCAACTCCGGGCAGCCGGTCGCAGTCAGGCGGGCCAGCATCTCTCGTGCCTCGGAGGAACTGGTTTCCGGCAGTAGGATCAGGAACTCGTCTCCGCCGTACCGGTACACAAAATCGGACGCCCGCACCACCTGGCGGATGCACTGCGAGAACACGCGCAGCACGTGGTCGCCGGCCTCGTGGCCCTCCTGGTCGTTGATGGCCTTGAACGCATCGATGTCCAGCATCACCAGACTCAGGTCGCGATGATAGCGCCTCGCGCGTTCAACCTCCCTGGGAACGACCTGGTCCATCATGCGACGGTTGAAGAACCCTGTCAGCGGATCGCGCATTGCCTGGTCGTGCAGCAGGCGCGTCTTCTGCTGGTTGTCGATGAGCAGCGCCAGTCCAGAGGCATACGGCCGCAGCACTCGTATGTCCAGCCGCGTGAACGCATCCGGCTTTCGAGATTCAACGTCCAGAACTCCGACGCAGTGCCCACCCACAACAAGCGGCATCGCCAGCTCGGACCTGACGGGCCAGGGCGCACTCACAGAGGCACGGCGGCGGCGTGTATCCCGTACGAGCACCGGCCTGCAGGCTGAGTAGGCACGGACGGCGATGCTCTCCTGTTCCCGCACGCTCAACGCCGTCCCTGCCTGCGCAGACGTCTGGCTCCTCCCGGCCCGCAGGACAAGCGCCTCCTGATGGGGATCGTAGATGAAGACAAGGGCGTGCTCATAGGCGTGGGAGTGCGCTATTCTTCCGAGAATCTGTCCGACGCGCCCGCGCAACGCCTGGTCGTCCAGCTGCTCCGCGCCAGCTGTTGCCATTGCATAGAGGATGTCGATCTGCTGATTCCTGGCAACAAGTTCCCGGGCCTCCTCGTAGCGAAGAATCAGGAGGCCGACCGTATCCACCACCGGGCGGATGGCGGCGACAACATCCGGCGTTATCCGCTGACCGCGGGTCTGCACATTGAGGATGGCGATGACCCGCCCGTGCAGAAGGATGGGGAAGCCGGCCCACGATCCTGGCTCAGGCGCGGGGGTTCTCCACTCTGCATACGTGGGGACGTCCCCCACGACGACTGCACGCCTTGTACGCATCACCTCGAGGAGATTTGGTGGCAGTCCTTCCCTGTCGAAGCTGCGTTCCGCTGCCCGGAGGAGCCCACGCTCCAATCCGACCCACGCCTCGAAGTGCGCGTGGCCCCTCGGGTCGACACGCATGAGCGTAACGCTGCTGGAAGGAACGAGCCGCGCTATGACCTCCACGGCACGTTGTACGGCCTTGCTGCGTGTGCGCTCTTGCAGAATCGCCCTCAGCTCCGCCAGGTCCACAGCATTCGGCGTCCG
>DAOOUZ010000120.1:0-3312 GCA_035369785.1 Candidatus Cryosericum sp. | reverse complement strand
ACCTGGCGCCGGCACAAACAAACACGGAAGTGATGGAGCCAGCGTCACCGTTTTCGTTCCTCTTGGTACGGTCGTGAGCGACATCGACACAAACGAAGTCCTGGCCGACCTTGTGGATGAAGGCGAGAGCGTGCTGGTGGCACGTGGCGGGGCAGGCGGGCGCGGCAATGCCGCATTCGCAACCTCCATTGACCGGGCTCCACGCTATTCCGAGGAGGGTGTGCCCGGGCAGGAGCGCCGACTTCGCCTGCATCTCAAGATACTGGCGGACGTGGCCATCATCGGGTTTCCGAATGCCGGCAAGAGCACCCTGCTCAGCAGGCTGTCTGCAGCACGTCCGAAGATAGCGGATTATCCCTTTACTACGCTGTCGCCCAACCTGGGGGTCGCCTTTTCGCAGTCAGGCCAGCGCGTGACCTTTGCCGACATCCCCGGGCTCATTGAGGGTGCCGCCGAGGGTCGTGGCCTTGGCAACAGGTTCCTGGCGCACATAGAGCGCAGCAGAGTCATCCTGTTCCTTGTAGATGGCAGCACAGCGGACCCGGACCCTCTCGAAACCTATCACATGCTGGAACACGAGCTGGAACAGTACAGCCCTGAGTTGACCCGGAAGCCGCGCATCGTTGCGATCAACAAGATCGATCTTATCTCGCCCCAGAAAAAGACGGGGCTGCGCAGACGCTTCGAGCATCAAGGCACCTCGCCACTCATGATCTCCGCCCTCGAGACACAAGGCATCGACGGCCTCATCGAGCAGGCTGCGGCCCTTGTGGCCACAGCCCCGCGCCCTCCACGTGAGCAGGTAACGCGAGTGTATCAGCTCAATCCTTCAGACGAGACATTCGAGATTACTCGCCTGCCTGACGGCATGCTGTCCGCCTCAGGTCGCTATCTGGACCGTATTGTCCACACAACGGACTTTGAGCAGCCCTTCCAGGTTCGGCTTCTGGACCAGCGGCTGCGCCGCCTCGGCGTCGAAAAGGCACTCCGCAAGAAGGGTGCCCGCGACGGGCAGGAAGTCATGATCGGCGGACGTATCTTTCAGCTTGGAGAAGACGAGGCCCGCAAGACATGAGCGTCGTGCTCTATGGAGGCGCGTTTGACCCGGTCCACGCAGGGCATGTCTTCATTGCGCGGGAGGCCCTGCGACTGCTGGCGCCTTCGCGCCTCATTCTGATTCCTACGGGCAGCCCTAATCCTGACTTCGACAAGCACTTGTCTGCTTCCGACGCCGACCGCCTGGCCATGCTTGCTCTTGCCTTTGCAGGGACTGCCGGGGTCGAAGTGTCTGACATCGAACTCACCCGCGAGCCTGCTCCATCGTTCTTTGCCGACACACTGGATGCTCTGCGTCCCACGCTCGGGTCCGGACAGGTGGTGGTCCTCCTGGGTCAGGACCAGCTGACGTCCTTTCCCCGGTGGGAGCGCTACCAGGAGATCCTTCGCCAGGCAGACCTCTACTACGTCCCCAGAGCTGGCTTGAACGCTGCATCGCTGCCAGCAGTCAGAGCGACCCGTCTGTTTGACGTCAATCCCTTTGACAGCCTGTCGTCCACCCTGGTCCGCACCAGGGTACAGCAGGGGCTGTTCGTCGATGGCCTCGTTCCGACAGCCGTCGCAGAGTACATCCACGCTCATGGGCTCTACCGTGCAAGTGTCGCCTGAGCAAAGGGCCAAGCTGGTCGAGTGCCTGCAGCAGAGGATGTCGCCATGGCGCTTCGAGCACTCATTGCGCGTCGAAGCACTGGCTGTCGATCTGGCCAGATTCTGGGGCGTTTCGGAACAGAAGGCCAGCATTGCGGGCCTGCTGCACGATACCGCTCGCGACTTGCCTGATGCACAGCTGGCTGCGATTGTGTCGGCGTCCGACGACCCGCTGCTGGCAGACTGGAAACAGAGCGTCGCGCCGGTAGTGCTTCATGCTCCGGTCGGAGCACTCATTGCCCGGCAGGAGTTTGGCGTCACGGACCCGGAGATCCTGACTGCCATTGCTCTCCACACCACGGGCGCTGCTGAGATGAGCCCTCTTGCCATGATCACGTTCCTGGCGGACTACTGTGAACCCGAACGTCACTTCGCGGGTGCCGACAGTGTGCGGTCCCTGTTGAGGACGAGTCTGGAGGCTGCGACTCTACGGGCTCTCACCCAGACCATCGACTATCTGCGAGGGCGCGACCTTCCCGTAGATACCCACACCCTGCAGGCAGAAGCAGCCTTTGCCGCGCGCTGTGAAAGGCCCCGTCAGCCTTGACAGCAGCCCCGATAGCGAGTAGAATACGCGAGCGGTCGGTTATCAGAATGCGGGAGTAGCTCAGGGGTAGAGCATCGGCTTCCCAAGCCGAGTGTCGCGGGTTCAAATCCCGTCTTCCGCTCCAGAGGCGGCATAGCCAAGTGGTAAGGCAAGGGTCTGCAAAACCCTCATACCCCGGTTCGAATCCGGGTGCTGCCTCCAAGTCCATTGTGCTTTCCCGGGGCCGGGATGGCGGAACTGGCAGACGCACGGGACTTAAAATCCCGGGGTGGCGACATCGTGTGGGTTCAATTCCCACTCCCGGCACCACTGCTCGAAGACGCTACTGCGGCTTGGGACCCGCCTCGCTCGTTCCAGCTGTATGCCGGTAGATTCGCCAAGTCAGGGCAGCGCTGCCCATGCGGGACAAGGGCACATAGATTTCAGGATTTGTGTCCGCAATCTGTGACCCTGACGCCATCTCCACGCCAATTGCTGCCCCGGCACGGTATGTCTTTTCGTAGAGCAGGGCATCGATCCCGTCCCGCTTACGGACGGTCCCGAGCACCAGCACGCGGACGTTCCTGAACGCACGCTTCTTCACGCACCGACGCAGCTGTACGAAGACCATGAGGTCGCGCCGGATGTCCCCCAGACCATAGACGTGGGTGCTGGGCATGTACCGGCCGTGCACCCTGTCGACGTCCTCGATCACCTCGTTGAGGTCGGGAAGAGTGACCGCCATCCCGATGGCGGGATGCCCCGGCTCGTCCACATCCTCCACCATGAACACCAGATCCTCCACGGCAATCATCCTGAGGCCTGCCGCAAGATATGCGAACTCTTCGTCGGTAAACCGTTCGAACTGAGGATGGACCTGGCTGTCCCACGCCGTGTTGTAGACAGCTTTGATGCGGGCAATCTCACCGTCCCAGTCTTTCATGCTCACAGACCGGATGGCAACGCCCTGCTGACGGAGCCGCTGCTCAGGGTCGCGTCCGTGCTGCCGTATCGCATCGATCCTCGCAAGATAGGGGGCGGCGGTCTCCGGCGTAATGTGAAACGCGTACCAGTCGTTCTCC
>DAOOUZ010000119.1:0-3373 GCA_035369785.1 Candidatus Cryosericum sp. | reverse complement strand
TGTTCGGGTTTCGCTACATCTGGCAGCACCGTCCGCTGTTCAACCTGCAGATGGTCTTCTTCGCGTTCAACCTTGTGGCAAGCCTGTGCATGGTCATCACGCCCGCGCTCATCCTCGCCCGGACGGGCAACAATGCCGCGGCGCTTGCAACGACTCAGTCTGCCGCGGCCGTCGGCGGTCTCGTGGGAGGAGCCGTCGTGACAGCCTGGGGTGGCCCACGGCGCAAGGTGCATGGTGTGCTCATGGGGATGATCGGCAGTTCCCTGCTGGGCACCGTCGTGTTGGGGCTGGGCCGGGTGCTTCCGGTGTGGGTGGTCGCCTCGTTCCTCGCGGCGGGCTGTGACACCTTGCTCAATGCAAGCAATCAGGCGATCTGGCAGGCCAAGGTTTCACCAGCCCTGCAGGGCCGAGTCTTTTCCGTGCGCAGGCTCATCGCGCAGGTCAGCGCGCCTCTGGCCATGCTTGCATCTGGTCCGCTCGCGGACCGCGTCTTCGGTCCGGCGATGATGCCCGGCGGCAGCCTTGCCTCTGTGTTCGGATGGCTGACAGGGACCGGGGCAGGCGCCGGCATGGTCCTCATGTTCGTGGGGGTCGGCCTTGCCAGCGCGGCAGTCGGCCTGGCAGGCTACCTGATCCCATCGGTCCGGGACGTGGAACGAATCACCCCGGACTATGACACCTCCCCGGAAGCCACATCGAGCTGAGGGCATGGTGAAAACCAGAGAAGTCGACACGGATGCCGGCCGGCAGGACCATGATCCGATCGAGGCGTACATCGCGCAGTTCCCCTCTGATGTCCAGCGGAAGCTCAGGACGTTGAGGAAGATCATCAGGGAGGAAGCGCCCGAAGCTGAGGAGAAGATCAGTTATCGCATGCCGACGTTCGTCCTGCATGGGGACCTCGTCTACTTCGCCGCCTTCAAGAATCACATCGGCCTCTATCCGCTCCCAAGCGGCGTTGAAGCGTTCCTCCTGGAGCTGGCACCCTACCGGACCGGCAAGGCTTCCATCCAGTTCCCGGTCGACAAGCCGCTGCCAAGAGAGTTGATTGCCAGGATCGTCAGGTTCAGAGTCGCCGAGAACACGAGAGCGGCTGGCAAACGGCGGCGGAACGCGACGAAGAAGGGCTGAGCGTGGGCAAGGTCAGGGGGATTGTGTCGAGTGCCCGTTCCAGGGGCTGCAGCACGATTGCGATGGCCATGTGACACTGGTCCTGGCAAATGCCAGGACCACGCCGGTTCCGGCGACGTTCTCGGGCGATGCCTGTGTGGTGCGCGAAGGGCACCGCTGCGTCCGAGCCTTCGCAGCTGAGGTTCGTGTTTCATAACCGTGGCAGAACAACCTGGGCGAAACAACGCGTGTCACCACCGCGTTCGTGTGCGTTGGTGACGAGTACACCATCCTGTATCCCCGCTTCTGACGCAGGCGTTGCAGCAAACCGAAGAAGGAAGCACAGGCTCCGACGGCCCGAATCCTACCAGCCGCCTCCGCCGCCTCCCCCTCCTCCGCCGCCGCTGGCGCCTCCCCCTCCCCCGAAGCCGCCGCCACCCAGGCCGGATGACTTGCCCGGGGCGACAGCCGCTGCGCTGATGGCACCCGTGAAGCGCGAGCCCAGGTTGTCGGCAAACGCCACGGGATTGGCAGGGTTCCAGTACATCCCGCTGTACCAGACAGGTACGTACGGCCGACCCTCGGCGGCCATGTGGGCGAAAACGCTCGCGAACTGCTCAGCCCAGCGCTGCTCCACGCCCAGGGCCAGCGCATACGGCAGGTACTTCTCGAAGACCTCAGGCGTCCGCTCCGGCGGATTGAGCAGGTTCATGCGGTCCTTCTCGGTGACGGACAGGTACAGCTTGAACCCCTCGACGCGGTTCATGAGGGCGCGGCCGCGCGCGGTGTAGGACTTCAGGCTGCGCGAGAAGACGACTCCCATCGCCAGCAGGCCAAGGGCGACGATGATGACGGGCGCGACCTGCGTGGCGGTCCCGGACACGGAAAGGAAGGCGGTCATCATGAAGACGCCAATGGAGCAGAGGATGCCCACCAGCAGGTACCCGCTGTTGCTCACGAAGAACCCGGGCTGGTAGTCGGATTCCAGGACGCGCTTGTTGGCGCGAATGGCGCTCTGGATGTCCTCGGCGTTGTCCTGCAGGAAGTCGACGCGGGAGCTGTGCGCCAGGAGGGTCCCGGCGATGGCGGCCTCGTCGTCGGACAGCACTGTTCCATCGGACGTACCCCGCTCGACCCAGTACCTGCGCCCGTCCTCGTGGATAGTAACGAACCGCTTGACGGCCATGTCGATGAGGGCGGCGGTGAATGTCTTGCTGTCGTGGGCCATGCGCGACAGGTACCGGACGCCGCCGGGCGACATGCCTTCGGGCGGCGTGAAGAGGGCGATGATGGTGCCGCGCTCCGGGTCCTTTCCGAAGCGGTACCACACGGCCATGTAGTAGACGAAGACGCCGATGAGGCCAAGCAGGCCCGCAATGAGCGCGCTGTTGTCGCGGAAGAACCAGCCGATGCGCGTGAGGACGGAGGGCTGGGCGATGTAGCCCTTCGGCCACCCCACCGCGATGGTCAGACCTTCGCCGGGGTTGAGGACCGTGCTGGTCACAATGGTCGGGGTGCCGTCGACGCCGCGTGAAACGGTCGCGGCGCTCGCGGTGGAACCGACAGGTCCGGTGTAGACAGCGATGCCGGTGATGGTTGCCGCCGCGCCCGCCGGCAGGTTGACCGTGGCTGAAGCCCGCTCGATGGGTAAGGTCCAGCCATTGCCCGTAACGTTCCAGTACAGCTCGTCGTGGTCGCTGAAGTAGCCCAGCTCGCGGTCGACGCGGAAGCGCAGGGTCCAGGTGTGCGTGCCGGGCGGTATCGTGACGTCGGCGCTGCCCATCTTGACGCGCTTGCCGTTGCTGTAGTTCTGGACCGTGTACGGCTCAGTCTGGCCGTCGCGCTGGACGCCCAGGACGGTGAAGTCGATGACCATGCGCCCGCCGGTGCTGGCATTCTGGTAGATGGTCGGGAAGTCGTAGTAGATGCCGTGCTGAATCTGGTCGCCCGTCACCAGCGCCGTAATCGTGTTCTCGACCCGCATGGAGCCGTCCTGGGCCACCGTGATGACACTGTCGAAGCTGGTGATGCGCTCCTGCGCCGCCATGGCGGCGGACGGAATGCACAGAACCAGCAGGACGGCAAGAACGGTGGCTTTCACAAGGTGCAGACGATGACTCTTCATGGTTCCTCCCCGCATGCTACCAGCCTCCTCCACCACCCCCGCCTCCTCCGCCGCCGGAACCGCCTCCACCACCCCCGCCTCCTCCGCCGCTGAAGAGGCGGGGGTGGTGGAGGCGGTTCCGGCGGCGGAGGAGGCGGG
>DAOOUZ010000118.1:0-3410 GCA_035369785.1 Candidatus Cryosericum sp. | reverse complement strand
GATGGCTTCGCGTATGAATCCAACTGCGCGCGTGCTGCACAAGATCACGGCAAATGGGAGGTGCCAGCAGTGAGCAGCGCTGCTATCTGGGTACTGGACATCATATTCGCCGCGGGCCTCATACTGGGGGTGATTGCCGCGGTGGTTCTCTCGCGGAAACTCTCAGCGCTGGCACGCGGCCTGTCTCACGAGATCGGAGACATCGGCCGGCAGGCTGGCGAGCTGAAGTCGGAGGCCCTTCGTCTCATGCAGGCGACGCAGGTGTCTGAACGTCACCTGGACGAACTCACGCAGCAGCTGGCCCGCCTGTCCTCAACTGCGACAGGCGCAGTCCAAACCTTGTCGGCATCAGCGTCTTCCAGGGAAGGCGACTACATTTCGAGAGTCGTGCATGCGGTGGTGCGTGTCCTTCCTGTCATCGGGATGGTCAAGTCAGTATTCTCAAGGAGGAAAGCATGAGTCAACGTGATTGCAGTTCGTTCATGGGAGGATTGATTCTGGGCAGCATCGTGGGCGCCCTGACCGCACTCATCCTTGCCCCGCAGAGCGGCGAGGAAACGCGGAAACTGATACGGGACAAGGCTATCGAACTGGGCAAGGAGATTGGCGACCAGACCGAGAACCTCAAAGAGAAAGGCAGAGAGCTTCTGACCCAGGAGGGCATTGACATCGGAGAGCCGGGCGAGGCGGATTCATAGATCGAACCCTGGGGTGAATTTGCTGCGTCTTGAATCGCGCAGAGTTCGTCGTATACTAAGGGTGGTATTGGGGAATCGTCCAACGGTAGGACAGTAGCCTCTGGAGCTATCAATGATGGTTCGAATCCATCTTCCTCAGCCAGATATGGCGCTGTAGAACAGTGGTTAGTTCGGGGGGCTCTCAATCCCCAAACAGGAGTTCAATTCTCCTCGGCGCTACCACATGGAAGTAGCCTCTCATGATAAAACCGGACAGCGCATCGCTGTCCGGTTTGTTGTTCTCCTCTTGCGAGAGGCGCCCTCAGCAATCGGAAGGATCAGGAAGCAAACCGCTCGATGAAGCGCTGAGCGGTTTCGACCACGGCGTCTTTGTCATAGTCCATGGTCACGACATGAGCCGACCGCTCGAACACCACAAGCTCCTTCTGCCGTGAACTGACATGGTCCATGATGAACTGACCGCATTCATGTGGCACGACGTGGTCATGGGCCGAGCGCATGACAAGCAGCGGCTGCCCTACCTTGACCAGGTTTGAGCGGACAATGCTCAGCAGCTTTATCATTTCGTGCGTACCAGCGGTCGGTGTCCGGTCATACGCCGGCTCCACGACGCCAGGCTCCATGATGTCGGAGGCAATCGCGGGGGTTGACGCGATGATGTGCTTGAGCACAGGCAGCAGGAAGATGCGCTTGTCGTTCATGAATACGGGCGCGTTGATAGGCATGACGCCAGCCAGTTCAGGGTGCTGCTCAGCCAGATACAGCACCAGTGTCCCGCCCATGGAAAGGCCAGTCACAAAGACCTTGTCGCATTGTGTGGCCAGCATCTGGTAGGCTCGTTCTGCATCCCCGATCCAGTCTTGATAGCGTGCCTTGTTGACATCCTCCCATTGTGTGCCGTGGCCCGTCAACCTGGGGGCCTCCACAGAATAGCCCCGCTGCGCAAGCTGCTGCGCATAGTAGCGAACGCTGCCCACGGTACCTGTGAACCCCTGCATGACCAGGATCCCGACCTCGCGCGAACCTTTGAAGCTGAACGGTTCCCCTTCTGCACGCACGTCCATGTTTCACCCCCCGTTGTACCGCATCACCCCGGGAGCTGACTCCGCGGGATGTGCCATCCCAAAACGAACAACAGGCATGCCCCTCCTCGCCACCCCGTCAGGACAGCATTGAGCTGTCCTCGATGCCGAGCGATGAACAGGCATCCAGGTCCAGCGACGCCGAAAGGCCCGCCATCAGACGCCGCGCTCCAGCATACGCAATCATGGCTCCATTGTCTGTGCAGTACCGCATGGGAGGGAAGTAGACGCGCAGATCCGGCCATCCGGACAGCCGCGCTCTCAACCGCTTGTTCGCCGCGACGCCTCCCACAACCGTCAGCACCCGTGGCGACAAGTTGCGTGCAGCTCGCAGTGCTCTTCCTGCCAGCTCCTCGACAACGGCACTCTCAAAGCTCGCGACCACGTCCGGCAGGTGCGTCTCGAGCTCCGCTGTCGGAAGGGACTTCACGTAGTTGATGCCCGCTGTCTTGAGGCCGCTGAAGCTGAATTCATAGCCTCCCTTACCGAACGTCACCTTGGGAAAGGCATGAAAGGAAGGGTCCCCCGCCGCTCCTACCCGCTGAATGACAGGACCGCCCGGGTAGCCCAGCCCCAGATACTTGGCGAACTTGTCCAGGGTCTCGCCTGCCGCGTCGTCCCGGGTCGCTCCCAGCACCTCGTAGTGCAGCCAGCGGTCCACGTAGACCAGTTCCGTATGCCCTCCCGATACGATCAGCGCGAGTACAGGAAAATCGTCCGCGGTCAGCGGCGTGCTTTCGGTCCCCGCGTCCCGCAGAAAGGAAGCCAGGATATGTCCCTCCAGGTGGTTGATGCCAATGAGGGGCTTCCCGGACGCGAGAGCCAGCCCCTTGGCTGTCTCGACGCCAACCAGAAGGGAGCCGATGAGGCCTGGTCCGTACGTGACAGCGATACCGTCGACGTCCCCTATCCGAAGGCCGGCCTGGAGCAGGGCTTCGTCCACACAGGCAATGATGGTCGCGGTGTGCCTGCGGGAGGCAATCTCGGGAACAATTCCGTCGTACTTGCGGTGAAAGGAGTCCTGACTCGAAATCACCGACGACAGTACGAGGCCTGATTCATCGACAACCGCTACTGCCGTATCGTCGCAGGACGTTTCAATCCCGAGAATCCGCATGCTTCAACTCCTTGGTCATGACCAGAGCGTCCTCGAGGTTGTCGGGATAGTACATCTCCTTGACACCGCTCACCTCGAAGCCCAGAGACTCGTACAGTTGCTCTGCTGCCGTGTTGGATCTGCGCACCTCAAGAAACGCGCGCTCTACCTTGAGGTCGTCCGCCAGCCCCAACAGAAAGGTCATCAGGTGTCTCGCGACCCCTCTGCGGCGATACTGTGGGTCCGTGGCAACATTGACGATGTGCAGGGCCCCCTCTTTGAACCACCCGCCGATGAAACCTACAATGCGACCATCGATGACAGCAACAAAGTACTTCGCATCGGCGTTCAGTGTGATGTCGACAAAGAAGGTCTCCCTTGGCCATGGCGTCGCATACGAGCCCTCCTCTATCGCCCAGATGGCCTTGAGGTCACGAATGCTTGCCAGTCTTACACTGATCGGACTATTGGCAATCATACACTGGTCCGCGGCTTGTCAAACAACTCTTCCATGCTGCGCAAGTAGAGAGGCTC
>DAOOUZ010000117.1:0-3424 GCA_035369785.1 Candidatus Cryosericum sp. | reverse complement strand
CCTTGTACGTCTCTGCAAGCAGGAGGCGTGGTGTCTGCCCTATCTTGCTGCGGGAGATGAGGTTCTTGGTCCCGTTCCACAGACCGTCGTAGAGAAGTGCCAGATCGTCTGTCGTCATCCCGGTATCTCTTGCGGCGTTCTCGTTGGCCAGGCCATAGAAGGCAATAAAGGAGTATGGGAGGATATACTCCTCTCGGAACGTATTCTGTTCGTTGCCCGTCTGAGAGGCAAAGGCACCGGTGCCTTTGATGCGCGTCAGTTCCACCTTGTTGAGAGAACGGCCCATGCGGAACTGGACGGGGCCGGTCAGCGTGACAGAACCTGCGTCAAGTGGAAGCGTACATCCGAACAGACGTGCATCAACACAATGCTCGAGAACGTTGCGCCGCACGATTTCTTCGGCAGCGCGGACTCCCTCCTTCTTGCTCTTGGTGGCGCTCTCATCCCTAGGGGCTTCCATGAAGTCCATTGCGCGCTCTTTTCCTGTTTCAATGGAGCCATCCTCGTGTTCGATCTGTTCGACCAATATCTGCTGCTCCCGGAAGTCCCGGAGGTAGTCACGGACCGTCCGTTTCAGGCGAACATCCGTCACAATGTTTGTGTCCGTTGCCTCGTCGATCCGTGGTTTGTTGCCGTCGAGGGGGTCACCATTCGGGTTATTGTCCTTGATGTCGTAGCAGAAAAGAATCTCAGTTCTGTTGGTCAGCTCCATCGCTCTTCTCCTTCCTTGTAAGACGATTGGCAAGCGTCATACCCAGTGCGAAACTAAAGTTGATTTCATCCATTGTCAGGTCCCAGTCATCGCCAGCTGCAGCGAACTGCGCAGCAGCTTCCTGCTCGAGTCTACCATAGTAATTCTTGTCGTATTCTTCCAGCTTGTTGATAATCTTCGGAAACAGGCCTTTGACATCCTGCTCCTTCATGCGCAATCCCTTGAGTTCCTTGAAGAATGGCTTGCTCCTGCGCTCCTGCCACTGAATGTTCAGCAGGTGCTGCGTCAGCGCTCCTGTCAGGAACACCGCCTTCCTGGCAGGCGTGTTGACAACACTGTTGCCCTCGAACAGCTGGTCGCTCACCGTTGTCAACTCACTCAAATCCTTCACCTCCCCATAGATTGTTGGTACGACCTGGCACCGCTGCAGTACCAGGATGGTGTTGAACCCCCTCAGGGTCCATTCCTCAAAGGAGAACGTCTTGCCCTGCTGGTTGTAGATGTCGTCCAGGAGTTCGTCCCGCAGTCGTTGCGTCACTCGATGGAGGAGGCCCCGAGGGTCCGCCGATGCCGCCGTAAAGACGTCTGCAACGAGGCTGAGGTACTCCTGCTTCCAAGTCTCGTCATTCCTCGAGTCCCTCTTCTTGAAGAACTGTGCAAGTTGCCAAAACGAGAATTCGACGCTTCGCCGCATCCCATCACCAGGCAGTGCGTCCCTGAAGACCTCGCCGGCGTCGCTCTGCTTCACGGCTTGCGCTACCCGCCTTGCCTGCCCCGGAGCAACATCCTGGACAAGCTGAAGGATTTTGAAGGTGCCCACTTGAGGCTTGTCATAGAACAACAGGTCGAAGGCAACCCGGGGGGACTGATCACCCATGATGGCTATGGAACGACGTTCCGAGTCTTGTTCAGCCTGGCGCAGGGCCACGAATTTCTGTTGCTGTGTTGTTTTCTTGCTCGCGTCCGTGGATGGAGCCGCCCTGAGGACATTTTCACTTGTTCTGAACGTTTGTAGGATCCGCGTAAGAACGTCCTTGTCTTGGAGGACGAGCTTTGGGACGAGGTAGTACCTTGCGCCACCCAAGACGAAGTTAAGATGCTGGTCGACGTATGTCGTGCCAGCTTCAAGCGCCAAGGCACACTCAGAGCACATGGGGAAGTTCTTCCAGCTGTTTTCCTCCCTGAAGCCACTTGCAATGTAACCAGGCTTGTCAAGCGTGTAGAACTTGAGCGTCTTCCCCGGTACGATGTCGCCATAAACGACAGGATGCGGCTTGCCGCACACAGCACATACGTGGTCCTCTCGTTTGACAGCCCCAGGTTCCTGCCCTGCACGAGCCACAAACTGCCGAAACGACGGAAGGTCGCCCACATAGCACGAACTCCCGTCCTCATCCCGAAAGAGAAATGTCAGTCCGTAGCCCGTCTTGACTGCACGGGCGCTGTACAGTGTAGCAACATCGGCGGCGATACGGTCGTGGTCCTGGTCGTAGGCCTTCGCGAGGCTGGCAAGAAATGGATCAGCCGAACCCCGGCCATTGTGGCTGATCCAATTGTCAATCTTGGTACGAAGTGTTTTCTCCGGTTCTGTAATCAGTGATGTAGGGGTGATGTCTGACCCGTTGCTTGCTCCGTGCCTGTACAGGTATTTCATCTTCCGTGAGCTGTCAATCTCTTCCAGGCCGGTTGTCAGATACCCGGTGACCACGCCAGCTTTGACGGCAAACGTGATGAGCAGCATGTGCGAGTAGTTCTTCTTGTGCGCGAGGTCCTCGACGAGCGTCTCGAGCTCAGAACCCCCTCCCGATTGTTGCAGTTCGCCAATGTCTTTGATTGCTTCCAGCATTCTCCCTCCTTTCCGATAGCTATTCGATCTCTATCATGCCACAACCCTCCGAATTCTTGGAACCCAGCCCGGCATCATACAGAAAGCGCAGCAACTCGCCGGATCCTGACAACTCGAAGCGTCCTGTGTGGCCACGAATCCGAGTGCCCTTGAAGATGACTGTCACCGCATGGTCCCTCTGGTCGAGTGGACGTATGTCAAACCCCGACACGTCTGGCTCACGGCCTGTGTACGCCGTGAACTTGCGTCGCGCATTTTCACGGATGTACGCAGAGAAGGCAGCATCGTGGGGACTGAAATAGACTGTATGCCGTCGCTCATCTGTCTTGTACACCGTAATCGGGCTGAGTGTGCGTACGCGAAGCGTTTGAATCGGACCTGGCTCTAGCTGCAATGGGGCCAGCAGTGCAACCGAGGTCACTCGCACGGCGTTGCTGCCGAGCCGCCCTTCGCCTGAATGCAGCAGGCTCTGTGCCAGTTCCTGCAGAATCTGTTCCTCGGGCGAACCCACGAGGAACCAGCATGGCGAACCAAGGTTGACCCTGGGTTGCGACGGTTGGCCCGGGGCATCCATAGGGTGTGCTGTTCGCTGCAGCTGCTGGGCATACAGTTGCGAGAACACGAACATCTTGAACCTTCGCTTGCCAAACTCCCAGCCTTCGTCGTGCAGCCTGGAAGCGAGCGCTGTCGACAGGGATGCGTACAGATAGGACTGGACAATGTAGTTGTAGTGCTCCGGCAGCACAATGGCACCGGACGTCGACGTCAGTTCAAGCCGAATGCGCGTTGAATGCCTCCCCTTGCAAAGGTTCTTTCCTCAACGCAATTGTACCGTTGCCACTGGAAAAGCAAGTGCCATCGCCATC
>DAOOUZ010000116.1:0-3454 GCA_035369785.1 Candidatus Cryosericum sp. | reverse complement strand
GACTGTTCGACAATGCGCCCCTCATGCAGGAATGCGACCTGGTCCGCGACGCGGCGCGCTTCGAAGATGTCCTGGGTGACGACGACCACCGTCATGCCGAGGTCGTCCCGCATGTGCAGCAACAGGTCCTCCAACAGCTTGGTGCCATACGGGTCCAGACTCGCCGAAGGTTCATCCAGCAACAGGAGGTGCGGTTGCAGGGCCAGGGCACGGGCAATGGAGAGCCGAGCCGCCTCTCCCCCCGAGAGCGACGATGCATGCTGCCGGGCCCTGTCGGCGATGCCCGCCTCCCCAAGCGCTGCGAGCCCACGAGCCTCTGCCTCGGCGCGGTCCACCCCACGCAGCAACAGCCCATACGTGACGTTGCCAAGCACCGACGCGCTGAAGACAGCCGGCTGCTGGAAGGCGAGCATGATTTCTCTGCGCAGGGACAGGTACCGCTTGTCGGCGGATGGCGCAGCGCCCCCTCCGTCATACACGATGGTGCACGCACCGTCAGAACAGCCGTCGTAGGTCACGGTGCCGTGATCCGCCGTCTCAAGGAGGCCGAGGATGCGCAGAAGGGTAGTTTTGCCCGCCCCGTTGGTGCCGAGGATGACCGTAATGCGGTGGTCCGCAACCTTGAGGTCGATGCCCTTCAGCACGGAGCGCGCGCCGAACTTCTTCTGGATGTCCTGGACCGTGACAAGATCAGTCGATGCGCCGGACATTTCCTCTCTCCGAAATCCCTTCTCCGAGCCGTGAAAGCACAACGTTGACCAGAAACGAGACCAGCAGCAGGATGATGCCCAGCGCAATGGCCCGGTCAAAACTGCCCTGGCGCGTTTCAAGCATCAGCGCCGTCGTGAGCGTGCGGGTCGAGCCTTGAATGTTCCCCCCCACCAGCATGGCGGAACCTACTTCGCTGATCGCATTGCCGAATGCTGTGATGACGGCTCCCAGGATAGAGAGCCGCGCCTCCCTGAGGAGGGCGACGGACGCCTGCGTGCGCGTGGCCCCAAGGGTCAGGGCCAGGTCGAACACACCCTTGTCGGCTGCGCGCAGACCCAGTACGGACAGGCCAACGATGACCGGCAGTGCGAGTGCAACCTGTGCAACAATCATGGCCGTCTGCGTGTACAACAGCTCCAGTGCACCAAACGGCCCACTCCGGGAGAACAGCAGGTACACAAGCAGGCCGGCGACCACCGGGGGAAATCCCATGAGCGTATAGACCACATTCATCACCGCCTGCTTTCCCCGGAACCGAGCGAATGCAAGCAGGATGCCAAGAGGAAACCCGAACAGTGCCGACCACAGCAGGGCCGTTAGCGTGACTCGGAGGGACGTTCCGAGAGCCTCGTAGGTTCCGGGGTCCAGGGAGACGATGAGGTGGACGGCCTGGACGAATCCATGGCCGATGTCACCCATCGCTGTCCCTCCGCGTCCGCGGCATCCTACTTGCTGACCTCGAGCCGGTACACGTACTTGAGGTTGTTCACGAGGAACGCCCCTCTCGTGGTCATGAGCGCCATGAAGCCTTCCTCAGTGGGCAGCGTGGCACCATTCTTGAGATAGACCACCGTCATCTTCGTTCCCGTGCGCGCGTTGAAGATGTCATCGTAGTCCAGCGTGACATGACTGCCGTCGGTTGCGTACGCGACGACCGTCAGGCGCTTCGCCGTGGCAAGGTCCGGCGAAATGACCTTCAGGATGTCGATGAGCTGAACGCCGCCGTAGGGCACGGGGGTCAGCGCCTGGTTGTTCTGGGGATAGACTTGCACGGTCGTGACCGGGAACTTGCGCACATCGCTGAGGTGATACGTCACCGCCTTTCCACTCGGCAGCACAATATCGAGGCTGCGTGTCGCTTTCCAGTCCGTCGAATCCGGGAAGAACAGGGTCTGGCCGTAGTCCGCGATACCAAAACTCTTGATGAGTTCCTGCCCCGGAAGACCCGTCATGAAGTCGCAGAAGCGGACAGCCAGGTCAACCTTGACCGTCGGATACTTGGCCGGGTTGACAGGCATGAGCCCATACGGGTTCAACAGTCCCTGGGAACCCTCGACAAGAATCGGAAGGTTGATCTTTCCCTGCTTTTGGTAGGCGAGGTACGTGGCCCGGTCGCTCAGTGTGTACGCCTGCTTCTGGTCTGTCATCATGAGCACCTCGCCCATGCCCTGCCCTGCGCTGAGGTACCACGGCTTGCCCGCCGGGTCGATGCCCGTCGTCTTCCAGATGTCCAGCTCCTTTGTGTTCGTGCCCGATTTGTCGCCGCGGCTGATGAACGTCGAGCCGGAGGCGGCAAGCTTCTTGAACGCCGCGGTGGCGTCGGTCATGCCTTTGATGCCCGCGGGATCGGAAGCAGGGCCCACAATGATGAAGTCGTTGTACATCACGTCCTTGCGGAAGAGGCCGAAGCCATCCGCCATGAACTGGTCCTCCTGGGCACGCGCATGGACCAGCAAAACATCGGCGTCACCCTTGCGGCCTGTGGCAATGGCCTGTCCGGTGCCAACAGAGATGATCTTGACCTTGACGTGGTTGGCCTTCTCAAAAATCGGCACGATGAAGTTCAGCAGGCCGGAGTCGTACGTGGACGTCGTTGTCGCCAGCACCATCGACTGCGTTTCCGGCTCCTTGTAATCCATCATGCGGGGGAAGTACGCCGCAGCCTGGGCGCGGTTGATGGCCATCGTCGGCTTCGTCACGTCACTCGCCATGCCTTCCTGGATGCATGCGGCAGCGGCCGTCCGTGCCCACTGCGACAGCTGGTCCGCGTCAGTCAGTTTGTCAAGAATGGTATGCGTCGCCATGCCACGGATTTCGAATCCCATGCGCTGCGCGACCATAGCCATCGACTCTTCGCGCGTAATGTTGCCGTCCGGGTGGAAGGTGCCGTCCGGATAGCCGGAGACCCAGCCCTTCGCCACGGCCGCGTACACAAGAGGAGCCGCCCAGTTGTTCGCCGGGAGGTCCCGGAACGTCTTCGCAGGGGAAGTGACCGGGTCAAGTCCTGCGGAGCGTGCCAGCGACACCGCGAACTCAGCGCGGGTGACAGGCTCCTCCGGACGGAAGGTGCCATCCGGATAGCCCTTCATGTACCCTGCAGCAATGACCCGTTCCAGGATGGCCTGGTCCGGGCGACCGGCGATGTCAGAGGCCGTAGCGCCACGAACGGGGACGGCCATCACACCAAACACCAGGACAAGGATGAGTACCGCCGCGAGCGTGCGGCGGCCCAGCAGACTCGCAAGACCTCGTTTCATCGTTTCTCCTTTCCATCATGGGAGGCACGGCAGTTTCCCACCGCACCCTAACGGCTGCTCACCATGGCTCACGCCGCAGGCAAGTCAGCTCGAAGAACCTTTCTCTGCAGCAGCAACGCAGAGCATACACTCGTAGTATAGACAGTGGCAGGACTGCGGCAAGGAGGAGAGAGATGTGCGAAAGGGGCTGAGGCAATGGCGCCTCA